>NZ_JAFATE010000377.1 GCF_019244115.1 Bradyrhizobium sp.
GAGGCCGTTTCGAATCCTGGTTCTTGGTCACCATAGGCTTCACCCTTGTATTCACGATGCTGCGAGCGCCCCGGGCTCGTTGACGATCCCGGCTTGACACGTTCGCGGCGAAAGCGCAAGTAAAATAAACTATACGGTATAGTTTAAATCAGAAGGAGCCCGCTGTGCCCCATTCACTAGCCCATCCGCCCGCACTGGAGGGACGAACCCTCCTGGACGAGCTGAATCACCGCATCAGGAACGAGCTCGCCTCGGTCATCCACCTCGTCTCCTTCAAGGCGATTTGGACCGACAACGTCGACGCCAAGGAAGAGCTGAGCAATGTCGTCGACTTGCTTTACCAGCATATCGAAGTCCATAACATTCTGACGATGCCGGATCGCGACGCGCTCGTCGATGCCGGCGAACAGCTTCGCAAACTTGGCCTGGCCATGTGTCGATGCAAGCTGGATCGCATGAACATCCACCTCGTGTTGTCGGTCGACACGTTGCCGCTGGAGTCCGAGCGATGCTGGCGCCTGGTATTGGCCGTCTACGAGCTGGTGACGAATGCGGTTCGGCATGCCTGCTTCGACGGCCGCGATGGTCAAATCAAAATCAAGCTGATGTGTACGCGTTCCTGGGTGAACTGCTGGGTCTCCGACAACGGATCGGGCCTCGGAAGGATCAAGCCTGGCCGCGGCCTGCGGATCGTTAGCGAACTCGCAAAAGGCCTGGGCGGCCGGATGAGTCATACTTTCGGCACGACATCGACGACGTTCGCCCTGGACTTCCCGCTGACCGAGCGCGAGCAGCACGCGAACCGCGCGGTCACCGCTCGCCGCCCCAGAACCGGTCGTCGGTTGAAGGCCGTACCGACACCGCCTTCCGTGTCAGCCGTCGGTCAGCGGGTGAACGACCTCGCTATCCAATCAAAACTGTAGATCAAAGGAGACACACAATGTCGACGAAGACTCTTCTCACCCTCTCTGCGACCGCGTTGCTCGGTGTCGCGGTTTTCGCGCCAAGTGCGGCGCTTGCACAGCTGCCCGGCCCGCCTCCGGGTCCTCCGCCTATGCTCGCTGGTCCTCCGCCCGGCCTCGCCGGTCCTCCTCCGGGCCACGGTGCCGGCGGTCCTCCTCCGGGTCTCGGTGCCCGTGGTCCTCTGGCCGGACCTGTCACTGGCCTTCCGCCGCGCGGTCCCGCGGGCGCTCCTTCGCGTGACATCGCGGGTGGTGCGCCTCGTCTCGATACTGCTGCCGGACTGCGTGGTCTCGATCGCGGCGGCCAGGCCAACTTTCGCGGTGTCGAAGCTCGCACCGCGAACTACGGTGCCAACGGCTACAACAGCAACAGTTACGCTAGAGACGGTTCCGGCCAGGGCTACCGCTACGGGCGTTATGCCGCGGCTGCTGCTTACGCCTATGGCAGATCCTACGCCTCATCTGATGACGGCTGCTACTATGTCACCGCCTATCGGCGATACGGCTACAGGCGGGTTCTTGTCTGTCATGGAGACTGATTGAGGCGGACGCCCCAATGGCGCCCCGATCTTGCATCGGGGCGTCTGTCTTTTGCCGAATGCAACTTGCCACTTGGTTCGATTTCGGACTTGACGGCCCAATAAACAAACTATACGGTTTAGTTTATTAAATAGGAGACTGCCGTGTACCGCTCCCTTCGCCATGTGCTCGCTCAGGCAATTCTGAGGCACGTCAGTATTGCGCTCGCACTCGCGCTTCTGGCGGCGCCACTCGCTGCCTGCAATGACCACGCCGCCAGCCTCCTCGAACGCGCTGCGTTCGTGCACACCGAAGTCGTGCAGCCGCGGGACGCCCAAGCCTCCCTCACCTTGACCGGCGAGATCCAGGCTCGTTTCCGCGCCGATCTATCCTTTCGTGTGAGCGGGCGCGTGCTCGCGCGCATGGTCGACGTCGGCGCCCACGTCAATGCCGGCGACCTCCTTGCCCGGCTCGATCCGGCCGAGCAGCAGGCTGATTTTGACGCCGCGACCGCAAGTATGGCTGCGGCGGAGGCCCAGCTGCGCGTGGCGCAGGCGACGTTCGATCGGCAGAACCTGCTTCTCTCCAGCGGATTCACCACCCGCGTCGCCTACGACCAAGCGCAGGAGCAATTGCGAACGGCCCAAAGCACGCTTGAATCGGCGAAAGCGGAGCTGGGTAGGACTCGCGAGGCGCTCGGCGATACGGAACTGCGCGCCCGCGCCGCCGGTGTGATTACCGGGCGAAACCTCGAGGTCGGACAAGTCGTGCAGGCCGCCCAATCGGTCTTCACGCTGGCGCAGGACGGCGAGCGCGACGCCGTCTTCGATGTCCCTGAATCGATGTTCTTGGGCGATGTAGAGAGCGGCAGCGTCTCGCTCGCGCTGGTCTCTGGTCCTGACGCGACCGCTACAGGCTACGTCAGAGAGATATCGCCTGCCGTCGATCCCAAGAGCTCCACTGTTCGCGTGAAAGTCGCGATCCAAAATCCGCCCGCTGCGATGACGCTTGGAAGCGTCGTCGCGGGCACCGCCGGGACGAAACCCGCAACCGAGATCACCGTGCCCTGGACCGCCCTGATGGCAGTGGGGTCAAAGCCCGCGGTCTGGATCGTCGACCCCAAGACCAGGACAGCGTCACTGAAGCCCGTGATTGTCGGCGCTTACGAGGCAGGAGCGGTGCAGATCAGGGAAGGACTCGAGGCTGGAGACCGCGTCGTCATCGACGGAGGCAAGCTGCTGAGCTCTGGCCAGCCTGTCACATTTGGCGAGGATCGATCATGAGAACACGGTATTTTCTCATCGCAAGCACTATCGCTTCGGCCTTGGTGGTGGCCGGCTGCAAACAGGAGACGAAGACGCCGGAGCCTGTCCGGCCCGTTCTGTCCACTGTGATCGAACCGGCCGCATCTGGCAGCACTGTGGCGGTTGGAACGGTCCAGCCGCGCTATCAGACCAATCTCGGCTTCCGCGTGCTTGGACGCCTCATCGCGCGTCCGGTCAACGTCGGAGATCTGGTGGCCGAAGGGCAGACGATTGCCGCAATCGATCCGACCGCCCTCGAGCTCGCCGTGCAGTCAGCGAAAGCGGACCTTTCTAAAGCCGAGGCTCTCCTTGAAAACGCAATCGGGACCGAGGAGCGGAAACGGATCCTGATCAAGACCGACGCTACAACGAAGCAGACGCTTGACGATGCAGAGCAGGTGCGCGCTGGCGCTCAAGCATCGACCGCTCGCGCCCGCGCGAATCTGACCAAGGCTGTCGAACAGCAGAGTTATGCTCAAGTGAAGGCCGATTTCGCCGGTGTGGTCACGGCCGTGAGCGCCGAGGTGGGACAAGTCGTTTCGCCGGGTCAGAGTGTCGTGACTGTAGCGCGACCGGACGTCCGAGAGGCCGTAGTCGATATCGGCGCAGACTTCCCGGTGCCCTTGACAGTCGGTTTGCCATTCACCGTCAGCCTGCAGCTGCTCCCTGACGTTCAGATCCTGGGCCAGATTCGCGAAATTGCGCCGCAAGCCGATCAAGTGACCCGCATGCGCCACGTTCGCATCGCCTTGAATGACCCGCCGGAAAGCTTCCGCCTCGGAAGCACCGTCACTGCAAGACTCGGCAAGGCCTACAACCCGGTTCTCCGGGTGCCCGCGTCCGCCGTGCTCACAGAAGGTGCCGAGACTTTCGTCTGGGTCATCGACGCTCCCGCGAGCACGATTTCGCTGCGCAAGGTCGACCTCTCCGAGGAGGAAGGGGGCATCCGTGTCATCAACGGTCTAACCGCCGGGTCGCGCATTGTGACTGCCGGAATCCACAGTCTCAAACAAGGACAGCAAGTCCGCATCGAACAGGACACCACGCCATGAAAACCTTCAACCTTTCCGACTGGGCCCTCGGCCACCGTTCGCTCGTCTGGTATTTCATGATCGCCTTCATGGCGGCGGGTATGTTCGCCTATCTGCAGCTGGGGCGGCAGGAAGATCCTGATTTCACGATCAAGACCATGGTAATCGGGGCCCAGTGGCCCGGCGCTTCGCCGGAGGAAATGACACGCCAGGTCACCGACAGGATCGAGAAGAAGCTCGAAGAGCTGGAGTCGCTCGACTACACCAAGAGCGTCACCGTTGCGGGCCAAACGACGGTCTTCGTCTATCTGCGTGACACGACGAAGGCCGCCGATGTCGCGCCGACCTGGGCGCGCGTCCGTAACATGATTGCAGACATTAAGGGCGATTTCCCGCAAGGCGTGATTGGGCCAGCATTCAACGACCGCTTCGGCGACGTCTTCGGCAACATCTACGCCTTCACCAGCGACGGCCTGACCGAGCGGCAATTGCGCGATCGGGTCGAAGACATTCGCGCGAAAGTCTTGACCGTCCCGAATATCGGCAAGGTCGATATTCTCGGCGCGCAGGATGAAAAGATCTTCCTGGAATTTTCGACCCGGAAAATCGCGGCCCTCGGCCTCGATACTCGTTCGATCGTCTCCTCGCTGCAGGCGCAAAATGCCGTCGCGCCCTCCGGTGTTTTCCAGGAGGGGCCGGAGCGAATCAGCGTGCGGGTCAACGGTCAATTCACATCTGAGGAGAGCTTGAAAGCCATCAATCTCAGGGTCAATGACCGCTTCTTCCCGCTGACAGACGTGGCAACCGTCACCCGCGGTTATGAGGATCCGCCGACCACGCTTGTCCGCTTCAACGGCCAGCCCGCCATCGCGCTCGCGATCGGGATGAAGTCGGGCGCGAACTTGCTGAAATTCGGCGAGGCCCTGAAGGAGGAAATGTCGAAGATCTTGGCCGAGCAGCCGATCGGTCTGGGTGTTCATCTCGTCGCGGACCAGCCGGTCGTTGTCGAGCACGCCGTGTCGGGCTTCACGGAAGCTCTGTTCGAAGCGGTGGTCATTGTGCTCGGAATCAGCTTCTTGAGCCTCGGCCTTCGCGCCGGACTCGTCGTTGCCATCGCGATCCCGCTGGTTCTCGCGATTACGTTTGTGGTGATGGCATATGCCGGAATCTCGCTGCAGCGCATTTCGCTGGGCGCCCTGATCATCGCGCTCGGGCTACTCGTCGACGACGCCATGATAGCCGTCGAGATGATGGTGGCGCGGCTGGAAGTTGGCGATCCCCTCGAGAAGGCCGCAACCCACGTCTACACCTCCACGGCTTTTCCCATGCTGACGGGCACGCTCGTCACCGTTGCCGGGTTCATCCCGATTGGTCTCAACACCAGCAACGCCGGTGAATTCACCTTCACCTTGTTTGTGGTCATTGCCGTCTCCTTGCTTGTGTCATGGATTGTCGCCGTGCTGTTCACGCCCCTCCTTGGCGTGACGATCCTTCCGGCGAAGATGAAAGGCCATCACGAAGAAAAGGGGCGCGCGACCCGTCTCTTTCAGCGCGTGCTCCTGGTCTGCATGCATCATCGCTGGATCACCGTCGGGGTAACGGTCGCGGCCTTCGCGCTTGCCCTGTTCGGCATGAAGTTCGTGCAGCAGCAGTTCTTTCCGTCGTCGGACCGTGCCGAATTGGTCATTGACTGGAATTTGCCTCAGAACGCCTCGATTGCAGAGACCAATGCGCAGATCGCCCGCTTCGAGCATGAACAGCTGGAGGGCAATCCCGGCGTCGACCATTGGTCAACCTATGTCGGAACTGGCGCGCCGCGCTTTGTGCTGTCATTCGACGTGCAGACGGCGAACAGCTGGTTTGGCCAGATGGTCGTCGTCACCAAGGGCGGCATTGCCGCGCGCGACCGCGTCAAGGCGCAATTCGAGACCTATCTGAAGAAGACCTTTCCGGGCACCGACACCTTCGTCAAGTTGCTCGAGGTCGGGCCTCCCGTCGGGCGTCCCGTGCAATATCGGCTGAGCGGACCCGACATTGCGAAGGTTAGGGAATTTTCTCAAAACCTCGCTGCCATTGTACGCACCAATCCGCACCTCGATCACGTCGTGTTCGACTGGATGGAGCCGGCGCGCGTCGTCAAGGTCGACGTCCTTCAGGACAAGGCGCGCCAGCTTGGTGCGAGCTCTGAGGACATCGCGACGACGTTGAACGGCGTCCTTGCCGGCTCTTCGATCACCCAGGTGCGGGACAGCATTTACCTGGTGGACGTGATGGGCCGGGCGACCGCACCCGAGCGTGCATCGATCGAAACGCTACGCGACCTGCAATTGACAGGCTTGGGAGGCCAGTCCGTGCCGCTCGGCGCGGTGGCCACGCTGCGCTATGAGATCGAGCTGCCAACAATCTGGCGGCGATCGCGGCTTCCCACGATCACGCTCAAGGCCAGTATCCTCGACACAGTGCAGCCAAAGACGATCGTGGACCAGCTCGCGCCGAAGGTCGACGAGTTCGCAAAAGGACTGCCCGCGGGATACTCGGTCGCGATCGGAGGCTCGGTCGAGGAAAGCGCGAAGAGCCAAGCCCCGATCGAAGCGGTCGTTCCGCTGATGCTCTTCATTATGGCGACGATCCTGATGATACAGCTGCAAAGCTTTCACCGGCTGTTCCTGGTGTTTGCCGTGGCCCCCCTCGCGTTGATCGGCGTGGTCATGGCCTTGTTGCCAAGTGGAGCGCCACTCGGCTTCGTCGCAATCCTCGGCGTGCTTGCCTTGATCGGCATCCTGATCCGCAACTCCGTGATCCTGATCGTGCAGATCGAGGATCTGAGAAAGGCAGGACGCGCAGCATGGGACGCGGTCGTGGAAGCGACCGAACATCGCATGCGGCCAATTATGCTAACCGCAGCCGCCGCAAGTCTGGCCCTGATTCCGATCGCGCGCGAAATCTTCTGGGGTCCGATGGCCTACGCCATGATGGGCGGCATCATCGTAGGCACGGTGCTGACACTGTTGTTCCTGCCGGCGCTGTATGTGGCCTGGTTCGGGATCAAGGAGCCGGAGTCTGCTCCCTCCACCGATCACGAGAATCCGCTTGCCCCGGAATTGGGACCAGATCTGGCGGCGGATGCTCCCTCGCAGCGGGAATTGGAAACTGCGCAGGAGCCAATGTGAAGAAAATCGTAGAAGATCGTAGTTCGGAGCAAAAAATCGTGCGGTGGCGGAGAGGGAGTCAGTCAACTCTCCTTGAAAGATCGATAATTTTCCGCCTTTCCAAACCAAAACCCACGATTTGAGCAACGGCTTGAAGAGCCTACGCCCCGAATGGAGCCGGCGCATCGGGTCGCCGCGGCTCCCACCAAATATGGAAAACAACCTCATGCACAGTAGCCGGCGGCCGTCACAACCGACCGTTGGGACCGAAAACCTTACAGGTCAGCGGCACGACTTCATCATTCCAAAATCCGCCAAAGTCGACGTGATCGGTTGCCTGCCCTTGCTGTATCCGAGCAGGCGCCAGAGAAAGCCCCCCTCGCGCTTGAGCTCGACGGTGACCTTCGTTTTCCCCACTGGCTACCCGCCGTTTCCGCGCTTTGGCGCTCCCGGGGCCCACACTAACCGGAACGCGATTGCCTGCGCGCGAGCGCGAGGAAATTTCGCACTGTCGCGGAGCGATTCTCGGCGCTAACAGCGAGGCCGATCGGGGCCCGCGGAGAGGTGCCCTCGATGCGAAGGTAGGCGATGCCTTCAGCCCGGATCTGCTCGATCGACTGCGGCACAACCGAGACCCCGAAGCCTGCCGCGACGAGATGGACGATGGAGGAGATTTGCGGCGCCTCCTGGCCGAGCACGGGGCTGAAGCCCGC
>NZ_JAFATE010000757.1 GCF_019244115.1 Bradyrhizobium sp.
CGGCGGCTTCGTATCCTATGGCTCCATCCGTATGCTGAACACCGACATCACCGATCTCTATCGGCGCGTCGAGGTCGGCACGACGGTTGTCGTTACGCGCTGAGGCCGCTGCTCGCTTCGAAGGCGAGCTGTGCTTCAAAAACGAAAAGGGCTGCAGCCTTGCGCAGCCCTTCTTTCGCGCGCTTGGCGATCGCACATCCGTCCTCGATCAAAAATCGGACGCAATGCCCTTGTTCTCCCAATCGCCGTAGCGGGTCGGCTCCGGCCCCTTTGCACCCTGATACTCCCTGGGCATCGGCGTGGCATGCGCGGCCTGCCGTCGTGCCTCGGCCTCGGCCAGCGCGCGCCGGGCCTCTGGTGTGAGGGGCTTGCGCTCCGGCGCAGAAAGTGAAGGACCATCGCTCATCGTCAACTCTCAATTCTGCGACCAGGTCGCTCGCCCGATCACCTCCAGATTTGGTCAACAGATTGTGCGGCCCGCGTGAAAAGCCAGAGACGATTCTTATATCCCTGATATGCGCGTGTCAGGTTGCCGTTTGTCCGGTGCAATGCGACCGCATAACCCTTTCTCCTTTTGTTTGCGAGTCAGTCTCAGCATGCCCTCCCAGCGATTTGCACGCCCCACCGAAGTGCCTGGTCTCGCGGCGCGGCGGATCGCAGCGGACATTCTCGATGGGGTGCTGCACCGGCATCGCACCCTGGACGAGCAGCTCGACGGCGCGGGCGCCCATCCGGGATTGAAATTGCTCGACGATCGCGATCGTGCGCTGATGCGGCGTCTGGTCGCAACCGTACTGCGCCGGCTCGGGACGCTCGGCCATCTGCTGTCGCGCCTGCTCGACCGCGGCGTCCCGACCGACGCGCCGCGCGCACAAAGTGCACTCCTGATCGGCGCAGCGCAAATCCTCTGGATGGACGTGCCGGACCATGCCGCCGTCGATCTTTCGGTGCGGCTGGTGCAGTCCGACCGGCGCGCCGCCAAATATGCCGGTCTCGTCAACGCGGTGCTGCGCCGTTGTGCACGCGAGGGGCGGACGATCGTCGACGATGTCAGGTCCGAGGGGCTCGACATTCCCCCCTGGCTCCTCGCACGCTGGAAGGCCCATTACGGCGAGGCGGCCGCGCGCGACATCGCCCTGGCGCTCGGCCAGGAACCGACACTCGACATCACCGTCAAGTCCGATGCCGGTGCCTGGGCGAGCCGCCTGCACGGCCAAATGCTCCCGACCGGCACGGTGCGCACGCTGCTGCAGGGTTCGGTGACGACGTTGCCGGGCTTCGCGGAAGGCGCGTGGTGGGTGCAGGATGCCGCGGCCGCTCTGCCCGCGCGCCTGTTCGGCGCGGTCGAGGGAAAAGCGATTGCCGATCTCTGCGCCGCGCCCGGCGGCAAGACGGCGCAACTGGTGCAGGCCGGCGCCAATGTGGTCGCGGTCGACCGCTCTCCGGCGCGGGTCGCCCGGCTGCGGGACAATCTTACGCGTCTGCATCTGGAGGCTGGCGTCGAGGTCGCCGACGCGACCGAATGGCCGGGAGCCAATGGCGGCTTCGACGGCATCCTAGTCGATGCGCCCTGCAGCGCGACAGGCACTATCCGCCGCCATCCCGACGTCGCCTGGCTGCGGCAACACGCCGATTTCGCCGGCCTGACCGGCCTGCAAGCGCGCCTGCTGCGGCGGGCCGCTGCCATGCTCAAGCCGGGCGGGATCTTGGTCTATTGTACCTGTTCGCTGGAGCCGGAGGAAGGCGAGCAGGCGATATCAGCACTTCTGGCCGAAACGCCCGAGATGCGCCGTGTCCCGATTGAAGCGGGCGAAGTCGCAGGTCTGGCCGAAATCGTCACCTCCGATGGCGACTTGCGCACCCTGCCCTGCCATCTGCCTCATCCCGAGCCCCGGCTGGGCGGACTTGACGGCTTTTACGCGGCACGGCTAGTGCGAAGCGCCTGACCTCAGGCAAAACTCGCTGCTGCGCGCGGGAACTGACCTCAGACATCGAAATAGTAGTTGAATGCTGATTTTACACAGGATTTCGGCACGATGGCGCCGATTCGGCGGCCCCCGAGAGGGTGAATTGAAGGCGTTTCCAGACTAAAAAGAGCTTAACCGAGCGAATCCCCCGAAATTAAGGCCAGGCGTGTCCGCCGCACAACGCAGACGCATATCGACGCTGATCATGGACCGTTTCGCGCGCAGCGTCGCTGCGCGCGCAAGCGGTGGCTCGGTTGCGCTGTCGCAA
>NZ_JAFATE010000603.1 GCF_019244115.1 Bradyrhizobium sp.
TGAGACCGAGCAGCGGCTCTATCTCCTGAACGCCTGGCGGGAAGCGCCTGCCTATTCCGAGCGCGAGCGCGCAGCGCTCGCCTGGACCGAGGCAGTGACGCTGATCGCGGACACGCACGCACCGGACGATCTCTACCAGGACGTGCGAAAGCATTTTTCGGACGCCGAGACTGTCAACCTGACCATGCTGATCGCAACCATCAACGCCTGGAACCGGCTCGCGATCTCGTTCCGCGCCGTGCCGCCGGTGCGGGCGAAAGCGGCCAGCGCGGCGTAGAGTTCAGGCGCGAGTCATTTGTTCAGGCTGTCATGCCCCGCGGGAAAGCGGGGCATCCAGTATTCCAGAGACGTCAGTGCTTGAGCCGATAGGCCGCGGCGTACTGGATCGCCCGGTCGAGCCGGGGGATGACAGCGGAATTAGTGGCAATCAGATGATGTCACACTGCCGTCGCGCGGGCGAACTCGATATAGATTTCGCGCAGCCGCGTCGCCATCGGCCCCACCTTGCCGCCACCGACCGGCTTGCCGTCGATCGTCACCACCGGCTGCACGAACGCCGAGGCGCTGGTGATGAAAGCCTCCTTGGCGGCGAGCGCCTCGGCGACAGAGAACGGCCGCTCCTCGACCTTGAGCTGCCGCTCCTCTGCGAGCGCCACCACCGCCTTGCGTGTGCACCCCGGCAGGATCGCGTTGGAATTGTTGCGAGTTACGATCACATCGTCCTGCGTCAGGATGAAGGCCGAGGACGAGCCGCCCTCGGTGACAACGCCGTCCTCGACCATCCAGGCCTCGCCGCATCCGGCCTCGGCGGCCGCCTGCTTGGCGAGCACCTGCGCGAGCAGCGCCACGCTCTTGATATCGCGCCGCTCCCAGCGGATGTCGGGCACCGTGATCACGCCGATGCCGGCTTTTGCGTTCGGCGCGTTGATGATGTCCTTGGCCGAGACGAACATCACGAGCGTCGGCGTGACGCCCTTCGGAAACACGAAATCACGCCCGCTATCCGCGCCGCGCGTCACCTCGAGATAGAGGAGGCCGCTGTCGAGGGCGTTGCGCGCAACCAGCTCCTTCTGGATCTCCTGGATGCGCTCCAGCGTTTCCGGCAGGGGCAGCGCGATCTCGCCGACCGAGCGCTGCAGCCGCGCCAGATGCGAGGCATTGTCGACCAGTCTGCCGTCGAGCACCGCCGCGACCTCGTAGATGCCGTCGGCGAACAGAAAACCGCGGTCGAGGATCGAGACCTTGGCGTCCGAGAGCGGCACGAAGGCACCGTTGACATAGGCGATGGGGTGCAAGCGAGTCTCCTGTGGCGGCGAGTGCGTCGCGGCGACTCTTAGCGCTTGATCGCTGATTATGAAACCCCAAAGCGCAAAGCCTTGCGCGGTCATTGCGAGGCGCATTTGCGCCGAAGCAACCCAGACCTTCGCTGCGGAAAGATCTGGATTGCTTCGCTTCGCTCGCAATGACGGAAGCCACCAACTCCGTCATTCCGGGGCGCCTCGAAGAGGCGAACCCCGGAATCTTGAGATTCCGGGTCACGCTTCGCGTGCCCGGAATGACAGTGGAGATTGGATGACGGGCGCGGCTAATGCGACAGGATCTTCGACAGGAATTTCTGGGCGCGGTCGCTGCGCGGCTTGCCGAAGAAATCGGTCTTCGGCGCGTCCTCGACGATTTCACCCCGATCCATGAAGATCACGCGATGTGCGACTTTTGAGGCAAAGCCCATCTCGTGGGTGACGACCATTATGGTCATGCCATCGCGCGCGAGATCGACCATCACGTCGAGCACTTCGCTGATCATCTCCGGATCGAGCGCCGAGGTCGGCTCGTCGAACAGCATCGCGATCGGGTCCATGGCGAGCGCGCGCGCGATCGCCACGCGCTGCTGCTGACCACCCGACAGCTCGGCCGGAAATTTTGTCGCGTGCTCCTTCAAGCCGACGCGGTCGAGCAGCTTCATGGCCTTTGCGACCGCCTCGTCATGCGGCCGGCCCAGCACCTTTTCCTGCGCGAGGCAGAGATTGTCGATGATGCGCAAGTGCGGGAACAGCTCAAAATGCTGGAACACCATGCCGACGCGGGCGCGCAGCTTTGGCAGGTTGGTCTTGGGATCGCCGACGCTGATGCCCTCGATGGTGATCTCGCCCTTCTGGAACGGCTCCAGCGCGTTGACGCATTTGATCAGCGTCGACTTGCCCGAGCCCGACGGACCGCACACCACCACGACCTCGCCCCTGGCGACGGCGGTCGTGCAATCGTTCAGCGCCTGGAACGAGGCGCCATACCATTTGCTGACATGCTTGATTTCGATCATTCAGGTCTCGCTTAGCGAACGATGGCAATGCGCGCCTGCAACTGGCGGACGCCGAAGGACGCGACACAGGATATCGTGAAATAGACCAGCGCGGCGAACAGATACATCTCGACCAGCCGCCCGTCGCGCTGGCCGACGATGCTCGCCGCGCCGAGGAAATCGGGGATCGACACCACATAGACTAGCGAGGTGTCCTGAAAAAGCACGATGGTCTGCGTGAGCAGCACCGGCAGCATGTTGCGGAAAGCCTGCGGCAGCACGACATAGCGCATGGACTGGCCATAGGTCAGGCCGAGCGCCGAAGCCGCGGCGGGCTGCCCCTTCGAGATCGACTGGATGCCGGCGCGCATGATTTCCGAGAAGTAGGCGGCCTCGAACATGATGAAGGTTATCAGCGACGAGGCGAAGGCGCCGACCTTGATCGGCCGCGAGGCGCCGGTCAGCCACTGCCCGATATAGGGCACCAGGAAATAGAACCAGAAGATGACGAGCACCAGCGGCAGCGAGCGCATCAGGTCGACATAGAGGCCGGCGATGCGGCCGAGCAGCTTTTGGCCGGACAGCCGCATCAGCGCGATCAGCGTTCCAAAAATGATGCCGCCGACGGCCGACAGCGCGGTCAAGGTCAGCGTGAACGCCATGCCGTCGAGGAACAGATAGGGCAGCGCGCGGCGGATGACGTCGAAATCGAAATTCGCGAACATCGTGCTCACTTCCCCGCGATCATACCGGGGATCGCCACGCGGCTTTCGATCACGCGCATCGCGGTGACGACGACGACGTTGATCAACAGATACATCACGGTCGCGGCCGTATAGGCCTCGAACACCTGGAACGAAAACTCCTGCATCGAGCGGGCCTGGCCGGTCAGCTCCAAGAGGCCGATGGTGATCGCGACCGCCGTGTTCTTGATGGTGTTGAGAAACTCCGACGTCAGCGGCGGCAGGATGATGCGGTAGGCAATCGGCAGCAGCACATAGAGGTAGGCCTGCGCCGTCGTCAGCCCGAGCGCGGTCGCCGCCTGTTTTTGACCACGCGGCAGCGAGCCGATGCCGGCGCGGAGCTGCTCGGCGACCCGCGCCGACATGAACAGGCCGATGCCGATGGCGGCGGTATAGAACGGTGCATGTGGCAGCTGCTTCAGCCACAGTCCCCAGGCGCTCGGCAGCACTTCCGGCAGCACGAAGAACCAGAGGAAGAGCTGCACCAGGAGCGGCATGTTGCGGAAGAATTCCACATAGGAAAAGCCAATGAGGTTCGCGGGTTTCGAGGGCAGCGTGCGCATCACGCCGATGATCGAGCCGGTCACGAGCGCGATGATCCAGGCGGCGAGCGAGGTCTCCAGCGTCAGCAGCAGCCCCGACAGCAGCATGTCGAGATAGCTGCCGCCCCCGGTCGGGTTCGGCTCGAAGAAGATGTGCCAGTTCCAGTGATAGTTCACGAATGGATCCGCTGTCGCCTACGGCAAGCGTCATTGCGAGGCGCGTTTGCGCCGAAGCAATCCAGAATCTTGCCGTGGAATTCCTGGATTGCTTCGCTTCGCTCGCAATGACGGAACATCATGCACTGCGTCTCACCTCAGACGCATCACATCGCCTTGTAGGAATCCGGGTCCGACGAATCCGAGGGCTTGGCGAACTCACCTTTCAGCTCCGGCGAGATCGGCGTGTTCAGGTTGAGCCCCTTGGGCGGAATTTTTGACATGAACCATTTGTCGTAGAGCTTCTCGCCCTCGCCGGAGGTGTAGAGCGCCGCCGTCGCAGCATCGACCACCTTCTTGAAGGCGGGATCGTCCTTGCGCAGCATGATGCCGTAAGGCTCGGGCTTGGAGAACGCGTCCTTGGAGATCGCATAGGCCGCCGGGTCCTTCGAGCCGGCGACGAGGCTGGCGAGCAGGATGTCGTCCATCACGAAGGCGACGGCGCGGTCAGTCTCGACCATCAGAAACGCTTCGGCGTGATCTTTTGCGGGGATGATGGTGGCGCCGAGGCTGCGCGCGGCATTGGCCTCGGTGAGCTGCTTGATGTTGGTGGTACCGGCGGTCGAGACCACCTGCTTGCCCTTCAACCCGTCAATCGAGGCGATATTGCTGGACTTCTTGAAGACGTAGCGGCTCGCGGTCAAAAAGTGCGTGTTGGTGAACGCCACCTGCTTCTGGCGCTCCGCATTGTTGGTGGTCGAGCCGCATTCGAGATCGATGGTGCCGTTGGCGAGTAGCGGGATGCGGTTGGACGAGGTCACCGGCTGGAGCTTGACCTCGAGCTTGTCGAGCTTGAGCTCCGTCTTCACCGCATCGACGATCTTGGCGCAGATGTCCATGGCGAAACCGATCGGCTTCTGATTGTCGTCGAGATAGGAGAAGGGAATCGAGGACTCGCGGTAGCCGATGGTGATGGTGCCGGTCTCCTTGATGCTCTTCAGCGTGCCGGTCAGCTCCTCGGCGTGGGCCGCACCGATGTAAAATGCGGCTGCGACCGCAAGGCCCAGAATATCAAAACGTTTCACGGTACTTTTCCCTGTTGGATTGGCGAAAATGGTAGCAAGAACCGGGCCAGATGAGAACAACCCCACGCGCCCCGGAGCGCGGACAAGGTAAACGCGGCGCACGCGGAGGGTGCGCGGCAAAGCAGCGCAGGCGGTCTCTGACGCGGGCGGCGGCCTACGGGGCCAGCGCCGCCCTCCGGACCGTGACCAGCGCGGTGAGGCTGAGGAGGCAGATCGCGGTGAGATAATAGCCCGGCGCGAGATCGCCGATCAGGGCAAAGCCGCCGAGCCAGGTCATGATTGCCGGGCCCATACCGCCGAACAGCGTAACCCCGATATTGTAGCCGAGGCCAAGGCCGGTGGCGCGCGTGGCTGGCGGCAGCAGTTCCGCCATCAGTGCGGCCAGCGGCCCGTAATAGAGCGACTTCAGGATCGCGAGGCCGAGCACGGCGCCGACGATGATCGCAGGCGTCGGATTCTTCGTCAGCGTCAAAAAGGCTGGGAAGATCGCGAGCAGCAGCAGCAAGGCAATCGCGATCATGTGGGTGGTGCGTCCGATGCGGTCGGAGGCGGCGCCGGCGAGCGGGGTCAGCAGCGTCACCGCGATGGCGCCGGCAAAGGCGGCCGCAAAACCGACCGATGGATCGAGATGCAGTTTTTGCACGACATAGGTCGGCATGTAGACGATGAGGTAGTTGACGGCGGTGGACACCGCGAGCGCGCCGATGCCGAGCGCAACGCGCAGCTTCTGGGTCAGCAGCACCTCTCGTACTGGCGACCCGGTCTCGCCGGCCGGCGGCGCGGTGGCATCGTCGATGTGGTTGCGGATGTAGAGGCCGACCGGGCCGATCAGTACGCCGAAGAAAGACGGAATGCGCCAGCCCCAGGCTTGCAGGTCCGCTGCGCTGAGACAGGCGGTGAGGCCGGCGCCGAAGCCGGAGCCGAGGAGCTGGCTGACCCCTTGGCTTGCGAACTGCCAGCTCGCAATGAAACCGCGCCGATGCGGCATGTGCT
>NZ_JAFATE010000622.1 GCF_019244115.1 Bradyrhizobium sp.
CAAGCGAGCAACTCGCCTGGATCAAGGTCGCGGCCTCGCATCACGCGCACCATAACCCCCACGCGTTCCTGAAGGACGTGGTCACGGTCGAAGACGTCGTGAACTCGCCGATGATATCCGATCCGCTGCATCGGATGGATTGCTGCGTCGTGACCGACGGCGGGGGCGCGCTGATCGTGACGACGGAAGAGATCGCGAAGAGTCTCAAGAAGCCGCTGGTGCGGCTGATCGGGCACGGCGAGGCCATGAAGGGGCCGCGCGGCGGCAAGGATCTCGATCTCACCTACTCCGCGGGCGTGTGGTCCGGTCCCCGCGCCTTCGAGGAAGCGGGTATTACGCCACGAGACATCAAATACGCCTCGATCTACGACAGCTTTACCATCACGGTGCTGATGCAGCTTGAAGACCTCGGCTTCTGCAGGAAAGGCGAGGGCGGCAAATTTGTCGCCGACGGCAATCTGATTTCCGGCGTCGGCAAGCTGCCGTTCAACACCGATGGCGGCGGGCTGTGCAGCAACCATCCGGTCAACCGTGGCGGCATGACAAAGATCATCGAGGCGGTGCGGCAGCTGCGCGGCGAGGCGCATCCCCGGGTGCAGGTGAAAAACTGCGACCTCGCGATCGCGCATGGCACCGGCGGCCTTTTGGGCGTGCGCCATGCCGCCTCGACCTGCATCCTGGAGCGTGTGTGATGAGTGAAGCGAAAAAATATCCGACCCCGGTGACCAATCCCGAGACAAAACCGTTCTGGGATGCGGCCGCGCAGGGAAGATTCATGATCAAGCGCTGCACGACCTGCGGCGACGCCCATTATTTTCCGCGCTCGATCTGCCCGTTCTGTTTCTCCGACAAGACGGAATGGGAGGAAAGTTCCGGCGAGGGCACGATCTACACGTTCAGCCTGATGCGCAAATCGGCGACCGGACCTTACGCGATCGGCTACGTGACGCTGAAGGAAGGTCCGTCGCTGATGACCAATTTTGTCGATTGCGACCTGGAGCGGCTGGCGATCGGACAGAAGGTGAAAGTCGTGTTCAAGCCGACCGACGGCGCGCCGCTGCCGTTCTTCACGGTGGTGTAGCGGGAATGCGCACGAAACGCGCCCGACAAAAGGTGGTGATCCCCGCGAAAGCGGGGATCCAGTAGGCACCGGCGTGTACTGGATGCCCGCTTTCGCGGGCATGACAACAGAAAAAGCGGAGGATACGTCGCACATGCCGATCAACTACGATGAGCTGATGGCGCTGAAGAACCTGGGCCAGAAATACAGCTACACCGATCGCGAAGTGATGCTGTACGCCTGCGGCATCGGCATGGGCGCCGATCCCATGGATGAAAAGGAGCTGGCCTTCGTCAACGAAGCCGCCGCGACGCCGCGGCCGCTCAAAGTGGTACCGACCTTTGCTTCCGTCGCCGCCTGGGGTTCGGGTCCCGGCGAGATGAACCTCAATCGCGTGATGGTGGTCGATGGCGAGCGCGACATCACCTTTCACAAGCCGCTCGCCACAGTGGCGCACGTCACGGCCGATTCCACCGTGCTCGCTGTCTTCGACAAGGGCAAGGACAAGGGCGCGATCATTCGCCACCAGACCGTCCTGAAGGACGCCGATGGCGAGAAGCTCGCAACGCTGGTGGCCTCGCGCTTTGCCCGCGGCGATGGTGGCTTTGGCGGTCCGTCCGAAGGCCAGCCCGAGCCGCATCCGGTGCCAAGCCGCGCGCCGGACCGGACCGTGGATATTTCCACGCGGCCCGATCAGGCGCTGGTCTATCGCCTCTGTGGCGATCGCAACCCGCTGCATTCCGATCCGGAGTTTGCCAAGAAGGCGGGTTTCCCAAGACCGATCCTGCACGGCATGTGCACCTATGGCATCACCTGCCGCGGCATCCTGCAGAGCTATGCCGACTACGATCCCACGGCTTTCAGGCAGCATGTCGCGCGGTTCTCGTCGCCTGTCTATCCCGGCGAGACGGTGACATTGGAGATGTGGAAGGACGGCGAGGTGATCTCGTTCGAAGCGAAGGTGAAGGCGCGCGGCGTCACGGTGATCCGGAACGGCAAGACGGTGCTGGGTTAATGCTATGTACGCGCGGCGCTGCCAATTGTTTTCTCGTCATGCCGGCCTTGTGCCGGGCATCCACGTCTTCCTTGACGCTGCAGCAAACCAAGACGTGGATGGCCGGGACAAGTCCGGCCATGACGGTGGAATAAATTGATAAAGAAGCGGGAGAGAAACACCATGGGACTGCTCGACGGCAAGGTGGCGCTGATCACGGGCGCGGGTGGCGGGCTCGGCGAGGCCTACGCAAAACTGTTCGCGCGCGAAGGCGCGGCCGT
>NZ_JAFATE010000631.1 GCF_019244115.1 Bradyrhizobium sp.
AACCAGCGCATTCCGAACCAGGATCATGACCGTCCCGGACGGTCGGAGTGTGCATTCTATCCGACCCGCCGGCTCGGTCAATCAGCGCGGATGCGTTCTGATGTGGAGATGCAGCTCATGTGATCAGCGTTTGCACCACGCGCCGCAGCGCCGCCGGCCGGAACGGCTTGTCGATCGTGGGGTTAGAGGCGCTTTCCAGGAACGCCGATGAACTCGGCGAAAAGGCGCCGCCGGTCATGAAGATCATTTTCGCCGCGAGCTCGGGCGCGATCTTGGCCAGCGCGGCATGAAGCTCGATCCCGGTCATCTGCGGCATCATCAGGTCGGACAGAATCACGTCGAAGCGCGGATCGTCCTTGAGGATCTCCAGCGCGCGCCGCGCCGACTGCACGACCGTGACCTCGTGCTCGACGGACAGAATGCGCTCGACGGCCGAGCAGAGCATCGGTTCGTCGTCGACGACGAGGATACGGCCTTTGCGTTTGGCGCGTTGTTCCGCTGGGATGGCATCGGCCGAGGGCAGCGCCGTCCGCGCCCGCCGGAGCGAGACCCGAAATGTCGTGCCGCGCCCGACCTCGCTTTCGACAACAATGTCGCCGCCATAGCGGATCACGATGCGCTGGCAGATCGCTAGCCCGAGACCGGTTCCGACGCTTGCCGCCTTAGTGGTGAAGAACGGATCGAAGATGCGCGCAAGGACCTGCGGCGGAATCCCGGAGCCGGTGTCGGAGACCTCGACCACGACACGGTCGTTCTGCCCCATGCGAATGGACAATCCGATCCGGTTCTCGGCGGCGCGGCCTTCGGGAATCGCCTGCGCGGCATTGACGATGAGGTTGAGGAATACCTGTCCGAGGCGGGCTTCATTGCCGTGGATCGGCGGGACCTTGACATAGTGCCGGACCACGTTGGCGCGGTGGCGGATTTCGTTGGAGCCCATGCGCAACGCCGATTCCAGCACGCGCTCGATGTCGACGGCCCCTTCCTGTTCATCGTTGGACGCGCGCGAGAACACCTTGAGATCCCGGACGATGTGGGCCACGCGCTCGGCGGCCTCATATGCCTCGCGGAGCGACTGCCGGGCTTCGCGCAGTCCGCTGGCGTCGCCGGACGTTGCGACTGCGGCGTGTTCAACGCCCAGCAGCTCGACCCGCTGCAGCGCGAATTCGAGATTGGCCACGATCACTGCCAGCGGATTGTTGATCTCATGGGCGACGCTCGCCGACAGCATGCCGACGGAGGCCATGCGTTCGGAGATCATGAGCTGCTCGCGCATCTTCTTGCGCTCGGCGCGGGCCCTGGCCTCGCGAAGCTCGCGGTCGATGGCGGGCAGCAGCCGCGCCAAGGCGCCCTTGGGCATGAAATCATTGGCGCCCGCGCGCATGGCTTCGACAGCTGTCTCCTCGCCGATGGTTCCGGAGACGATGATGAACGGCACGTCGAAGCCGCGGTCGCGCACCAGCGCCAGCGCGGCCGGTGCGCTGAACCGCGGCATCGAATAGTCGGAGAACACGATGTCCCAGGCCTGGCGGTCGAGCGCGGTATTCAGGGCCTCCGGTGTGTCGACGCGTTCCGAGTAGAGCTCGTAGCCGCCGCGACTCAGCTCGCGCATCAGCATGGCGGCATCGCGTTCATTGTCTTCGACGATCAACGCTTTGAGCGGTTTCGGCATCGGCAAACTCCAAGGGGGAAGCGAAGGCTTACTGCGCGGGCGGCGCAATGTTGAGAATGAGCCAGTACAGGCCGAGGTACCGCACCGCCTCGGTGAACTCGGCGAAGTCGACGGGCTTGCGCACATAGCTGCTGGTGCCGAGTCGATAGCTTTCGAGAATGTCGCGCTCCTCCGCCGAGGAGGTCAGGATCACCACCGGCAGCAGCCGCGTCCGCTCGTGTTCGCGCAGGCGGCGCAGGACTTCGAGGCCGTCGAGCTTCGGCAGCTTCAGATCGAGCAGGACCAGTTGCGGCAAGGGCTGCACCGCATGGTCGGCGGCCGGCAGCAGATAATCGAGTGCCTCGACCCCGTCGCGCGTCACGGCGACGGCGGATTGCAGATTGTGCTTCTGCAGCGCGCGCAGCGTAAGCGCTTCATCCCTCGGATTGTCCTCCACGAGCAAGATGCGCTTGTCGCGGAACAGATCGGCCCTAAGCTCCATGCCCGGTACTCCACAGGGTGAAGAAGAACGTTGCGCCGCGGCCGATCTCGCTCTTGGCCCAGACGCGGCCGCCATGGCGATGAACGATGCGCTGCACGGTTGCAAGACCGATGCCGGTGCCCTCGAATTCGGACGGCGAATGCAGCCGCTGAAATGCGCCGAACAGTTTTGCGGCATAGGCCATGTCGAAGCCGGCGCCGTTGTCCCGCACGAAATACGCGCGCTCGCGGCCGGCGTGCGTCATGCCGACCTCGATCCGCGCGGCGGCCTGCCTGCCGGTGAACTTCCAGGCGTTGCCGAGCAGGTTTTCCAACAGGCCCCGCAGCAGCCGGGCATCGCCCTCGGCAAAGAGATCATCGGCAATGACAGTCTCGACGTTGCGGCCGGGCGCTGCTCTTCGAAGCTGCGCAAGGATGTTGCGCGCAAGCTCGGCGAGGTCGACCGTCTCGCGGCGCAGCTCGCTGCGTGTCACCCGCGAGAGCGAGAGCAACCCGTCGATCAGTGCGGCCATGTCCTGGGCGGCCTCGCGCACGAAGCGCAGGTGCTGCCTGCCGGCCTCGTCGAGCAGGTCGGCGCAGTCCTCCAGCAGGGCGAGGCTGAAGCCGTCGATGCTGCGCAAGGGCGCGCGCAGGTCGTGGGCGACGGAATAGCTGAACGCTTCCAGCTCGCGGTTGACTGCCTCCGTTGCGGCCTGGGCCTGCTGCAGGCTGGTGTTGGCAGTCGAGAGCATCGCGTTTGCCTCGCGATAGCCGCGCAGCGACATCTCGAATGGCGACAGGCTTTCGGCCAAGAATTCCGCGGCGCGGTCGAGCGGCAGCGATGCGGCCTCCCCAAGGCTTGCCAGCGCTTCGTGATGCAACGTCACAATGTCGAGCACGCCGATCCCGCCGGTCAGCGCCTTGCGGCCGAGTTCATGGGCGTGCAGCCGCGCTTCCTCGTCCGCCTGGATGAGATAGCCGGACAATGTCCCTGCGTAGTCCTTCCGGATGTCCTCCATCACGCCGGCCATGATCAGTCTCCGACGGTCCGGGCAACGACGACGAGCGCGTCGTCGGTGTCCTTGCCGTAGAGCCGCAGGATGTGATCGGCCGCATCCTGCGGATGCCATCCGACCGGCGACACGCTGTTGAAGGTGCTGGCGATCCCGTCGGTTGCGAACACCAGCGTGTCGCCGGGGGCAAGCGCGAGGGTCGCGGCACGCAGCGGCGGCAGCTGATAGCCGACGACTCCACCGCGATGGTGCAGCGATTCCCGCTGCTGTCGCGCGGATCCCGCGCGGTGCAGGGTGGCATCGACATTTCCAACCCCGAGCCAGGTCATTCCGCGGCCGTCGGGTTCGATGCAGGCCAGGCTCAGCACGGCACCGCGGGTTCTTTGCAGGGTCGCGTGGCAATGCGCCATCAGGGCCGTGACCGATTCGCCCAGATGCTCAGCGAGCGTCGCCGCGGCGAGCCGTGAGGCGAGCGCAGCTTCGGAGCCATGGCCGAGGCCGTCGATCACGGCGATCAGGACGCCTCCGGCATGGGTCGCGACGAAATGCAGGTCGCCCGACTCGGTTTCCCCGGCAATGGCGCGCGCGGCAAAGCCCCATTCGATGGGGCAGACAAACGCGCTGGTTCGGGGCGCCGGAATCATCGCTTCCATTTCCGCATCGTCACGATCGTGCCCTGGCCGACCGTCGACATGATCTCGAAATCATCCATCAGACGCCTGGCGCCCGGCAGGCCGAGACCGAGGCTGTTGCCGGTCGAATAGCCGTCGCGCATGGCCCGCTCGATGTCGGGAATGCCCGGACCCTCGTCGCGTGCGACCACGACGATGCCGCGTCGGCCGCCATTGTCGGCCTCGCTCAGGCTGATTTCGCCACGATCGGCGTAGACCACGATGTTTCGCGCGATCTCCGAGATCGCGGTCGCAATGATGGTCAGTTCGCTGCCGGCAAAGCCGATCCTCTGGGCAAGCTCGCGGCCCTTCCGCCGCGCCTCCACGATATCGCTGTCGTGTGCGATGGCGACATGCGTCGCGTCAGCTGCCACGGGATGCCTCGTCGTCAACGCGCTGGCGCAGCCGCGCGCAGCCTTCCTCGAGGTCGAGCGCGGTGGCAATCCCGTCGAGCGTGAGGCCGAGCTGCACCATCGAGAACGCGACTTCCGGCTGGACGCCGACGATCACGGTATCCGCCCCGCGCAGCCGCGTGGTCTGCGCGATGCCCCGCAGCGTGCGGGTCGCGAACGAGTCCAACACGTCGAGCGCGCTGACGTCGATCACGACGCCGATGGAGCGCAGCCGGCCGATCCGCTCCGCGAGTTCGTCCCTGAGCTGGATCAGGTCATTATCGGTCGGATCCGCCTGAAGGCTTGCGATCAGCACGTCGCCCTGCTTGAGAATGGGGATCGCCATGGCTTGCGTCCTCCGGCATCGTGGTGCCTCAGGCCGAGAGGCGTTGCCCCGGCGCTTCGGCCGAGCGGACGACGCGATAGCCGAGCAGGCGTTCGGCCTCCTCGAGCCCGCCCTGCAGATCCGCCGTCGTCGTGATCTTGCCGAGATCGACGCCGAGCGCGACCAGCGCCTGCGCGACATCCGCCGAAAGGCCGGTGATGATCACGGTGCTGCCCATCAGCCGCGCGGCCGCCACCGTCTGGATCAGATGGTTGGCGACCTTGGAATCGACGGCGGCGACGCCGGTGATGTCCATCACCACCATCCTCGCGCGATTGGCGCGGATGGCGCGGAGCAGGCTGTCGGTGAGCTGCTTGGCGCGCAGCGAATCGATCATGCCGATGATCGGAAGAATGAGCAGCCCGTCGCGGACCTGCAGCACCGGCGTCGAGAGCTCGCGGATCGCCTCCTGCTGCTGGCTGATGGTCCGCTCGCGCTCGCTCGTCAGGACGTCGGTGATGATGCCGATGTCGAAGAACGCGACCTTCTTAACAGACATGAAACGCTGGAAGGCGCCGTTTGGATCGTCCGGAAAGCGCTTCATGATGTCGCCGCCGAGCGCACGCAACAGATGATGGAAGGCTCCGAGGAAGGCGCGGGTCTCCAGTCCGTATCGGCTATAGAGCAGGGCCAGCGCCGCTCGTTGGTCGACGTAGGTCTGGTCGTAGACACCGTTCGTCAGCGCGGTCAGATGCTCGCGCTTCCGGCGCTTGGCTTCGGCGAGCGCGTCGCGGCGGCCGAACAGAGCCGGTGCCTCGCCGAGGTCGCGCAGGTAGCGGAAGAAGTCCTCCGTGTAACGATCGCCCTCCTGCGCGATGACACCTTTCAGCGTCGTGATGCGCGAGATATCCTCGGCCGCGAGATCTACGATGATCTTGCGGCGTTCGATATCCGCGTCGTCGAGTGAGAATTGGGAGGATCGGAGAGATTGCTGGTCCAACATGGGTCCTCCAGACACACACAGGCAGCCTCAGCCCCACGAAGATGAGACCAAGCGCTGGTATTCTGTTGCGAGTTTTTGCTGAACGCCACGCTTGTAGACCGAACGCGTCGACGGTACTCGCCGACCGGTTGAGCAACATGATTCGTACTATCGCATTGGTGGCAAAACCGTGTCAACGCGGCTCCGATTCACGCGCACACGGCATGGTGACTGGGAACCGAACAGCGGGAACCAAAATGGAAACGCCGCCCGGAATTGGGCGGCGTTTGGATCCGATGTGTAGAGGAGTATGGCGCCTTCATAGTGCATTCGCGGTGCGTCGTCCATTAGAGACTGCAGCGTTTTCGCAATCGGTTCGCGTGAAGACAACGCGACAACGCAAGAGGGGGCTTAGAGCGGATAAGGTCCGTCGCCGAACGCGCGATCATGATAGCCTTTGCGTCCGATGGTGCGCGCGAGCTCGCTTTCGATATCGTCGCCGCTTCCGAGACGCGCGACCAGCGCGGCAAAGTCGTGACGGGGCTGCCAGCCGAGTTCGCGTCTTGCCCGCGCGTTCACGTAGACGCGATCGATGTTTTCAAACATCCGCCAGCCGCGGGCGGCATATTCGGCTTCATAGGCCGGTACGTGGCGCGCGACGACTCGCGGCGCGTTGTGGCGCAGCTCGTCCATCTCGTCGCGTGCAAACGGCGCGGTGGCGCTGATGATGTATCTGGCAAATCCGCCGCGAGGTTTTTTCTCCGCCGCCAGCAGATGCGCGCTGACCACGTCCTCGATGTCGACGCGCCGGTAGAGAAATTCGTTCGTCTTGGCGTTGGCATCGGCATAGGTGTCGCGAATCGCGCGGTCGTCGTCCTCCTCGGGGAAGAAGCGCGACACCCGCAGTACGGTCGTCGGAAGCGCGTGATTGCGCGCGAAAAGCCGGCAGAGGTCCTCCGCCGCCGCTTTCGTCACGCCGTAGATGTTTTTTGGGACGGGAACGACATCCTCGGTGATCCAGGCGGCCGGTGCGCCCGGCGGCGGGATCAGCGCGTCGCCGAACACGCTGGTCGTGCTGGTGTAGATGAAGGCGGCGACTCCGCGGCGCGCCGCTTCCTCGAGCAGGTTGAGCGTGCCGGTGATGTTGACGTCGATAAAATCCTGGCGGCCATGGGTGGCCACATGCGGCTTGTGCAGCGTCGCGGCATGCAGCACCGTGGCGA
Organism: Bradyrhizobium sp.; assembly: GCF_019244115.1. Lineage (GTDB taxonomy): Bacteria > Pseudomonadota > Alphaproteobacteria > Rhizobiales > Xanthobacteraceae > Bradyrhizobium. The sequence continues at coordinate 6,738 of NZ_JAFATE010000631.1, forward strand.
CGCCGTCCATGCAGTCGCGAACAAAGCCGCGGTCGGTGATCGAGCCGATTCGATGCGTGAACGGGCCTGGCCGGATGTCGGTTCCGATCACATCGCGCCGCGCGGCCGCAAGCGTGCGGACCAGCGCTTCGCCGAGATGACCGGAGCTGCCGGTCACCAGAACAGTCATGTCAAAGCCTCGCTATGCCGCGTGGCGAACCTAATGGGTCTGGCCCGTGCAGCAAGGCACGGAACGGCGTGGCAGTCATGCCCTTTGCAGCAGATTAGGGCGCCGGGATCGACAGCAGGCTCGAAATGGTGCGACCGCGGATGTCGTACACGCGCGCGAACACCACGTCGTCCCGCTTGATCTCGACCATCACGGGCGCGTTGAGGCCCTTGCAATAGAACTCGCCGAGCGTCATGGCGAAATCGGCGGCATGACTGTCCCAGCCGATGGCGAAATCGGGGCCGAGCGCGACCTGTGCCGGGCGCTGCGGACCGCAGACGGCGACTTTCCACTTGCGTCCCTCGGGCGGCACTTCCTGCCGTTCCACCAGTTGCTCGCGCAGCCCGTCGGAGGCCTGTTTCAGCGCAAGCCCCCAATAGTCCAGCATGAAGCGGTCGTCGGCCTCGCGCACGGTCCCGGCGATATAGTTGAAATGGGTGTATTGATAGGGATGCAGCCGGATCATCTCGGCGAGCGGCAGCGCAAGTCCGAACACGAATGCCGTGAGCGCGACCGGCTGCCAGCTGACGCGGTTGTCCTTCAGCCAGTTCATTCCCTTGGCGAAGGCGATGCCGCCCAAAACGGTCATCGGGGGAATGACGAAAATGAAATGCCGGATGCCGTTGTAGAGCGCGGGCCGCTTCACGATCGCAATCGCGATCGGCAGCGTCGCGGCGAGCACCAGCATCAGCAGCACGGTCTTGCGGTGCGCCGGCACTTCGGCGCGGGACAGCGCCAGCAGGGCCACGACGAGCCCTGCAATCAACAGCCCCAGCAGCACCTCGGGGAGCTGAAGCGCGAACAGCGTCGGCAGATAGGACCATGGCATGTCCGGCACGGAGACCAGCGCGCCGTCGAACATTTCCTTCCAGGGCTTTTCGAAGAAATGCGAGAAGTAGGTGACCGCGGTGAACGGATTGCCTACCCTGATGATCGACCACGGCCAGATCAGACCCATCACGAGGTAGCCGAGGATCAGGCCGGGCAGCAGCACGAACAGGACATGGACGAAGCGGCGGACGGCTTCGCGGCGCCCTTGCGTGCGGACGTCATCGAGCCACAGCGGCACGAAGCCGGCCAGCGCATAGATCAGCGCCAGTCCGCCGAGCACCCGCGAGCCGATCGAGAGCCCGGCGCCCAGGCCGACGATCAGGATCGTGCGCGGTGAGGGGTGGGGATATTCCTCGGCCAGCCGCGCCAGGCCCAGCATCAGGACGATCATCGCAACCGCGAATGGTGCATCCTTGGGGTTCATGAACATGTGCCCGTAATAGATCGGGCACAGCGCCAGCAGCAGCAGCGCGGCCAGGCCGGCAAGCGGTCCGCCGACGCGGCGCGCGAGCCGCCAGGTCACCGCAAGGCCGATCACGCCGACAATGGCCCCGACCAGCCGCCTGGTCTCGAACAGTTCGAGCGGGATCAGCTTGTGCAGCAGCGCTGCGGCCATGTCGAAGCCGCCGCCATACATGTACAGATTGGCAAAGGAGAGCGCCGCTGTGTCCTTGAACCCGGAACCGTACATCCGCAGCAGCAGGTCGGCATATTCGGCGTGGGTGTAGTCGTCCCAGCCGAGTCCATAGTCGCGAAATGTCAGGCCCGCGACCAGGCTGACGAGCGCCAACACAAAAAACGCAAAATCGTCACAAGTTTGTTCCATCGATCGCCGCGTGGGCGTCTCGATGACCGAAGTCGTAATGGAAGACATGGCGATTGGTAACCCGGCGTCCCTCTTTGGCTCAGTTCCGCGCTCTCGAGCCTCTATTCCCCAAGATGCATATAACGCATATACCCGCGCAAGTAATTGGAATTTGGCCTGAATCAATGGTTGCGGCGCAAACAGGCGGGCGACCTGCGTGACGATCTATGCTGTCCGTGACAATTATTATTGTTTACCTGAACAATTGCTGACTGGATATCCGTAGCTATTCCCCCGAGGGGCAATTGTCGGTTGGCGCCGTGTCAACTATGACGGTATCGTGGCGGGGAGGCGGCTCGCAGGCGCGCGGGCTGCCCAACGAGCGGGTTTCATGATGAGTGCCATGTTGATCGCCGGAATTGGGGCCATTGTGGCCGGCCTGGTGGCGGTCGCCTACGGTTTTTCGCTGAAGGAATTCAGTTTCGGCAACACCATGATCTTCATTGGGGCCATGGGCGCATGCACCGGCATGGTCATGATCGGCCTTTCCATGGTGGTCGGGGAGCTCAAGAACATCGCGCGCCGGTTGCCGCCCCGCTCGCCCGCGGAACCTCGGACCGGAACCGGTGCAAGACCGGTTCTGCCACCGCCGAGCGCCGCTCTGGCGCGCGCGCCGGAAGGGGGTTTTCTGTTCAGCAGGGATGAGCCGGCAGCGGCCGAAACCGACGAGATCGAGCCTGTGGCGCCGCCGATTCCGCAAATGCCACCGCTCCCGCCCATGCCGCCGATTCCACCGGTCCCGTCGATCCCTTCGCCTATCCCTTGGCAGGACGAGAACGGTGCGCGTGAGCGGGCACGGCCGGCCCTCGCGCCGATCAGCGAGCCGGCCGCGGAGGCCGTGCCGGCGCCCTCGCCAAAGTCGCCACGCAACCCGCTGTTCTCTTCGCGCAGGGAACGCGATCGCTTGCCGCCGCGTCCATCGGAGGCCGCGGTCGCCGAGCCGGTGCGCGCTCCGTCGGCCGAAATCGGCAAACTCCAGCCGTCCCCCTTCGACGACGCCTGGCCGCGCGCGGAGCGGCCACAACTAAGGCGGAGCGGCCGGGCGGCCCCGGCGTTCAAGGAGGCCCTGGCAGCCGATCAGCCGACGGTCGTGAAATCCGGCGCCGTCGACGGCATGGCCTATTCGCTGTTTTCCGACGGTTCGATCGAGGCGCAGATGCCCGAGGGCATGATGCGCTTTGGTTCAATCGAGGAACTGCGGGCGCATCTCGAACAGCGTTCTTGAAGCGCGCTTTGGGTGAATTGACCGCAAGCTTCACTTGAAGTGCGTAACCGTCGTAACCTAAGTTATCGGCGTTAGCCAAAACGTACTCAGTTCATATTCTAGAAGTGGTTGAAGCGTGCCGGACGCATCCGTGTCATCGCAAGCCAAAGTGTAAGTTTGGGGTTTGTCTTAGACTTTGGGCCAGCGAGACGGCATTCGCGCAAAGCCATTATTAGGATAAGGTTCAGTTCATGACCGAAACCGCCGGCAAGAATTTCATTGATCTGACCGCGAACATCGTCTCGGCCTATCTCAGCAACAATCCCACGCCGGCGTCGGAAATTCCGAACCTGATCAGCCAGGTGCATTCAGCGCTGCTCAGGGTCTCGAGCGGTCGTACCGAGCTGCCGCTGGAGCCGGCAAAACCTGCGGTTGCCGTGAAAAAATCGATCGCGCCGGACTATCTGGTTTGTCTCGAGGACGGCAAGCGCTTCAAGTCGCTGAAACGCCACTTGCGCACCCAGTACAACATGACCCCGGAGCAGTATCGGGAGAAGTGGGGACTGCCCGCCGATTACCCGATGGTGGCGCCGAACTATGCCGTGGCGCGCTCGCAGCTCGCCAAAAAGATGGGCCTCGGCCAGCAGCGCAAGGGACGGAAGTAGCGCCCCCGCAATGACGGCTGCTTGTTGCCCCGTTCGTCAACGCGGGTAGACGGCTCCCATCCCCTTTATCCCTGAGGAGCGGCGCCTTCGCCGCGTCTCGAAGGATGAGGCCAAGGTCGGGCCTCATGGTTCGAGATAGCGCGCATGCGCGCCTCCTCACCACGAGGGTTTAATAGCGCAGTAGCACTAGAGGAGTGTCAGGAGGCTGCGGCAAGGGTGGCGCGGGCATCGGCGCGGATCCGCTCAATCATCGCGCGCAGGCCATTGGAGCGCTGCGGCGTCAAATGCTCGCGAAAGCCGAATTCGTCGAAGATCGCCGCGGCATCGGTGCCCAGGATCTCGCGCGGCGTGCGGCCCGACAAAAGCGTCAGCAGGATTGCGATCAGCCCGCGCACGATATGGGCGTCACTGTCGCCACGATAGTTCAGGATCGGTTCCTCCCCCGCCTCGCGATCGATTCGGCGCGACAGCCACACCTGGCTGACACAGCCCTGCACCTTGTTCTCGGCCGAGTGTTCCTCCTCGGGCATGGGCGCAAGCGTGCGCCCGAGCTCGATGACGTACCGGTAACGGTCGTCCCAGTCCTCCAGCAGTGCAAAATTGTCCCTGATGTCGTCGATCGTCATGGGTGTTTGGCAAGCCTGTGATGGTGCGGTCCGGCCCTGGATCAGCATGTCCGATTGGAACCGCTTCAGGCCGGCGACGCAAGGTTCCAACTCCATCCCTTATATGGGATGGGAGGTCGCCGAAAGCGAGAAAACTGTCCTTAGATAGACCCTCGAAGGTCAGGGCGCCGCGCGCCAGTCCGCGAGCAGGTCGTTCGGCGTCAGCGTATCCTGGGACGCCATATCGATCAGCGCCGGATCGCTTTCCTCGCCGCCGATCGAGCCCGTATGGTCGGGCGCCTTCTTGTCGGCCTCAGCGGGCTTCTTCTCGGGGTCGGATGATTTCCTGTCGGGCTCGGCAGGCTTCATCATCTGATAGATCTTGCGCGCCCCCTCCTGGGCGCGCGCCCCGATCACGGTCGCGGCCTGGCCACCGACCTCGCAGGCTGACGGCTGGCGCTTGCAGAACTGGCTCATGTCGGACATGGCGGCGGTCGCGGCCTGCACCGCTTCCTGCGCGCTGATCTGCGGCAGTTTTTGCGATTCGGCGTTCTTGTCGCGCGGCAGCAGCACGAGAACCAGCCCGAGCCAGAATGCCATGCGGAGCAGGAACCACATCACGCAACCCCGTCGTCAACTCACATACGTCTTGTCGCGCTTCCGACGCATCTCGACGCCTCACCCACCCAACTTCTCTCGATAGATCGCAAGTGATTGAAGCAGGCTTAATTCGCGTGGTGTTTGCGAAAAAATCGCCGCGCGCATCCTTTGAACTTCGAAGCGCGTGCCATGTTCCAAGGCTCGCGCGCACGAATGAACGCGCGGCGTTCACCGACGCTGTGCCGTCGCCCACGCCGTCCACCTTTTGGAAACCATGAGCGGCGCGTTAAACCGGTCATTCACCATTTTCGTTAAATGGCGCGGTCGCGATCCGTCAAATTGTCGGCAAAAGCGTGGGGCCAACGAACCCCGCGCGGTGCCTTAGCGTTCATTTAATTCCGCTCTGACACGGTGGGCCACGACAAGGAGGCGTTCCGGAGCGTCTGATCGACGAACAAACCGGGCGCGAGAACCGTGATTGTGTTGAATATCGTTCGTGACTGCCTCGATGCCCTGCTGCATCCGTCCGCGCGCCATGACGCGCTGACGCGGGCGCGCCATCGCGCCTTCATGGCGCCGCGCCTGCTCGGCAGCCTGGCGGCGTTTGCGGCTTTCCCAGGCTATCTTGCGATCCGCGGTGCGCCGAGTGCGCTGGAGGTTTTGGCCTTCGCCTGGTTGATCGCACCGATTCTGTTGTCATGGTTTTTGTCGCGCACCGGGCGCTACGAAGGCGCCTATGTGCTGTCCTCGCTCGCACTGGCCGGTCTCGTCACCGCGGTTGCGATTTCGACCGGCGGCATCGAATCGTTCGCCGCGATCTGGCTCGTCGTCGTGCCGCTGGAAGCCTCGCTGTCGGCCTCGCGGCGCGTCGTGGCGTTCGCAGCAGTACTGGCACTCTCCTGCGTCGCCGCGCTGATCCTGCTCGGACATCTTTCGCTTCTGCCCGCGGCGCCAACCGGCGCGTCGATGCGAACCACGCTGCTGGCGTTTGGCGCGCTGTCCGCCACTCTCTATGCCGCTGGCCTGGCGTTCGCCTCGGACTCGCTCGCGCGCATCGGCGTCGACCTGCTGACGCGTGAGGAGGAGCGTTACCGTCTTCTGACCCGCAACATGAGCGACGTGATCTCGCGCCACGGCCGCAACGGCGCGGTGCAGTTCATCTCGCCCGCGGCGGAAGCACTGCTCGGCGTGCCGGCGGCGCGCCTCACCGGACACGGGCTGTTCGAGCGCGTTCACGTCGCCGACCGTCCGGCCTATCTCACCGCGCTGTCTGATGCCGGACGCGGCGGCGAAGCATGCAGCGTCGAATTCCGCGTCACGCGGGGCGAGGGCGGCCGGGCCGACTTCATCTGGGTCGAGATGCGCTGCCGCCCGCTCGATCAGGCGTCGCGTCCGGCTACGGCCGGCGAGGCGGAGGTGGTCGCCGTGATGCGCGACGTGACCGAGCGCAAGGTCCAGGAGCAGGCGCTCGAACTCGCCCGCGGCGCGGCCGAGCGGGCGGACGCCGCAAAGACGCGGTTCCTCGCCACCATGAGCCATGAACTGCGCACGCCGCTCAATGCCATCATCGGTTTCTCCGAAATGATCATCAGAGAGCACGACTTGATGCTCGACGCGGCGCGGCGCAAGGAATACGCCCAGCTGATCAATGATTCCGGCCAGCATCTGCTGTCGGTCGTCAACGGCATTCTCGACATGTCGAAAATGGAATCCGGCAATTTCGAAATCATGCCCGAGCCCTTCGCGCCGCGCGCGGCGCTGATCAGTTGCTGCAACCTGCTGGCGTTGAAGGCGAGGGAAAACGGCATCGACCTCGTGGTCAACGCCGCGCCGGATCTTCCCGAGATCACGGGCGATTCGCGCGCTTTCAAGCAGATCATGCTGAATCTCGTGTCGAACGCGATCAAGTTTACCGAGCGTGGCGGCAAGGTCACGGTTGCAGCACTAGTCGACGATGCAAAACTCGTGCTCGCTGTCACCGACACCGGCGTCGGCATCGCGGCCGACGATCTGAAGCGCATCGGCGATCCGTTCTTCCAGGCCGGCACGACCTATCAGCGGCGGCACGAGGGCACCGGGCTCGGGCTGTCGATCGTCAAGAGCCTGGTCGCCTTGCATGGCGGGGAACTGAACGTTCAGAGCAAGGTTGACGAGGGGACCACCGTCACCGTGGTGCTGCCGCGCGCTTTCTCCAAGGCCAGCGCCGAATACCAAAACAATGTTGCAATGCTGACCCCCTCCGTGCGATCTGCCAAGCAGGAGCCGTCCTCGCAGGTGAAGAAAAGTGCCTAGACGACCGACCAACGATGATGATGATGACGAGACGCCCCGTCGCCGCAACCGGCCGGCAGCCGCCGGAGCAGCGCCGGAGGCCAAGCGCGGTCTTGCGATGCGTCTGTTCCTGCGCAGTCCGAAGGACGTCGTCGCAGGCGTGCTGGCTTGCGCGGCGATCACCGCGATCGTGACCAACGCGCTGTTCCTTCAGGCCGGACCGCATCCGGCGCCGATGTTCGGATCGTTTGTCATATCGAGCGCAAACAGTGCCGCCATCGCCAATCTCCTGCCGCGACCGCGGCCGGCCGAGGCAGACGGTGCCGAACCGAAGCTCGCGGACCCAAGGCCGGCCGAACCCAAACTGGCCGAGCCGAAGAGCGCCGATCAGCTGGCCAATCTGGTGCGGTCGTCGACCACGGGAAGCGTTTCCTCTGGAAACGCGACGCGGCCGCCCGCGTCGATTCCTGTTTCGCCCCATGGCGACACCGGGCAGGTCACGGGCTCGCGCCGCGTGGCGGCGGTGCAGCGCGCCCTGACCGAATATGGCTACGGGCAGCTGAAGCCGACCGGGACGATCGGTGTCGACACCCAGGCGGCGATTCAGAAATTCGAGCGCGAGCGCAAGCTGCCGGTCACCGGGCAGATCTCGGAGCGCATGGTCCGCGAACTCGCGTCGGTCATCGGCCATTCGGTCGACTGACGCTTGCAGGCTGATTTTCGTAGTGAAGCGTGGCGGCAAGTGCCGGCCGCCACTGGCGCGCAGTTCAGCGGCGGCCTATCGTCTCCATCCATGCGATTGAAAACCAACATCTGGGTCGCGGCCTATCTGCGGCGTTGTCAGGGTGCGGGCATCTTTGGCGCAGTGCGCCGCCGCGGGGCCGAGGAGGCGGGCGCTGTCTTCGTCAAGGTCGCGCTGCTGGACGGCAGCGCCATGCTGTTCGCGCCGGCGCCGCAGACCGTCTATGACGACGCGAGGCCCGTCGACCGCTTGTTTGTTCCCATTTCGCCGCAACCGGTGCCCGAAGCCACCGTCGAAGAGCGCCTCGCCAAGGAAATCCGCTTCGATCCCGACGCCTGGATCATTGAGACCGAGGACAAGGAGGGACGTTACTTTCTCGAACTCGCGCGCTCCTGAAGGTCAGCACGCGGACCGTCGATTATCTGCGCGAGCCATCGGTGCCGGTTCGCGCGACGGTGGCCGCGCCGGGCTGCACCTCGGAGCGCACGGGCAGCGCCGCGCCACGCGCGCGCTGGCGTTCGTCGTCGTACAGCATCGGGCGATGTTTTGCACGGCTTGTGGCCATCACCGAACCGCGCCAGGCCGCCAGCATGATCAGCGCGGAGCGTTCGCTCAAGTTGTCGTAGAGCCGCGACAGGCGATACACGGTCTGAACCGACGAACCCATCTCCGGCTTGAGGAACAGCAGGATGCGCTGGAACACCGCGCTCGGCATGCCGAGCGCACGCGCCGCGCAGGCCAGCGGCTCGCCGCCGGCATCATCGACCACCTGTGCCGCCATGCGCGCCGGCAGGATCAGGCTCTCGCCGAGTTCGATCGCAAAACTTTCGACGTCGGAGGCGAAGGCCGCCATCTCCAGCGTCTCGATGGCGCGTGCAGCGCGTGTCTCGGGAATACGCGGCGATGGTTTGAGCGGTGTTTCGCCGAGATTGTGCAGGATGGCCGCCCGTTCCCGCCCGTTCGCGCGAAAGAACATGTCGTGGATCTCGGCCGCGTCCTTCGGCTGCATCGCCAGCGTCGATTGCATCGAGGGCTGCGTGTCCGCCGGTTCGGTGCCCGCTGAAGGCGGCCTGGCCGGCACGTCGCGCACGAGCGAGGCGGGTTCGTCGGACCCGGAGGGCCTCAGCCCGAGCTGTTCGAGAATTAAGACCGGCGCGCCGGGATAGATCGCAAGTCGTGCCCGCACCGCGGCGCGCGTCGCGTCGTCGACCTGATCGATCAGGCGGGTGGCGAGCTCCACGAACTGCCGTTCCTCGTCGCTCGAATGCGCGCCGGCCTGGACATACAGGTCGGTCAGGACGCGCAGCAATGTGGGCCTGATGTCGACGCCCTCGCGACGCGACAGCGTCATCAACCCGTCGAAGCCTGGAAAACGCGGAGATGTGCTCATGTCATGCTTACGCGCGTCACCTGATGTCGCGAAAAGCTACAGGAGGGGCTTTAACAGTGCGTTAAGGAAAACAATTCGTGAAGAATTTCGCGCTGACTTGAGCGAGCGACCGTTCTGCAACGCCGCGCTCGCAAATTCGTCCCCGATGCCGGCTGGGGCCGCGGCTTAAGACCCCATTAACCATCTGCTGATCTTAATGAAAGCCGCCGCAAGTCGCACCTTAATGGTCATCGGCGGTTAGGGGTTCCCGCTGACGATTTGGGAACGATGGAATGCACGCGGTACTGGAATTTTTTGATCGCGCAGACCTCTTTGATTTCGAAGTTCGGTTGAGGGGCGAGGCGAGGAGTTCACACTTCGAACGGGGCAACAGAGCTGACATGGCGACCATCATCGAATTCCCGACGGAAGCGGCATCGCGGCGGCTCGGTCTAACCCTCGATGGCACGCACACCGGAACTATCCTGATCCTGCCGGTCGTGCGCATCGAGCGCGATCATGATGGAAAGAGCGGCGATCGCGGTCCGGAAGAGGGCAAGAGCCAGGGCCGGCCGCGGCGCCGGCGCTAGCCAAAAACGGCAAAGTGAAAATGCCGGAGACGTGCAACTCGATCCGGTGTTCGTCATCGGTCTCCTCATCAGTTTTCGTGCTCGTGCTGGGCAGCCTGCTGCTTGGCGGCTGCAGCGGCGGCGATTTCGGTCGCACCCGCGCGGACTTCCGCAACGACGACATGCACCGCTGGATCGGCGGCGAAGCGACCGCGAGCATCGGCCTTGCCCCATCGCAGTTTCAGCTCACCGACAATGAGCGCCAGCTCCGCGATCTCGCCTATCCCCTGATCGAGCCGCCGCTGTCGCGGCCGGCGTGGAAGGCGGTGTTCGGCGACTACCAACGCATTGCCCCGCCGTGGCGGCAGAACGTGGCCTTCGACCGAACGGCCTATGGCCGCGCCCTGATCGACGAGCCGCACCGCTCGCATTCCTCGCGCTATCAGCAGCTGATCGACGACGTACGCGACGACATCACGCGCTTCGAGCAGTTTTACGCGGCGGCGGTCCGCGTCATCGATCTCGACCGCAAGCGCAATGCGACGCTTCCGCATGTTTCAGAACTGTCGCCGCGCGAGCGCGCCGATGCTGTCGCGCGCATGCAGGAAAACATCCTGATCGTGCAGTGGGTGCAGCAATGCCTGCAGCAGCGCGTTGCCTCCTACCGCTGGGCGCTTGAGCGCCTGGTGCTGCAGGCGCCCGACAACATCGCCGCCGACGCCGACCGCCTGATCGGCGAACTGGCGGCGCAAACCGCAAACCCGCCGGTCGCGGTCCGGCCGGTGATCGAGCAGCCGACGGTTACGAAGGGCTGAACCCGTCATGCCCGCGCTTGTCGCGGCCATCTACGTCTTGCTTTCGTGCCTTAGGCGAAGACGTGGATGGCCGGGACAAGCCCGGCCATGACGACGGAGAGACTACCCACCGCCCAAATACAGCCGCTTGACGATGTCGTTGGCCTTGAGCTCGTCGACCGAGCCGGCGGCGACCGCGATCTCGCCATGCACGATGATGTAGCCGCGGTCGGCGATGCGGATCGCCTGGTTGAAGTTCTGCTCGGCCATCAGCACCGTCAGGCCAAAGCCCTTCTTCAGTTCGCCGATCTTTGAGATCGTCTGCGACACAAGGAGCGGCGAGAGGCCGACCGACGGCTCGTCGATGAGCAAAAGGCGCGGCGACGACATCAGCGCACGCGCGATGGCGAGCATCTGCTGCTGGCCGCCCGACATGGTGCCGGCGAGCTGGTTCTCGCGCTCCTTCAGAACGGGAAAAGTGTCGAAAGCCTGGGCGAGGTTGCGCTTGATGGCGCCGCGCGCCGCCCGGCGGAAGGCGCCGAGCGTCAGGTTCTCCTTCACCGTCAGTTTTGGAAACAGCCGTCGCCCTTCGGGCACCAGCGCGACGCCGAGATCGACCACCTCCTCGGCGGACAGCCGCGTCAGGTCGTGCGATCGTCCATCGACGACCAGGGACATGCGGCCGCGCTTTGGACGCACCAGCCCCATGATGCACTTCATCAGCGTGCTCTTGCCGTTGCCGTTGGTGCCGAGCAGGGCGACGGTCTCGCCGGCCTTGACGTCGAGCGTGACGCCGCGCAGCGCCTTGACCGCGCCATAGCCAGCATCGAGGCCCTCGATGGTGAGGCTAAGTGCCAAGATAGGCCTCCTGCACGCGGGCATTGGCCATCACCTCGGCGGGCGCGCCGATCGCGATGATGCGCCCGGCATCGAGGCACATCACGCGCTCGGAAAACCGCATCACCGCCTGCATGATGTGCTCGATCATGATGATGGCAATGTCCTCGCCGGCAAGGCTGAGCAACAGATCGAGAACCTCGTCGACCTCGGCGCTGGAGAG
>NZ_JAFATE010000859.1 GCF_019244115.1 Bradyrhizobium sp.
GATCATCCCGGGCTGATCTGTTGCACCATCACGGGCTATGGCGACGATGGCCCCTACGCCCACCGCAAGGCCTATGACCTCTTGATTCAGGCCGAGAGCGGACTGGCGTCGATCACCGGCGGGCCGGAGGGCGCTTCCCGCGTCGGCATGTCGATCGTCGATGTCGCAACCGGCGCGACCGCGCACGCCGCAATTTTGGAAGCACTGATCGGCCGCTCACGCACGGCCAAGGGCGCGGACATCCGCATCTCGATGTTCGACGTGATGGCGGACTGGCTCACCGTACCCCTGCTCAATGCGGAAGCGGGCCAGCCGCCCAAGCGGATGGGGCTGGCGCACCCCTCGATCGCGCCCTATGGCGTGTTCCGCTCCAAGGACGGCAGGGAGATCCTGATCTCGATCCAGAGCGAGCGCGAGTGGAAGAAATTTTGCGCCGACGTGCTGGGCCAGCCGGAACTGCCGAACGATCCGCGCTTTGCCAACATGGTCGAGCGGGTCAAGAACCGTGCGCTGACCGACAGCACCGTCGGCGAACGCTTTGCGGCTGTCACGCGCAACGAGCTGTTGCAACGCCTGGCGGACGCTGACATCGCCTTTGCCGAGGTCAACACCATGGCCGATCTCTCCGGTCATCCGCATCTGCGCCGCATCGCGGTCGATACCCCCAAGGGCGTGGTGAGCTATCCGGCGCCGGCGCCGATCGTGGTCGGCGACGACAGGCATTACGGCGCGGTGCCGGCCATCGGCGAACACCAAGAGCGCTTGGAAGCGCCGCGCGCGAAAGCGAAGTCGTCATGACCGAAAAACTCGATCTCGACCATCTGCGGCAATGGATCGGCCGCACCAGCGAAGCCACCGACATCGTGACCGCGCACCTGGTGATGGGCCTGCGCGCCACGCTGTTCCAGGAAATCGGCGAGCCAAAACCGGGCGACGCCGCGCCGTTCACGGTGCATTGGTGCCTGGGCCAGCCGGTGTTTCCGATGTCGCAGCTCGGGCCGGACGGCCACCCGACCCGCGGCGGCTTTTTGCCGCCGGTGCCGCTGCCGCGACGGATGTGGGCGGGCGGCGAATTGCAATTTTTCGACAGCTTGCGCGTCGGCGATGAGGTCAAGCGCAGCTCGCGCATCGCCGATGTGAGCTTGAAAAGCGGATCGACGGGCCAGCTCTGCTTCGTCTCGGTCGCGCACGAGGTGACCACGCCGCGCGGCACCGCCATTCGCGAGCGGCAGGATATCGTCTATCGCGAAATGGGTGGCGCGCAGGGCGCAGCGCCGGCGAAGGCCGCATCACCGCCCACGGCGCAGCATCGCGAAACCCACGTCTCCGATCCCGTGCTGCTGTTTCGTTACTCCGCGCTGACCTTCAACGGCCACCGCATCCACTACGACCGCGACTATGTCACCAGGGTCGAAGGCTATCCGGGCCTGATCTTCCACGGGCCACTGCAGGCGGCGTTCATCATCGAACTGGCAGCGAAGCTGCACGGCGGCACGCCGCCCACGAAATTTGTTTATCGCGGCGTGCAGCCCTTGTTCGAAGGCGGCGAATTTTCCGTCAATGCCAATGACAATGGCGCCAGCATGGAGCTGTGGACCGCGAATGCAGAGGGACAGCCGACGATGAAGGGCACCGCGACATGGTGAGCGTTATTTGTCCGTCATTGCGAGCGAAGCGAAGCAATCCAGAGCCCCACGCGGGACTCTGGATTGCTTCGGCGCTTTGCGCCTCGCAATGACGGCGTCAAAACATCGAGGTTCAGTCGTGTCACGCCGGCAAGCAAAAGAAACAACCAAATCCCTCACCGTGAGGCAGGCGACCTTCGACCTGTTGCGCGCCTTCGGCATCAAAAAGGTGTTCGGCAATCCCGGCTCGACTGAATTGCCGTTCCTCGCCGACTGGCCTGATGACATCGACTACGTGCTCGGCCTGCAGGAAGCATCCGTCGTCGGCATGGCCGATGGCTACGCGCAGGCGACCCGCCACGCCGGCTTCGTCAATCTGCATTCAGCGGCCGGTGTCGGCAACGCGCTCGGCAACATCTTTACCGCGCACCGCAACCAGACCCCGCTGGTCATCACCGCGGGCCAGCAGGCGCGCGCCATCCTGCCGCTGCAGCCTTTTCTTTACGCCGAGCGTGCTTCCGAATTTCCCCGGCCCTATGTCAAGTTCAGCGTCGAGCCGGCGCGCGCCGAGGACGTGCCGGCGGCGATCGCGCGCGCCTATCATGTCGCGATGCAGCCGCCGTGTGGCCCGACCTTCGTCTCGATCCCGGTCGACGACTGGAGCCATGGCGCGCAGCCGATGGCGGCGCGCCACGTGAGCCGCGAGATCGGCCCTGATGCAGAGGCGATGAAGGCGCTGGTGGCGGCGCTGTCGGCCTCTGAGCACCCTGCCCTCGTGGTCGGCCCCGCCGTCGACCGCGCGGAGGCCGTCGATCTGATGGTTCAGGTCGCGGAGAGGGCGAAGGCGTCGGTGTGGGTCAGCCCGTTCTCGGCGCGCTGCTCGTTTCCCGAGCGCCATCCGCTGTTCGCCGGCTTTTTGCATGCCTCGCCCAGCCAGCTCTCGGACGCGCTGAAAGACCACGATCTCGTCGTGGTAATCGGCGCGCCCGTGTTCACCTTCCATGTCGACGGCCATGCCGCGATTTTTGATGGCGCGACGAGGCTGTTCCAGATCACCGATGACGCGGACGCGGCGACCATGACACCGACAGGCAACAGCATCGTCGCGACGATGAAGCCGGCGCTCGCGATGCTGCTCGACCTGCTGCCTGCAACCAGGCGCGCAGCACCCGTGGGCCGCGTGCTGGCACCGCCACCGAAGGCTGCCGAGCCGATCCCGGTCGACTTCCTGCTCCATACGCTCGCGGGCGCGATGCCCGAGGAAGCGGCGCTGGTCGAGGAAGCGCCCTCGCACCGGCCAGTGATGCACAAGTTCATGCCGATGCGCGGCGCGGACAGTTTTTACACCATGGCAAGCGGCGGGCTCGGCTGGAGCCTGCCGGCCGCCATTGGCCTGGCGCTGGGACGGCCGGAGCGCCGCACCGTCTGTTTGATCGGCGACGGCTCGGCGATGTATTCGATCCAGGCGCTGTGGACGGCGGCGCAGCGAAAACTGCCGCTCACGGTCGTGGTCATCAACAATCTCGGTTATGGCGCGATGCGCTCGTTCAGCCAGGTCATGCAGGTGCGCAACGTGCCAGGACTCGAACTGCCCGGCATCGACTTTGTCAAGATGGCCGAAGGCATGGGCTGCGATGCGGTCCGCGTCACCAGATCATCCGAGCTTGCACCGGCGCTGGCGCGCGGCCTGTCACACGGCGGCGTCAGCCTGATCGAGGTGACGGTGGATTCGGCCGTGCCGCTGCTCTACGCGCAGGCGGGACGACGTTAATATAGCCGCTCGTCATGGCCGGGCCTGTCCTGGCCATCCACGTTTGAAGCGATCAAGAAAGGCGTGGATGCCCGGGTCAAGCCGGGTCAAGCCCGCATGACGAAGTCATTTCTGGCGACGCCCGCGGCCTATTTCCCGTGCTCTTCGCGCATTTTCGCCTGGATCTTGGCCATGCCGCCGATCCAGCGATCGTAGTTCTCGGTCTTGTTGCGCATGTAGCCGAGCACCTGCGGATGCGGCAGGATCAAAAACGTCTCCTGCGCGATGCCGGCAAGCGCATCTTTGGCGACCTGCTCCGGCGAGAGGTCACCGTCGGCGGACTGCGGCCCCCGGGGGACCGAACGTAGCAGGTTGGTGTCGACGCCCTGCGGACACAGAATCGAGACGCGGATGTTGTCGGCCTTGTGCGAGATCGCAAGGTTCTCCGCAAAGCCGACTGCCGCATGCTTGGTGGTCGAATAGGCCGGACTGCCGACCTGCGACAGCAGGCCCGCTGCCGAGATCGTGTTGAGGAAATAGCCGCCGCCGCGCGCCTTGTAGCGCGGGACAAGATGCCGTGCGGCATAGACATGGGCCATGACATGGATGGCCCAGCTGCGCGCCCACGGCTCATCCGAGGTGCCGCCGGCATTTTGCGACAGCGGATCGAAGCCGCCGCCGACGCCCGCGTTGGAGCAGAACAGCGCGATCGGGCCGAACTGCCGCTCGGTCTGGTCGATGACGTGAAAGATGTCCTTTTCCTGCGCGACGTCGCATTTGAACGCAGCGCCGTCGATGGTGCCGGCGACCGCGCGCGCGGCGTTGCTGTCGAGATCGGCGACGATCACTTTAGCGGCGCCGGCGCGGCGAAATTCCTCGCACAGCGCCTTGCCGATGCCGTTGCCACCGCCGGTGACGACCACGACCTTGCCGGCCACCTGCATTCGCCAACTCTCCGAATCGGCCCTGCGTGCAGCTCAGGGCAGAACCAGATCAAGCACCGCCGTATAATGGCATCCCGCGCCCAAAAGCACAAAGCAATGCCAGATCACATTCTGGAAGCGCAGCCGTCGCCAGGCATGAAAGATCACGCCGAGGCTGTAGAGCACGCCGCCCGCGATGACGCAGGCCAGGGCCGACGTCGGCAGCGCCGTCGTGGCCTGGTCATACAGCATGGCTCCGCTCCACCCCAGCGCGAGGTAGAGACCGACTGACAGCCGATCAAAACGGCCGGGCCAGCGCAGTTTGAGCACAATGCCGAGTATTGCGACGCACCAGACACCGGTCAGCAGCGCATAGGCGAAGACGCTCCGCTTCAATTCCACGATGAAGGGCGTGTAGGTCGCCGCGATCAGGAGATAGATCGCCGAATGATCGAAGCGGCGCAATACCCATTTGGTCGGCGACACCGGCCAGAGATTGTAGCTCGCCGACACCCCCAGCATCGACAACAGGCCGGCGACGTAGATCGAGACCACGACGATATCCACGGTCGAGGCATAGATCGCAGTCAAGACGACCAGCACGGTGGCGGCGACGAGCCCCGTACAAATACCGATGGCATGAACGACGCCGTCGGCGATCAGCTCCGCGCGATCGTAGTTCCAGCGGATCGCGCCGGTCGCCGCATGAAGGGAGGTGGAGGCCAGTTGCTTCAGTTGGAAGATCGTCATCGGCAGTCCAAGGCGATTGCGGAGGTGAGTGCAGTGCGGCGTGTATAAATCGGTCTGTCCGCCTTGGCGAACGGTTCAAGGTTCACTTTCCCGGCAAACGCGTCCGAATTGTGAAGCTTGATTTTAGGCTGCCAATCGCCACTTTTCGCTTAAAGTTCCCGCCCGTCTTAACACGAGTCAATTCCTCGCATGGCGCCAAGCCTGTCTGACCTCCTCGAGGAAGCGCGCCTCTCCGCGCGCGCGCTGCTCGATTACGGTGAACATCTGTTCAGTCCGACCGTTCGTCTCGGGGTGACCGGGCTGTCGCGCGCCGGCAAGACCGTGTTCATCACCGCGCTGGTTCATGGGCTGACGCGCGGCGGGCGCTTTCCGGTGTTCGAGGCGTTCGATACCGGGCGGATCGCGCGGGCGCGCCTCGAGCCGCAGCCCGACGATGGCGTGCCGCGCTTTGCCTATGAGAGCCATCTGAAAAACCTGATCGAGGACCGCTGCTGGCCGGACTCCACGGTGGACATCAGCGAGCTCCGCCTCGTGATCGACTATCAGCGGCAAAATGGCGCGGACCGCAGACTGACACTCGACATCGTCGACTATCCCGGCGAGTGG
>NZ_JAFATE010000861.1 GCF_019244115.1 Bradyrhizobium sp.
CTTCTTGGCGGGCTCTTTCAGCACACGCCTCCCTGGAGCCCCCGGGTAACCGCGCTGCGGGTTGAGTTTGGCAGGCGGCAATTGTAATCAAAATCAAGCTCGCGGCTGCGCCCCAACACCAACAGGCCGGCTGACGCCAGCTTGGCAATTGTAGGTGTTCCAACGCGTACTGCATCTCCCCTCCTACTCTTCCCTAATGCTGACCCGCACCGCTGTTGGTGCACCGCGTTCTGCTTCTCTTTGAAGGTAAGGGCGCATGATGCGACCCCCCACCGATGGCGGTAGCATAGGCCTTGGCCTAAGGGCGCAAGCAAGATACCGAAGTTCTCCGTTCTCGGCTCCACGACCAAGGTGGGTTCTGCTCCAACAACCGCATGTGCCGGTGCATGGTGCAACCGCTATCGGCGAGGTGAGTGGCGAGCCATGCGAGCACATGGGCGAGCCAGGCTTGCGGATCGACATCGTTGAGCTTGAGGGTCTCGATCAGGGATAGATGGCGGCGGCACCCTCGCCTCCCTCATCGGAGCCCGCGTGGATGCACGAATGAGCGTCCCGAGACATGGGTGACAAAACGTTCCGGACACATGGGTAACACCTCCCGCCAGGCATGCCTGGCGGGAGGTGTTGAATGCCCTGGAAGGAGTGTTCGGTTATGGAAGAACGTCTGCGTTTTGTCGCTCGGCGACTCGACGGGGAAGCGATGAGCGACCTTTGCCGGGAATTCGGCATATCGCGTAAGACCGGCTACAAGATCTTTAATCGCTTCAAAGAGTATGGGGCCAAGGCATTCACGGATCGCTCACGTCGACCGGTCCGCTACGCTAACCAGCTGCCCCCACAAATTGAGACCCTGATCGTCAATTTGAAGGGAGATAAGCCGTACTGGGGAGCCCGTAAGATTCGCGAGCTCCTGGTGAGGAAGCTCAATGGCGATATCCGGGTACCCGCCAACAGCACCATCCATGCCGTCTTACATCGCCATGGTCTGGTCAAGGGACTGCGGCGGCCGCGTCGTCGCGCCCAAGGTACCGAGCTCTCGGCCGGTCTTGCTCCCAACGATCTGTGGTGTGTGGACTTCAAGGGAGAGTTCAAGCTCGGCAATGGTCGCTACTGCTATCCCCTGACCGTCACCGATTACGCCTCACGCTTCCTGTTATTGTGCGAAGCGCTTGAATCCACACGGGAAGTTACCGCTATCGAAGCCTTCGAGCATCTCTTCCGGGAACGCGGCTTACCGCAAGCCATCAGGTCCGATAATGGGGTGCCTTTCGCCAGTCCCAATGGCTTGTTCAACCTCTCAAAGCTCTCCGTGTGGTGGCTCCGGCTCGGTATCGATATCGAGCGTATCAAGCCGGGGCATCCTCACCAGAACGGCCGCCACGAGCGCATGCATCTCACCTTGAAGAAGGAGACGATCCGGCCCCCCGGAACCAACTATCTCCAACAGCAGGCGCGCTTCGATAGCTTCATCAGCGAGTTCAATAACGAGCGGCCTCACGAGGCTTTGGTGATGAAGTGCCCAGCCGAGGTCTACTCGGCTTCACAACGACCCTACAGCGGCCTTCCAGACCTCGTTTATCCGCTGCACGATCGCGACCTGCTCGTGACCGCCTGCGGGCGTCTGTGCATGTATCGCAAGAAGATCAATATTTCGACCGCACTTGCCGGTCAGCGCCTCGGTATCAAGGAGGTCGATGATGGCATTTGGCTCGTCAGCTTCATGAGATATGATCTGGGCTTCATCGACTTGGAGCAGAGGACTTTGCAGCCCCTCGACAACCCGTTCGGCCCGAGGTTGTCACCCATGTCTTAGGAACGAATTGTCACCCATGTGTCCGGTCCGGACATGAGTTTATTGGCGCGCCCGGAAGGAGTTGAACCTCCGACCCCCAGATTCGAAGTCTGGTGCTCTATCCAGCTGAGCTACGGGCGCAGCACGCACCAATATAGCCCATGGCGACTGCAAGGGAAGCATTCGCCGCGTCTGAGCTTTCTCGTCGCCTTGGCCACGCGCGCGGATCG
>NZ_JAFATE010000289.1 GCF_019244115.1 Bradyrhizobium sp.
AGTTTCCAATTGGTTCGAGCGCGGTGACGTGGAGACCGGGCTCAATCGCGAGCTCAACGCCAGCGATCTGCCGGCGGATCTCGCTGGCCGCGCGGCTTGCCCGCCGCAGAGTTTCAGCCCCAAGCAGCCGGGTTCCGTAATCCGGCCAGGTCAGCGCCAGCATCGTGGAATTCTCGCGTAGCTCGACCAGAGTTGGTTGCACGTTCGCCCTCGCATTGCCGTCATAGTGCTCTCATAGGCCGACCAGCCCCGCCGCCGCCCGCAATAAATTGCTTTTCCCATTTGTTGCTGGGAAAGGCTGGCAACAAGGTGCCGCAAGGAGTCGACGCAAGCCTCCCTCAAATCAGGCCAGCACGAGACATTCATGCTCGCTTCACCAGAAACTTTGCAAATCCATTTCATCGACACCGTCACGGACGCAGCGCTACAACTGCTCACGGAATAGCAGACGCATGCAGGCGGTGTGCCTTGCCTCTCGATGGATATCGACGCTCTGTCTCCGATCCAAGGAAGCGCATCGGATGCCCGCAAAATTTGCCGGCAATCTTATCGGGCGAATCGCAGCGAACAGAGCGTCGTCAGACAGCCTGGGGCCTGAAGGCGAGGAGACTCCGAACCGTCACAGATGTATGGGCAGTCATGTGAACGGCCTGGTCTCCTACCGCGGCCGCCTGAATTTAGCTACATTTCAACGTCTCAATCCCTAATTGCATTTCTGCGAGCAACGTACTTTTGAGAGGATGGCTATGGACGAGACGATCGCCCGTCTACACGCCCATCTGCGGAACATCGATCGCTATCAGAAATTACTCAAGACAAAGCTTACCGAAGTCGAGATGCAATACCTTGAAAGGAGACTCTCGGAAGAGCGTACCGCGGTGGCGGTGCTGCACTTCGGGACCCCTGCCGGCTAACCATTGGTTATATCTATCCGAAGTGCTTGCAGTAGGCCCTGCCCTGGTTCGGCCTCCCCGACAACTCGGACTCGTTGAAAGCCTTCGGTCATTTGGAAAGAGCCTCGGCGTGGGGCTCACCAATTGCGATGAGCCCCGCGAGTAACTATTCCCCGCCCTCGTAAAACAACTCGAGGGGCAAGCCGACGAGCGACTTGCCGATCCAGTCCCGCGCGATCACGTTCGACGGTCCCATCGCGATAGCCGCGCGCGCGTCCCGGAACGAGCGCTCGATGGGTCCGCGGTGATAGCCGTAGCCGCCCGTCACAGTCAAAGCGGTGGCCGCAACCTTGTTTGCGACCTCGGCGGCGTGGACCTTGAACTCCGTTAAGGGGATCAAAATCTCGCTTTGGGGCTTCCCGGCTCGCCAGAGCTCGTCAAGCCGTGCCGCCAGTTCGATGCGCCACGGTCTTAGCGTCTCGACCAGCACCTTGGCCGCTCCGAGTTCCTGCCGGATGGCCTGATAGTCCGAAAGACTCTTGTTTCTGTCCTTATGGACGAAGCCTTTTGTGTGCGCGACCGCTGCGTTCAGCACCCCACGAGCCAGGCCGTCCCAGACTGCGCCAAGCCCGATCAGATAGACCGGCGAGACTCCATCGTAGATGATCTCTTTACCCTGCCCTTCCGCGCCAAGCCGATCGCGTCGCGCCACCCGGACGCCCTTGTAGCGGATCGGGCCGGAATGATTGGCGCGTACGCCAAGCGCCTGCCACGGGCTCGATTCGATTCCCTTCGCCTTGCCGTCGATGATGAAGAAGATGATGTCGGCCTGATCCTTGGCGCCGGGCGAGCGGGTCTGCACCACGTAGAAATCGGCTTGGCCGGAACTAGTCGTGAACGACTTTTCAGCGTTCACGATATAATCATCGCCGTCGCGCGAGGCTTCTGAGAAATTGTACCACCAGTGTCCGCCGGTCGCCCGTTCGCTCGTGGAATAGGTGCCCAGCAGAGTGCCGTTGTTGGCCTTGAGCCAGCGCTCCTTCTGATCGTCATTGCCGAACAGATTGATCGTCTGCGCTGCCCCAACATGCATGACATAGACGAGGCCGGTCGAAGCGTCAGCCTGGCCAATGCGGTAGGCGGCTTCGGCGAAATCGACATGGCCGAGGCCAAGGCCGCCAAACTGCGGCTCGTTCAGCACGCCGGTCCAGCCGATCTCCGCCAAAGCCTTCAGGTTGTCCCGCGGAAACCGGCTTTCGAGATCATTGCGATCGGCATTGGCCTTGACGGTCTGCTCAATCGCGGCGTCTAACCGCGCATAAGTATCCTCATCGACCTTGCGTGCAAGATTGGTGTTGGCCATCGTCATTCTCCTCCGTATCACGATCAAACAAGAGCTGGTTTCAGTTCGGTCGGGCGCGCGTCCTTTTGCGCCGATCCGCCGAGATAAAGTGTCTTGATATCTTCACGCCGGCGTAGCTCCGCCGAGCGTCCGGCCAGCACGCTTCGGCCGTTCTCGAGCACGACAGCGGAATCGGAAAAGCGCAGCGCGACTGTCGAGTTCTGCTCCGCAACCAGAAGCGAAAGCCCCTGCTCGGTGTTCAGCTGCTTGAGGGCCCGAAAGATCCCTTCGACCACCAGCGGCGCGAGCCCCATCGACGGCTCGTCGAGCACCAAGAGCCGCGGACGCGACATCAGTGCGCGACCGATGGCGGTCATCTGCTGTTCACCCCCCGAGGTGAGCCCCGCGGTCGAGCTGCGGCGTTCCTTCAATTGCGGAAACAGCGCATAGACGCGTTCCAGATCGGCCGCGATTTCGCTGCGTCTCGCGTCGCGGCCGATCGCGCCGGCGATCAGGTTTTCTTCGACCGTGAGCGATGCGAAACAGTGCCGCCCTTCGAGCACGGGGACGACGCCGGCTCGCACCAGTTCGGCCGCGGTTGCCGATCTGATATCGCGGCCGTCAAAAATAATGCGGCCAGATGTCACCTGGCCCCGCTGCGCCGCCAACAGCGTTGAGACCGCCTGCAAGGTGGTGGATTTACCCGCGCCGTTGGCGCCCAGCAAGGCGACGATTTCGCCCCGCCGGACCGAAAACGACACGTCGCTGACCGCGCGAATTGAGTGGTTGTAGGTCGCGGCCAAGGCCTCGACCGAGAGCAGGACGTCAGTCATTCCTAGTCCATCAGGGTTGTGAGCTCGCGGGAGCCGGCCGGCTCCCGCGATCCATCGTCGTCAGCGCGTTACTGGCCGACGGGGTCGTCGCCGGAGGTGCGGATCTTGATCCCGTGCTCTTGCGCATAGGCCGCCGCCGACTTCTCGATGATCGGCCTCAACGCCGCCCAATCCGGCGCGATCCAGTCGGAGACGACCTTCCACTTGGCTCCGTCCCACTGCTGGAAGGTCACGCGGCCGTCGCCCTCGTGATTGTCCCAGGTGACATTGATGGAGTGGAACAGGCCCTTGGCGCCGAGCGCTTCGACCCGGGCCGGATCGAGCTGCAGGTGCTCAAACCCCCAGCGTACCTCATCGCCCGTCAGCGTCCGCTTGCCGAATTTCTCCTGCGCGATCCGTATCGCCTCCACGTTGAGAATGCCGTTCACAATGCCCAGATTGTGATAGACGCTGCCGATCCGCTTCTTGTCGTCGAGATTGCCCTTGCCCGCGCCGTAGACGGTCTTGATGACCTCCTGCAGGACAGGATATTCCGCACCGGAAGCCTGCGTCGTGATCGCGACATAGCCCTTCGCAGCATCGCCGGCTGGGATCACATCTTCTTCCGAATTCGACCAGACATTTCCGATGATGTGATCGGCGGGGAAGCCGACCTTCTGCGCCGTCTTCAGCGCCACCGGATTCATGACGCCCCAGCCGCGCAGCACCACATAGTCGGCCTTGGCGCGCCGGATCGACAGCCATTGCGACTGCTGCTCATTGCCCGGATGCGGCACCTCGATCTGCTCGAGCTCGAAACCGTATTTGTCGGCGAGTAGCTTGTAGATCGGGATCGTCTCCTTGCCATAGGGCGAGCCGTGATAGAGCACGATGATCTTCTTGCCCTTCAGCTTGTCCGGTCCACCCTCCCTGGAGGCGATGTAGTTCACGATGCCCGAGGTCTCGCTGTACGGGTTTAACAGCAGCGGGAACACGTAGGGAAACACGCGGCCGTCAGTTGAGTCGGTTCGGCCATGATTGATCGTGATCAGCGGCACCTTGTCCTTGGTGATGCGGTCAATCATGGCGTAGGCAATACCAACCGACAGCGGATTCCAGGCGGCTACACCGGGACGGTTCTTCAACCGCTCATAGACCTCGACGCCGCGCTCGACCTCATACTGAGTCTCCCCCTCGTCCCACGTCAGCTTGACGCCATTGACGCCACCGTCGCGGATGTTGATCAGGTTGAGATAATCGATGAAACCGCCGAAAAATCCCGTGCCGCCAGCGGCATAGGGGCCCACGCGGTAGCTTTGCAGCGGGAAGAACTGCTCGTCCGCCTGCGCGACCGTGCCGGCAAGTCCCAGCGCGAGCGCCGCTCCCAACGCTATCTTCATTCGTCTGAACACCGTCATTGCAAACTCCTTGTGTTGAGGGTCTTTCAGGTTTCGATGGCCTTGCCGCTAGCCGCACGCAGCCTTGCCCAGCCGCGATCCCATAGCGCGATCAGCCCGCGCGGCTCGGCGATCAGAAAGGTAATAATCAGCGTGCCGATGACGATGCGCTGACTCATCTCCAGGACGCCGGAATCGAACAGGCTGCCCAACAGCGCAGCGCCGACGCGCGACAAGAGCAGCGGGAACACGACGATGAAGGCGGCGCCGACAAAGGCGCCGCGCAGCGAGGCGAGCCCGCCGATGATGATGATGAACAGGATCTGGAACGAGCGATCGAGATTGAAGCCGGCCGGCTCGACCGTGCGCAGATAGGCGAACGCCCAAAGCACGCCGGCTACCCCGATCAGGAAGGACGAGAGGCCGAACGCCAGCAGCTTGGTTCGCAGCACCGGCACGCCGATCACTTTCGCCGCCACCTCATGGTCCCGCACCGCGATGAAATTGCGACCTGTCTGGGACCGCAGCAAGCGCAGCGTCAGCAGCGTCGCCACCGTGACGACGCCGAGCGAAAAGAGGTAACGTCCGGCAGCGCTCGTAAAGGTCACGCTGCCGATCCGCAGCACTGGTGCATCGATCACGCCGGAGGGATTGTCGTTGGAGAACCAGCCGAACTTGGTGAGAGCCCACTGGACGAAGAACTGTGCCGCTAGCGTGGATACCGCGAGATAGAAGCCACGCAGGCGCAGGCTCGGCAGCCCGAACATGATGCCAACTGCAGCTGCAATTGTTCCGGCAAGCACCAGGTCGAGAAGCAGCGGCAACGCCGGGAGCCTGAGACTGAAATTGTATGCGGCATAGGCGCCGACAGCGAGAAAGGCCGCCGAACCGAGCGAGACCTGTCCGGCATAGCCCGTCAGTAGGTTGAGCCCAACGGCGGCCAGCGCCAACGCCAGAAACGGCGTCAGTACGGCATCCATCAGGTAGTCGGAGCCGACCAGGGGCACCGCGCCGATCGCCACAACCGCGATCAGGCAGGTTGCCACGATCTCGGGAAAGAAGAAGCTGCGCTTTGACGAAATGATCGTCGTCATCGCTAAACCCTCTCGACCAGCTTCTGGCCGAACAGGCCTGATGGCCGCACCAAAAGGAGCGCCAGTGCCACGACATAGGCCGCCCACGCCTCGATGCCACCACCGAACAGCGGGCCGACATAAACCTCCGCCAGCTTCTCGGTCGCCCCGATCAGAAGGCCGCCGACGATCGCGCCCGCAATCGAGTCGAAGCCACCGAGCACCAGTACCGGAAGCGCCTTGAGAACGACGAGCGATAGCGAGAACTGCACGCCAAGACGCGCGCCCCACAACAGACCCGCGACCAGTGCGACGATGCCGGCGGCGGTCCAGACCGCAGCCCAGACACGCGGCAGCCGCAGGCCAACCGCAAGCGCAGCAAACTGATCGTCGGCAACCGCGCGGAACGAGAGCCCGGTGCGGGTGTAGCGAAAGAACAACGTGAAGAGTGCGACCAGGCTTCCCGCCACCGCCGCGGCGAATAGGTCGAACCGGCTGATGAAGACGCCGCCAACGTCGAACGGGATATCGCTGACGCCGATATCGAGCCCATGCACCTGCGTTCCCCACAGAAGCTGGGCCGCGCCCTCGATGATGTAGGAGAGACCGAGCGTCGCCATAAACAGGGTGATCGGCGGCTGATTGACTAGTGGCCGAAGTACTGCGCGTTCAACGGCAATGCCGAGTGCGATCATGACTGCCAGCGTCGCCGCCAGCGCAACCACGAATGACGTACCACGTTCGACGAGGCTGACGAAGGTCAGCGCCGCGAACAGCAGCATTGCCCCTTGTGCGAAATTCAACACGCCGGACGTCTTGTAGATCAGCACGAAGCCGATCGCGACCAGCGAATACATCACCCCCGACAAAAGGCCGCCGATCAAGACTTCCAGCAAGAACTGATAATCGAACATCAGGTAGCGAGCTCCGTCTCGTCCTCATGCGCGACGCCGAGATAGGCGTCGATCACGGTTTGGTCGGCACGCACCTGGTCCGGCGTGCCATCGGCAATCTTTCGCCCGTAGTCGAGGACGGCCACTCGGTCAGACAGCCCCATCACCAAGCCGATGTCATGCTCGATCAGGAGGATGGTGGTCCCAAAGCGGTCGCGAGCGTTGCGCACGTGCTCCGAAAGCTCCTGTTTCTCACTCAGAGTCACGCCGGCGAAGGGCTCGTCCAACAGCAGGAGCCTGGGTCGCGCGACCAGCGCACGCGCGAGCTCAACCCGTTTCTGCAGGCCATAGGGTAGTGTTCCCGCGATCCGCTCGCGGACGTCACTCAGGTGGAGAAAGCTGACGACTTCTTCGACTGCAGCACGGTTCTCAGCATCGATCCGTCGCGCATGTGGCGAGCCCACGATTTGACGCAAAAAACCCGCGCTCACGCGGTGCGCGAGCCCCATCAGAACGTTGTCGAAAACTGAAAGGCCCTTGAACAGCGCCAGGTTCTGAAAGGTCCGCGCGACCCCATGGGCGGCAAGCTTGGCCGTCGGCACCCGACGAAATGCATGCTCGCCGAAGCGGATCTGCCCGCGGTCCGGCTGATAGAGTCCGCTGACGACATTCAGCAGCGAACTCTTCCCAGCGCCGTTCGGACCGATAATCGCCCGGATCTCACCTTCTGCGACATCCAGGCTGACATCCCGGAGCGCTGTGACACCGCCGAAGGCAAGCGAGATGTTTGCCAGCCCAAGCACCCGGCGCGCATCATTGGCCGCGGCGCGCTCCACCCCGCGTGCAGGGACGTCACCGCGCCCTTCAGATACCGCACGGAGGCCGTCGTCTGGAGCAACATCCTCCAGGCGAAGTACGCGCGCTTCTGCTGTAATCCTCGACACCTGCTGCTCCGCTTCCCGGCTATTCCGCTGCCTGGACCTGCACCGGCGTCCTGGCCTCCAGCTCGCGAACCAGAGGGATCACATGCTTGCCGAAATATTCGACCTCTTCCTGGAAATGCAGGAAGCCGAGCAGGATCAGGTCGGCACCGGCGCGCTTGAGTTCGATGATGCGCTCGGCGACCTGGTCGGGCCTGCCGATCAGGTTGGAGCGGAAGCCGTCATTGTACTGGACGAGATCCTGGAAGGTGGATTTGGCCCAATTGCCCTCGCGCTCGGGGCTGGCATTGCCTGCATTCTGCACCTCATGATGGAATCCGTGCACCGCATCCGGGATCGCCTTGTCGAGGATCTCATCGAGAACATCCTTGGCTTCCTTCTCGGTTTGCCGAACGATGCCGAAGGCATTGATGCCGATCTTGGTGCGCCAGCTCTTGCCGAAGGCCTTTTCCTTGCCCCTTATGTCGTCGACTTGCGCCTTGAGGCCGTCAGGCGTGTTGCCATTGGTGAAATACCAATCCGATACCCGCGCGGCCATGTCGCGGGCCGCGCGTGAGGAACCGCCTTGAAAGATTTCCGGTAGCGGCTCGAGCGGCTTCGGCTTCAGCGAATAATCATTGAACCGATAGAAATCGCCCTTGAGGGTGAAGCTGTCCTGGCTCCAGATCCCGCGCAACGCATTGATGAACTCTTCCGAGCGGCGGTAGCGCTCATCGTGGTCCAGCCAAGGCTCGCCGATCGCGTGGAATTCGCCACGAAACCAGCCCGAGACGATGTTCACCGCAACGCGCGCATTGGTCAGTTGGCTGATCGTCGCGATCTGCTTCGCGGCCAGCACCGGATTCCAGGGACCAGGAAGGAGGGCGGCGATGACTTTGAGCTTTTCCGTCGCGGCCAGAAGCGCGTGTGAGAAGCTAACGGATTCGTGCTGCTTGTCGGCGCCGTAGCCGGCGGTGAAGCGGATCTGGCTCAAGGCATAATCGAAACCGGCCCTTTCGGCGATCTGGGCAAGCTTGCGATTGTAGTCGATGTCCCAGCTGGTCCGCTGCTCGATCGAGGAAATGACGAGGCCGCCGGAAACGTTCGGCACCCAGTAGGCGAATTTGATCGGATTGCTGCTCGCGGTCATGTTTACTCCTTAGGGATCAGGCTTGCGATGATGAATGCGACGGACAGAGGCAGGCAGCGCCGCGCGATCACGCCACTCAGGAGGAGCGTGCGCTCACGTTGCTAGCAGCCGCTGGGCTATTGCTCTGGAACAGGTTCGGCGATCTGCAGGCGATCGCACATCGAGAACGTCAACAGCGCGACGTACACATTGGCTGTCGACAAGCTCCGTGCATAACGGACTCCCTGTCGAAGATGTAACTGCAGATCATCAGCGTCCCCTGACTGTCACCATTCCCTGACGATCAATCCTCTCAGAGAACTTTCGCGCGCGCGAGTCCAAGACAAACTCTTTTTCGATGCGCCGAGGTAATCCGTTTTTTTAGTTTCATCGCAGACGGGTTGATTGTTGCTGCGTCATGAAAAGCATCGCGCGCGCTTGTCATCCAACTGGTCTTGAGAGCGCTTCGACTCATTCGCGATCACAAGCAAACACCTGTCGTGCTCATTCGATCAATCAAATCCAGCGACCGTTCCTGAGTCACGCAGCGGATCGCCAGCAAGAATTTTCTCGAAATTGTTTGCCGCCTGCGCGTCACGCTTGGCCTATCACTCTTGCTTCCATCACCGGCATTCGCCGCAACGACTGCTTGTTGGAAAATTATTCCAACGTCTGTCGCCTTCATCAATACGCGTGACATTGCGTTCGATCGCCCAACAATTCTGCGGCGCCATGTTGGTGAGCGATCTGCGGCAGAAAGCTCCATGAAATTGCAGCGATTTTCGAAAGAACAGCCTCTTGAGGAGGGTGCGATGGGTAGGATTCGCCTCGTTCTTGGGCGATCACGCGCACAAGTTTCTTTGCGGAGCGCGCAAGAAGCTCTCCAATCATTTCGCGTCGGCAGCTTGATTGACATTGCTTTTCTGTCACGCCACCTTTGCACCGACCACCCTCACTCAAAGGCAAAAGCTCCCTAACATGAAAACACGCGCATCGATTTGGACCGTTCGCTGGCTGGTCGCAGTCGTGGCGGCGGGACTCCTGGCTATCCTTGGCGAGTCCCCGTCGTCGGCCGCCGAGCCTATCCTGCTCGGCGTCAGCGGCCCGCTCACCGGTTCCAACGCGCAATATGGCGCGCAATGGAAGACGGGCTTCGATCTGGCGCTCGATCAGATCAACGGTTCCGGCGGCATCAAGGGGCGTCCGCTCCAATATGTGTTCGAAGACAGTCAAAGCGACCCGCGTCAGAGCGTTTCGATCGCGCAGAAATTCGTCAACGATCCAACCATCGTCGCCGAGCTCGGCGATTTCTCGAGCCCCGCCTCGATGGCTGCCTCGCCGATCTATCAGCGCGCCGGTCTGGTGCAATTCGGGTTCACCAACTCGCACCCCGACTTTACCAAGGGCGGCGAGTTCATGTGGTCGAATACGGTGAACCAGGCCGACGAGCAGCCGGCGCTCGCCGAATTCGCCGTCAAGCGCCTGGGCCTGACGCGCCTTGCAGTCATCCATCTCAATACCGATTGGGGCCGCATCAGCAAGGACATCTTCGTCAAGGCCGCCAAAGAGGATGGCGCCGAGGTGGTGGCAACGGAAGGCTTCCTGCCCGACGAGAAGGATTATCGATCGACGCTGGTCCGCATTCGCGAATCAAAGCCGGATGGCATCGTCATTATCGCCTACTATGCCGATGGCGCGCTGATCGCGCGGCAGCTGCGGTCTGCCGGAATAAAGCTGCCGGTCGTGGCCGTCAGCTCAGTCTATTCGCCAAAGTTTCTTGAACTCGGCGGCGACGCGGTCGAGGGAATCTACACCAAGGCGAACTTCTTCCCGGAGGACCCGCGCCCGGAGGTCCAGACTTTCGTCAAAGCGTATCAGGCAAAGTACGGCAAGGACCCCGACACGTTCGCGGCGATCGCCTATGACACCGTCGTGCTGCTCTCCGAGGTGATCAAGCAATATGGCACGGAGCGCAAGGCGATCCGCGATGGTCTCGCCAGCATCAAGGACGTGCCCAGCGTCATTTATGGCAGGGTGACCTTTGATCCGCAGACGCGCCGGGTGCTTGGCGCCAAGACCATCAATCTCGTGATCAAGAACGGCAAATTCGCTTTGTGGGATGGCAGCAAGCCGGCCATCAACTGATGCAGCAGAATTGCATCCTCATGATGGACCGGCTGGGCCGGGTGAACGGTGCGGTGGCGCGGTGCCGCCGCCGGATAGGATGATTTGGTGAGTTCCTGGTTTGACTATACGATCAACGGCCTGGTCGTCGGAAACATCTATGCGCTGCTGGCGGTCGGGCTCGCGCTGATCTTCGGCGTCTCCCATCTGATCAACTTCGCGCAGGGCTCGGTCTACAGCGTCGGCGCCTATGTCGGATTGGTCTGCATCACCTATCTGAACACGCCGCTACCGCTGACGATAGCGATCGTGCTCGCCTCATGCGGGCTGCTCGGCATCTTGATCGAGCGCATCGGGCTGCGGCCGTTGCAGGGCCGCACCCGCATTGCTCCGCTGCTTGCCACTATCGGCATAAGCCTGGTGCTCGACCAGATCGTCCAGCTCGTCTTCTCGGCACAACCGCGCGCCCTGCCGAGCCAGGTCCCGGACTGGCGTTTTGTGATCGGTGGCGGCTCGATCGGCGCGCTTGACCTCCTGATCGCGGCCATTGGGCTGGCGAGCGCGGCGGTGCTGTTCGCCTTCCTGCGCTTCACCAAGCTCGGTTGGGCGGTGCGTGCCACCGCGCAGGATCGCGAGGCGGCGCAGCAGATGGGAGTAGACGTCGACAGAGTGGACAGCGCGGTTTTCGCAATCGCTTCCGCGCTCGGTGGGCTGAGCGGGCTCCTTGTCGGCATGTATTACAACAATATCAGTCCGGCGATGAGCTTCCAGGCCACGTTGAAGGGCATTGTCGCCCAGGTCATTGGCGGCGTCGGCAATGTGCCGGGCGCGATCTTCGGCAGCTTGTTCCTGGGGCTGACCGAAAGCTATGGCATAGCCCTGTTCGGCACCAGCTATCGCAACCTATTCGCTTTCGTCATTCTCATCCTTGTCCTGATATCTTGGCCCAATGGCCTGTTTGGTGGCCGTCGCTCGCTTCCGCCGGAGCCGCTGACCGGCACCTTCATCGCGCCGAGCCGCCCTGTGTTGTTGCCATTCTGGCTCGTCGTGGCATTGGTTGCGACGGGATTGCTGCTGCCCGTCGTGGTCACCTCGCCTTATGTGATCCAAACCCTGAGCAACGCCTGGCTTTACGGCATGCTGGCGCTGAGTCTGACACTCGTCGCCGGCACGGCAGGACAGATTTCGCTCGGGCACGCGGCGCTGCTTGCTATTGGCGGTTACGCTTCGGCGCTTCTGGCCCTCGATCTCGGCCTGTCCGTACTTGTCGCGATCCCCTTGGCCGGCCTGATCACGGGCCTGATTGGAACCCTTCTGGTCTATCCGGCTTTCGGCTTGCGCGGCCATTACGTCGCGATCGCGACCCTAGGGATCGGCGAGATCGTCAGCCTGGTAATCCTGAACTGGGAAAGCCTCACCCGCGGACCGATCGGCATCACCGGAATCCCGCCGCTCGCCATAGGCAAGCACGATTTCTATTCGGCGCCCGCCGTCTATTGGCTGACCTTCGCGGTGCTGGTCGGTCTTGCCCTGCTGCAGCGGCGACTGCTGCGCTCCCCACTCGGCCGCACGCTGCGCGCGATCCGCGACGACGATGTCGCGGCGCGGACCTATGGCATCAACCCCAACCGCTACAAAGGCCTGGCCTTCGCCTTCAGCGGCTTCGTGGCGGGCGTCAGCGGCGCCATCACCGCGCATCTCTATTCCTATATCAACTTCGAGACCTTTACCTCGCAGATCTCGGTCCTGGCGCTGACGATGGCGATCCTCGGCGGGCTGGGCAACGTGTTCGGTGCAATCGCCGCCGCCATTGCGCTGGTCGGATTGCCCGAGATTTTCCGGGTCGCCAGCGACTATCGGATGCTGATCTACGGCCTGGCGTTGTTGCTGCTGATCCGCTTCCGCCCGCAAGGCCTTTTTGGGACGGTTTGAATGCAGCGCTCGGCAGCAATCATGAACGGGCGTCACATCGGATGACAACCCTGCTAGACGTCTCGGCACTGGTGCGTCGCTTCGGCGGCATCACAGCCGTGAACAAGATCGACCTTGCCGTGACGGCCGGTGAGTTTGTGTCCATCATCGGGCCAAACGGCGCCGGCAAGACAACGCTGTTCAATCTGATCAGCGGGCTCGATCGCCCGGACTCAGGCACGGTCCAATTCGCCGGAGAGACGGTCACGGGCCTCGCGCCGGACCACATCGCGGCACGCGGCCTCGCCCGCACATTCCAGCATGGGCGTGTGTTCGCCAATCTCACCGTGCGCGAGAACGTGCTGATCGGAGCTCATACGCGGCAGCGCGCCGCACGCTGGCCGGCGCTCCCGATCGGCGCCGCGCTTGAATTCGTCGCCGCGTTGATCCGGCCCACATGGATGCGGGATGAACAGGAACTGCTCGACCAGGAGGTCCGCGACATCCTCGGCATTTTCGGCGATCGTTTGCTGCCACGTATCGACGATCCCGCGCACAGCCTCTCCTACGCCAACCGCCGCCGTGTCGAGATCGCCCGTGCGCTTGCGCTCAAGCCCAAACTGCTGCTGCTCGACGAGCCGACCGCGGGCATGAACCAGACGGAAACTGCCGAGATGAAGGCCCTGATCGGAGAACTGAAGCGGCGCGGCCAGACCATCCTGCTGATCGAGCACAAGCTAGATCTGGTCATGCAATTGTCGGATCGCGTCGTCGTTATGGATGACGGCATCAAGATCGCCGAAGGTCCGCCGCAGGTGGTGCGGCACGATCCGGCTGTCATTGAGGCCTATCTGGGGCACCCGACGCTCGGTGCTGCTGAGAAGGTTGTCGCGGCGGAGGCATCGTGATGCATTCACCGACCAATACAGCTTTGCCAGAGCCTTTGCTTGCCCTGGATCACATCGACACATTCTATGGCGCCATCCAGGTGCATTTCGATCTTTCGCTCGAGGTTGGACGAGGCGAGATCGTCTGCCTTCTCGGCGGCAACGCCAGTGGCAAATCGACCACCATGAAAATCATCCTCGGCCAGGTGCAGCCGAAAGGCGGCACCGTCACCTTTGCGGGCGAGGCGATCACCGGCCTCGCAACACCAAAGATCATTCGCCGCGGCGTCGGCTCGGTCCCCGAGGCGCGCCGCCTGTTCGGCGCCATGACGGTTCGGGAGAATCTGCTGATGGGCGCCTATCTGCGCTCGGACCGAGCCACCGTTGCAGAGGATCTCGAACGAACACTGGATCTGTTTCCGCGCGTGAAGCAGCGGCTGGATCAGCGCGCCGGCACGCTTTCCGGCGGCGAGCAGCAGATGGTGGCGATGGCGCGCGCTTTGATGGGACGACCAAAGCTGATTTGCATGGACGAGCCGACGATGGGCCTGTCTCCGCTCTATGTCGAACGGGTGCTAGAGCTCGTCCGTGACATCAATCGCGCCGGAACTACCATTTTCATGGTCGAGCAGAATGCGAGCCTCGCTCTGCAGATCGCGCATCGCGGCTATGTTCTGCAGACCGGCCGCGTCGTGCTCACCGGCTCGGCACAAGAGCTGCTCATGGATCCCGGCATCCGCGATGCCTATCTTGGAGGGGAACAGGCGGCATGATGGACGCAATCGCGGGACAAGATGTACAAGGCAAGGCGAAGCGCCTTGGCTTTTTCACAAGGCTGCTCGACCGGACGAGCGCCTCTGAGCGCTACAGATATGCGGCTGAGCAGATCGTTCACGCCGAACGCTGCGGCTTCGATTCGGCGTGGGTCGCACAGCATCATTTTGACGAGGACGAAGGCGGCCTGCCCGCGCCGCTGGTCTTCCTCGCTACCCTCGCGCCTCAAACCCGGCGGATCCGGCTTGGGACCGGTGTGATCACCCTGCCGCTGGAACACCCGGTGCGCGTCGCCGAGGACGTCGCAGTCCTCGATACACTGCTCAACGGAAGGCTGGAGATCGGTGTCGGTACCGGCGGCACCCCATCGTCCTTTGCGGCATTCGGCCATGACAGCGCGCGGCGCGGCGCAATCTTCGCCGACCATCTCAGCACGCTGCTTGGCGCATTGAAGGGCGAGCCGATCGGCGGGACGGCGAACCGGCTCTACCCCGAGGGTCGCGGGCTCGTTGATCGGATCTGGCAAGCGACCTTCTCGGCCGATGGCGGCCACTGGGCCGGGCTCGGCGGCCACGGTTTGATGCTGTCGCGGACCCAGCCGAGAACAAAGGAAGCGCCGAGCGCGCCGCTCGGCGACATCCAGCATCCCATCATCGACGCCTATCTCGCGGCGCTGCCCGCGGGCCGCGCGCCACGGATCATGGCCTCGCGAAGCCTTTATGTCGCAGACAGCCGGAAGGAGGCGTTGCATCTGGCTGAACAGGGCCTGCACCGTGCGCTCGCCCGGTTCAAGAGCAGCGGCCACATCATCCGTGGCGACAGGCTGGAAGACCTGATCGCGACCTTCGACACCCACGTGGGAACGCCTGACGATGTCATCGCCTCCCTCAGCAAGGATAGCATTCTTCCGCGCGTCACCGATCTCGTATTTCAGGTGCATTCCGTCGACCCTCCGCATCCGCTGATCCTGCGTTCGATCGAACTGACTGCCGAACGTGTGGCACCAGCGCTCGGATGGGAGCGCCGCGAATCTTCCCGAACCAAGGATCGCAGCACTACCGGTGCGCCGTTGATCGATTCAGTAAGGAGCCCCACATGAGCGTTTCGCCCGACAGCGACGTCGTCGATCACCTGGCCGGCGTTGAGCCGGGCTCCAGCCTCCATCAAATCAGGGCAAGGCGAGCGCAAGCGCGCGAGAATGCGCAGAAGAGTTACCTCGCATTGTTTCAGCCCAGCGATTTCGGCACGCGAACGTTGGGCGGTCGCAGCCTTTGCGGCAGCTCTGCACCGCGAGCCAATTGCCGCCGAGTTGTACGCGTCCAAGCTCAGGTCGTCCGAACCTGAGCTTGGCGGGATCATCGACTGCGAAGCCGGGCGCGGCGTCACGGTGGGACCTTTTGGCCATTATCCCGCTGGTCCGCTGAGCGGCGAGGACAAGCCCGGCCTCATCTATCGCGTTGAGGACGGACACCGCAGCTTGTTGGGCGAGCGCCTATCGGCCGGGCTC
>NZ_JAFATE010000444.1 GCF_019244115.1 Bradyrhizobium sp.
CCGTGACACCTGACCGTTCCAGCATCGAGGCCGTCGTGCAGACCTATTTCGATGGCCTTTACGAGGGCGACGCCGACAAGCTCGCGGCGGCCTTTCATCCCTCCGCCGACCTGCGCTGGGTCGACAAGGGCGAACTGAAAATTTTGACCGTGCCGGACTGGCTCGCCTGGGTGCGCAAGCGGCCATCGGCAAAGGCCGAGGGCAAGCCGCGCGAGGACTTTGTCGTCACCATCGACCGTTCGGACGACAACACTGCCTTCATCAAGGTGCGCTGCCAGTTGCCGCCGCGCTATTTCACCGACTATCTGGTGGCGATGAAGCTCGCCGATGGCTGGCAGATCGTGTCGAAATCCTACCGCTACGATCTGCGGGAGTGAGCCGAGGACGCCGAGACTTCGTTCGGCACTCCGGGGCGGTCGGACCGGACCGGGCCTTCGCGTCTCGCAAGCTCCAACCTCCGAGTTCAACTGCCACGCTCCTTGAAGCCGTCATCGCCCGGCTTGACCGCGCGATCCAGTACGCCGCGGCCTATCGGCTCAAGCATTGCCGTCTCTGGAATACTGGATGCCCCATTTCCGCGGGGCATGACCACCGAAGGTGTGGCGCGCATTCCCTCTGACAACCTTCGTCGTTCCCGCGGCGCGATCGCGCCCGAGTCTTGCGTCAGTCTTGCTCCCTCTGGACAAGGGCGCAGGGAAGGCCGGGTGCCCGCTTGCACCCGCGGCCCCCGTGCGTAAGAAAAGCACGGGGCAGGAACCACAGGTGTAGGCGGAATCATCCGGCCTTCCCTGCGCAACGGTTTTAACGCTTATATCGCGCTCTCCCTGGGAACCGGGCTTTCTTGCTCCCATCACCCGCAAGATCATCATCTTGCGAGCTTAGCGCCAGCGTCGGGGCGCCAGGACCACACGACTTCGCGTCCGCATCAGCGCCGTTCGTCCGCACGAAAAATTCGTGCGCGCCGCCAACGCGTCCATCGCAGCCCGCCTCACGTTCGGTGACGATTGGCCAAAACGCCCTCTGCATCGAGGCGGGATGGCGCGGATCATGCTCCTGATTTGGGGTCGGCGTCAAGTCTGCTTCTGGATAACAGAAACCGCTCGACTGCGACAGATTGGCGCGACGGGCAGTTTGCGCATGACGCCCATGCGCGTATTACCCGTCGAGGCACATTCGGCAGATCCCCCTCCGGACCGAATCACATCAAGTGGAATTCAAGTTTGCAGCTTTTCAGTCCGGAAAATAACGTCGTTCATGAACGCAGGACCCTCGCAATCAACCGCGTCAGGCACCATGGCATGATGCAATCACCCGGAGTCTTCTCATGATCCCCACCATTACCGCCTTTGAACGGTCGCCCGACGGCGGCAAGGGTCTGGCGCGCGACATGCGCGTTCGCTGGGCGCTCGAAGAAGTGGGCCAGCCTTACGACGTTCGTCTGCTGTCGTTCGAGGCGATGAAGCAAGGCGCGCATCTCGCGCTGCATCCGTTCGGGCAGATTCCGACCTATGAAGACGGCGATCTCGCCCTGTTCGAGTCGGGGGCGATCGTGCTCCATATCGCGGGGCGCCATGCGGGCCTGCTGCCGGCGGATGCGAATGCGAGGGCGCGCGCGATCATGTGGATGTTTGCGGCGGTCAATACCGTGGAAGCGCCGATCCTCGAACTCGTAACCGCCCGGCTGCTGGAGAGCGACAAATCCTGGACCAAGGAGCGCATGCCTTTGGTCGAGGATCGTGTCCGGGATCGGCTGAAACAGCTTTCGGCTCGCCTGGGCGATGCCGACTGGCTCGATGGCGCGTTCAGTGCGGGCGACCTGATGATGGTGGCGGTGCTGCTCAGGTTGAGAGCATCGGGTCTACTGGACGAATATCCGAACCTCTCCGCCTACGTCGCACGCGGCGAAGCGCGGCCCGCATACAAGCGTGCTTTCGACGCTCAATTGGCGGTCTTCACCGCCGCTTCGACCGGCTGACAAGGGTCCGCTCCGGGCTCATGCCCCCGCGCCGAGCCGCGTCACCTCGGCCGCGCCGCGCGCGTGGCGACGAAAATTGCCCCTGATCACCCTTGCGACGACGGCAGGAGCGAGCAGCGTTTCCGGCGGCAACTCCAGATTGGCGACGCGCAGGAACGCGGTCGCAAGGTCGCCGTCGTGCTGCGCGGCCCGGTACAGTTTTCCGATATACCAGTTGATGAAGCGCACCTTCGCAGGCCGCGCTCCGATCACGCGCGGGTGCCGCAAATCGTTGCCGACCGCGATGTCCCAGGGGACATCGACGATCCCCGCGGCGGCCTCGAAAAAGCGCCGTGCGTATGCCGTCCCGGCTTCGCGCAGCGTGTCGCGCAGCGCGATCGCCTGCTGCGCCGCCACGGTCATGCCCTGGCCGTAGATCGGGTTGAAGTTCGAAATGGCGTCGCCGAACACCAGGAAATTTTTCGGAAACCGCGCCAGCCGCTCATAGCGCCGTCTGACATTGGCAGGGTAGCGGTAGGTCACGAAGTCGCCGAGCGGTTCTGCGTGCGCCACGATGTCGTGGATGTCGTGGGTCGGGAACGAACCGGCATAGGCGGCAAACATCTGCGCATTGTCGGGCGCATGGTCGCCGAAATAGCCGCCGATCGAGACGATCCAGCAGTCCTCGCTCTGGAACAGGATCGCCCCGTTGCGCCAGTTCGGCTCGTTGCCGGCGACCACCACCGCCACCTTGCCGCCGAGTTCGCCGGCGTGACGGCGGTAGAGCCGCGTCGTGTAGCCGATGCCGACGTCGATGCGCTCCTCCTCGGGGCGCTCGTAGCCCAGCGCCTCCAGCCAGGCGGGCGCGAGCGAGCCGCGACCGGACGCGTCGACCACGAGATCGGCCGTGATGGTGTGCTCCTGCCCCTTCTCCTCGCCATTGCCGAGCCGGACCCGCACGCCCGTGACGGCGGAACGGTCCTCGTTCGTGGCGAGGCCCAGCACGGCGCCGTTCTGGATCGCGCGAACCCCGGGCAACGCCAGGAGCCGGCGTCGCACGTGCCCCTCCAGCACCGGGCGCGACGCCAAAAGGCCTTCGAGATCGCTTGGCGCCTGCTTCAGCGCCACGCCGTGGCCGAACCAGGCGACGTCGCGCACGGCGTCGACGGAGATGCCGCCCGCTTCGATCACGCCCTCGGTCCAGCCGGGAAAAAAATCCTCGATCACCCGACGGCCGCGCGACAGCAGGCCGTGGGCGTGATGGCCCTGCGGCACGCCCTTGCGCGGGACATCGGCGTCCGGAAAGCTGTCGCGCTCCACGACGGTCACCAAGGGGAAGACGTCCGCAAGCGCCCGGGCGGCGAGCAGTCCGCCCATGCTCGCCCCGATCACGATCGCATGCTCGCCATATCCGTCCACGGTCATGCTCCCGCCTCTTTTCAGCCCTGCTTACGGCAGCGTTGTGCTGGTACGGGGCGGTCCCGCAACCGGTTTTGCCCGGAGCGCCACTTTTCAATCACAGCTTTGTTAACATGGCGGCCGAAATCTGGCGGCGCCTCGGTAAGCTGGCACCGGCCTCATACTGTTTACTCCTCCGTGAAAACAGGCCGGCCTCCCTCTCGACTTGCTCGGGCTCAGCGTCCCTTGACGATTCGCTTCCTGCAGCAGCGATTCATCGCCCGCGAGCAAGGCGAGTGGCGGAGGGATATTCATGGCTCCTTGCTAAAGCCAAATGCGATCGCCTGCCCGCGAGGGCGGAGGCAAGCACCGTCATCGCTTCATT
Source organism: Bradyrhizobium sp. (assembly GCF_019244115.1). Taxonomy (GTDB): domain Bacteria; phylum Pseudomonadota; class Alphaproteobacteria; order Rhizobiales; family Xanthobacteraceae; genus Bradyrhizobium. The sequence goes on from NZ_JAFATE010000444.1 coordinate 3,738, forward strand.
GGGCATCTGCGATGACCTCCGCTGGATTGACCCCAAAGGCCATTCCAGGCGAATTGCGTCTCATGGTGGAGAGCGAGTTTCAAACCTTTCTGGTGCTGCTCGCGGTGCTCGCGGGCACCGCCCTTGTGGCGCGGCGGCTCGAAGTGGCGCCCGCCATCCTCCTGCTGCTCGCCGGCACCACGGTCGCCTTCGTGCCGGGCATGCCGACAGTCGAGCTGCGGCCGGAGCTGGTGCTGCTGGTCGTGCTGCCGCCGCTGATCTACTCGGCTGCGGTTGCGATGAGCTGGCGCGAGTTCCGGCACAATCTGCGCCCGATCATCCTGCTCGCGGTCGGCTGCGTGATCTTTACCGCCTTCGCGGTCGCGGCGGCGACGCACTATTTTATGGGGTTCGACTGGGGCATCGGTTTCGTGCTCGGCGCCATCGTCGCACCTCCGGACGCGGTGGCGCCGCTGGCGATCGCGCGCCGGCTCGGCCTGCCGCGCCGCATCCTGGTGGTGCTCGAAGGCGAGGGCCTCGCCAACGACGCCACCGCGCTGATCCTCTACCGTTTCGCGGTGGCCGCGGTCGCAACCGGCATGTTCTCGCTGCCGCAGGCCACCGGCACCTTTGCGGCAATCGTGTCAGGCGAAATCGTGTTCGGCATCGCGATCGGCTGGCTGTCGTTGCGGGCGCGCCATTGGGCCAGGGATCCGCAGATCGAGATCACGCTGTCGCTGCTCACGCCCTATGTCGCCTTCTGGGTGCCTGAGCATCTCGGCGGCTCCGGCGTGATCGCAACCGTGGTCTGCGGTCTCTATGTGAGCTGGAACGGACCGTTGTGGATTTCGGCTGCCACCCGCCTGCAGGGCATCTTCTTCTGGGATCTCGTCATCTATCTGATCGAGGGCCTCTTGTTCCTGCTCACCGGCTTTCAGATGCGCTCGATCTACGCGCAGTCGAAAGCATTTCCGCTGCAAGACATCATCGGCGCGACGGCACTGGTCTCGATCATCATCATCCTCGCGCGCTTTGCCTGGCTTTATCCCGCAACCTATCTGCCGCGCCTGATGAGCAGGAGCCTGCGTGCGCGCGACCCCTCGCCGCCATGGCAATGGCCGTTCGTGATTGCGTTCACCGGCGTGCGCGGCGCGGTGTCGCTGGCGGCGGCGCTGGCGCTGCCGTTCGTCGTCGAGAATGGCAAGGCCTTCCCCTATCGCGACCTCGTGCTGTTCATCGCCTTCGGCGTCATCGTGGTCACGCTGGTGGGATTGGGCCTCAGCCTGCCCGCCGTGGTGCGCGCCCTCGGCCTCGCGCAGGCCGGCCGTGCCGAGCACGTCGCGGAACATGAACAGGAGATCTCGGCGCGCCGTGAGGCGCTCGAGGCGGCGCTGCGCCGGCTCGAATCGATCACCAGGGATCGCGAGATCTCCGACGAGGTGGTCGGCCTGCTCAGGGCGCGGCACGAGATCCGCACCAACCAGTTGCCGACGTCGCTCGATCCCGAAGCCCGTGAGATCACCAGGGCCGGTGTGGCGCTGACATGCGAACTGATCGCCACCGAGCGCAGGTTCATCCATGAGCTGCTGCGCCACGGCAAGATCACCGACGAGGTCCGGCGGCGGATCGAACGCGACCTCGACCTGGAGGAAGCGAGCCTCGCCAATCGCGAGCATCGCAAACTGCCGGTCTGATCGTTGAGAGAACGAAACCCTGCTATGGTTGTGTCTATGGCGCGACAAAGTCTCGAAATCTTGCTGGAACGGGTATCGACCTGGCCTGAAGAGGTGCAGGAGGAGTTTGTCAGGTCCGTCGCGGATATCGAAAACAAGCATTTCGGACCGTATCAGCTGAGCGACGACGAGCGGCAGGCCGTACGACGGGGCCTCGGCGAGATGCGCGACCGGAGGCTTGCTGATGAGGCAGCGGTTGCTGCCGTATTTCATCGCGTTCGGGCATGAAGGTTCGCTGGTCCGAGACGGCGCTCACCGAAATCGAAAACATTTTTTCCTACATTTTCGAACGCAACCGATTTGCGGCTGCCGCCGTTGTGGAGCGGATCGAGGATCTGACGAAACTTCTTGAGGAATTTCCATTCGCCGGACACGTTACAGACGAAGCCGACGTCCGCGTCTTGTCCGTGGTTCGATATCCATTCTTGATATTTTACGCGATAGACGAGACGGCAGAAGAAATTGCATCTTGCATGTGCGGCATGGGGCGCAGCAGCCGCCATAACATCACAGCGGCCCGAGGATCGCCCAGCGCGGATCGCAAAACTCCCTCACGGCGGTCGCGACGCCGCTTGCGATCATAGCCTGGTGTTCCGGCGAGCTCATCTTGAGCTCTTCGTCGCGGTTGATGATCGAGCCGGCTTCGAGCAGCACGGCGGGCATCCGAGTCTTTCGCAGCACGACGAGCTCGTCATAGCGATAGACACCGGTGTCCTTGTCCAGCAGCTGACGCTGATAGCGCCCCATGACCGGCAGCGTGTATTGCCGCGCATAGGTAAGGCCCTGCGCCCTCATCTCGCGGCCGACCAGCTCGGCAAATTTCAGGCTGGCGCCGAACTGTGGATTCTCGCGCGAGACGAACACCGAATAGCCGGCAAAACGATCGCTGAAATGGCTCTTGCGGCCGTCGAACTCCCAGTTTTCGAGCAGGAAATTCGGCACGGAGTCATGATGGATCGACAGAAAAAGATCGGCCTGCAGCTCGTTGGCGGCAGCGACGCGCCGAAACAGGCTGGGCGTCGACCGGCCCTGGGTCACCAGTAGACGCGCGTCGGCAAAACCGTCGGCCTTCAGGCGCTCGGCAATCCGCTGCGCGAGGCGCAGGTTGAAATCGAACTCGGCGACGTTGCGGGCCGAGAGCGCGCCCTCCGACTCCGCGGTATGGCCGACGTCCAGCACGATCCGGAACGTGGTGGGATCGCAGCGCGCGGCCGACAGGTTTTGGCGCTTCGACGCGGCAGGCGCCGGCGCGATCGCGGTGGGATCGAGCGCGGCCAGCCGCATTTTGCGATGCTTTGCGACCACAGCATGCAGGTGCGGATGCCTGGCCATGTGCCGCGACCAGACGGTGTCGGTCGTGCCGACCGCCAGCACCAGCGCCGCCACGAGCGGCACGCCCATGGTGCGACCACGATTCCCCCTCATGCGATCTCCCCCCGAACAGGATCCCCTACTCCGCCGCGGCAATGCGCGACCGACCGACAAAACCCCCCACGTCGCCAAACCGCCATAACGGCCGGTCTATGAGCCGCGGTTCATGTCGCCGGCTTCACGCGGACCCGCAGCCCGTCGCGCGGTTTTGGGATCGGCCACATCTGCCAGCTGGCGCGATAGCCCGGTGCAAGCGAGACCTCGAGATCTTGCAGGAAGTGGCGAGCAAAACATTTGGCCTGCATGTTGGCGAAATGCAGCCCGAGGCACATATGCGCGCCGCCGCCGAACGGCACCCAGGCGAAGCGGTGGCGGCTCCGCGAGGTGTCCTCGGCGAAGCGGAGGGGATCGAAGCGGTCGGGCTCCGGCCAGATCCCCGGCATGTGATGCGTGAACAGCGGATTGATCCCGATCAGGGTGCCGCCCGGCACTTCAAAACCCTTGAACGTAAAATCGCGCACGGCACGGCGCGGCATCGAGGGCACCGGCGGCTTGAGCCTGAGCGCCTCCTTGAAAGCCATTTCAGTGAGCGGCATGGCCTCGAGCTGATCGAAGCCGATCGCCGCATCGGCACCAAGGCCGAGTGCCATGACCTCCGCGCGCAGCTTCTGCTGCCACACAGGATTGGCGGCGAGCTCGCCGACGAACGAGGTCAGCGACGAGGTCAGCGTATCGTGCGCCGCCATCATCAGAAAGCTCATGTGGTCGATGATGTCCTGGTTCGACAGCAGCGCGCCGTCCTCATGGGTGGCCTGGCAGAGCTGCGAGAACAGGTCGTCGCCGCCACCTTTGGCGCGGCGGAGCGGAATCTGTTCCGAGAAATAGGCGACGATGCGCCTCCGGCCTGCGACGCCGCGGGCCATCTGCGTGCCGGGCAGCGGCCGCCGCACCACCGCGACCGCGGCGGCGACCATGTCGACGAAGGCGCGCATGATCTCGTCGACCTCGGGGCCGATGTCGGCGCCGAGAAATGCGGTCGCGGCGAGATCGAGCGTGAGCTGCTTGATCGCCGGATAGACCAGCATCTCGCCGGGCTTTTGCTTCCACTCCGCGACGCGGCGAGCGATGCCGCGGTCGAGCTGGGTCAGGTAAGACTTCATCGGGCCGGACTTGAATGCGACCGACAGCGCCCGGCGGTGCAGGCGATGCTCGTCGAAATCGAGCAGCATCAGACCGCGCGGAAACAATCGGCCAAGCACGATGTCCCAGCCATGGGTCGAGGAGAACAGCTTGGCCTGGTCGAACAGCACCAGCTCGTTCGCCTCCGGCCCGAGCAGCACGATGGAGGTCTCGCCGAACAGATGGGTGCGGTAGACGAGGCCGTATCTCGCCGCGTTCCGCTCGACATGCCCCTTGGGGTCGGCGAGCACCTGCAGCGTCTTGCCAACGATCGGCCAGCCTTCGTCGCCGGGAATATGCTTCAGGGATCCCCGCTTCGGCGGGCTGAGGCGGATCGTGGGAGAAGCTGCGCTCTGCATCGACATGGCATTGACCTCATGAGGTTGCCGGCATGTCTCGTGATCGGCCGCAAAATAGCCGCTCGCCATTGGCAGTGCAAAGCCTATCGGCTGCGCCGGATCAAATTGCGTCGAGCGGGCGGCGATGCCTCCCCCGCGACAAAGCCGCGCAACGTGCTAAGCTCTGCAGCAAAACGCGGGAGGAACGACATGCGCTCATTTGTCCGGGGATTTCTTGCGATGCTTGCCGTGCTTTGCGCGGCGGCGGCTGCGCAGGCGCAGACCAGGCCTCAAGTGACAAGTCTCGGGCCGGACTATCCCAAATCCGAGATCTTCATCGGCAACAGCTTCTTCTATTTCAACAACGGCATGCCCAGTCATGTCAGCCTGCTGGAAAAGGCCGCCGATCCCGAGCACAAGCAGGACTACCGCGCCACCATGGTGACGATCGGCGGCTCGGGCCTCGACTGGCACGACGTCGAGAGCTATTTCCGCCCGGGCGCGATCGGCTCCTATTCGTTCGACGAGCACAACGACATCGTCTTCAACAGTTCCGGCAAGCTGTTCGATGCCGCCGTGATGATGGATTGCAGCCAGTGCCCGATCCATCCGAAGTTGAAAGCGGTCTTCACCGACTATGCGAAAAAGGACATCGAGATCGTCCGCGCCCACGGCGCAACGCCGATCCTGTTCATGTCCTGGGCCTATGCCGACCGGCCGGAGATGACGGCAGAACTCGCCGAAGCCTACACGACCGCTGGCAATGCCAACAATGCTCTCGTGATTCCGGCGGGCCTCGCCTTCGCGCGGGCACGGGAGAAACAGCCCGAGCTCAATCTTCATGCCCCGGACAAGCGGCATCCGAGCCTTGCCGGAACCTATCTGGCGGCCTGCACCGTGTTTGCCGCGCTGACCGGCCGTTCTCCGGTCGGCAATTCCTACCTCGCCGGGATCGATCCGCCGACCGCAAGGTTTTTGCAGCAGGTCGCATGGGACACCGTGCAGGACTATTACGGGAAGTGATCTAACTTCGTCATTCCGGGGCGATGCGAAGCATCGAACTATGGTGCGCATTTGCGCACCTGAGCATCTCGAGATTCCAGGTTCGGCTCTTCGAGCCGCCCCGGAATGACAGAGACCCGAATACGCGTCGGTCCGCCGGCATCTTTTGCCGTTGTTTAAATGATGATTGTCATATAAAAAGCTCCGGTGACGCAATGGGAGGACGACATGGAACCGCGCTGGCACAAGACCGCGTGCAATCTCTGCTACGTCAACTGCGGCCTCGAGATGCTGGTGGAGAACGAGCGGATCACAAAAGTCCGCGGCGACCGCGACAATCCGAAATCGCAAGGCTATCTCTGCAACAAGGCCGCGCGCATCCCGTTCTATGCCCATCATCGTGATCGGCTGACCACCCCGCTGCGCCGGCGCGCCGATGGCGGCTTTGACGCTATCGACTGGGACACGGCGATATCAGAAATTGCTGCGCGGCTACGCGAGATCAGCGAAAGCCATGGCGGGCAGACCATCGCGCTCTATGGCGGCGGCGGGCAGGGCAATCACGCCGGCGGCGCCTATGCCAACGCGTTGCTGCGGGGCCTCGGCTCGCGTCATGTCTTCAATGCGCTGTCGCAGGAAAAGACCGGCGACTTCTGGGTCAACGGCCACCTGTTCGGCAGCCAGACCTGCCACACGGCCGAGGACGTGCATCATTGCGACCTGTTGTTCGTCATCGGAGCGAATCCATGGATCGCGCATGGCTTCCCCAACGCCCGCGACCATATGAACAGGATCCGCAAGGACGCCGCGCGAAAACTGATCGTGGTCGACCCGCGCCGCTCCGAGAGCGCCGAGATGGCGGACCTGCATCTGCAGGTCCGACCGGGTGCGGATGCGTTTTTGCTCGGCGCCCTTCTGGCAATTTTGGTACGGCGTGACGCGGTCGATCACGATTTCCTCGCGGCCCACACGACTGGGTATGCCGAGGTGAAAGAGGCGCTGCTCAAGGTGCCGGTCGCCCGCTGGGCTGACGCGGCCGACATCGCGATCGCCGATATCGAGCGCTGCGTCGACATGATGCTGGCCGCCAACGCGATGGTGGTGCGGGTCGAGCTCGGCCTCCAGCAGGGCGTCAACTCGACGCTCAATTCCTATCTCGAAAAGCTGCTGATCATGCTGACCGGCAGCTTTGGCCGCGAGGGCACCAATCAGCTGCACAGCTGGCTGCAGCCGCTGTGGGGCAATTCGCCCAGCCAGCGCTTCAAGCCGCTCGACATCGAGGTGATCGCGGGCCTGCTGCCGCCCAATTCGCTGGCCGAGGCGATCCTGGTCGATCATCCGGACCGCTTCCGCGCGCTGTGGGTCGACAGCTCAAACCCTGCGAACACCGCGGCCAACAGCACGGCGGTGGAAGCGGCGCTGCGCGCGCTCGATCTCTGCGTCGTGGTCGACGTCGCCATGACGGAGACGGCGCGGCTTGCGCATTACGTGCTGCCGGCATCCTCGCAATATGAGAAGACCGAATTCACGCTGTTCAATTTCGAGTTTCCGACCAATTATTTCCATGTGCGTGCCGGCATCGTGCCGCCGCTTCCGGGCACGCTGCCGGAGCCCGAGATCTATCTCCGCCTGGCGCGGGCAGTCGGGCTATTGCCGGGCGACAATACGCTGGCCGATTTGCGCGAAGCCGCGCGGCAGTCGCGGCCGGCTTTTGCCGCCGCGTTCCGCGGCTTCATGGCGCAAAATCCGCAAGCCGTGCCGCTCGGCGCGCTGGTGCTCTATGACACGCTCGGGCTGACGCTGCCCGATGGCGTCGCGGCCGCGGCGCCGCTCTGGGGTGCGGCGGCAGCCTGCGCCAAGCGCGCGCCCGAGGCGGTGCGGCGCGCGATCGGCGCCGGCGCCGAAATCTTGGATCAAACGCTCGGCGATGCCTTGTTCGACAAAATCGTCAGCGCGCGCCAAGGCGTGGCAATCACGCAGCATGCGTATCACGAGGTCTGGTCGCTCGTGGCGCATCCCGACCGCAAAGTTCACCTGGCGATTCCCGCGCTGCTCGAATGGTTTTTGACGCTCGATCCGGCGGCGGCGCTGCCGCCAAAGGAGTATCCGTTCATTCTGGCGGCCGGGCAGCGGCGCATGTTCAACGCCAACCAGATCTTTCGCGATCCGGCGTGGCGGCGCGACGATCCCGACGGCGCGCTTCGGATCAATTCAACCGATCTTGCCGCGCTCGGCGCTGGCGAGGGCGACTGGATCGCCGTCGAGTCCGCGGCCGGACGCGTCGTCGTGCGCGCCAAGGTCGATGACGGACTGCGCCAAGGCCTGCTGGCGCTGCCGCACGGCTATGGCCAGTCCTATCCCGCCGCCGACGGCGAGCGTTTTATCAATGGCCCGCGGATCAACGCGCTCACCGATGCCGGCAACCGCGATCCGATCGCCGGTACGCCCTATCACAAGCACGTCGCCGTGCGCCTTGCGAAGGCCTCACCGGAAGAGGCCGCGACCTGCGAGCGCCAGTCGCGGCGCATCCATCAGGGCGAGCTCGCCGCGTCTTAGAGGTGGCGTCGAAGCGATGGACTTGATCCGCTGCCGCG
>NZ_JAFATE010000607.1 GCF_019244115.1 Bradyrhizobium sp.
GCAACGCGTCGGCGATCAAGCTCGCCAAGGTCACGATCCGTTTCATCAGCGATCCCGCCGCGCAAGCGGCGGCGCTGCTGGCGGGTGATGTCGACGCGTTTCCCCGAGTGGCGACGCGCATCGTCGAGCAGTTCAAGACGGATCCGCGGTTCGTCGTGCTGATCGGCGGCTCCAAGGCGAAGACCATCGTCACCATCAACAACAAGAAGAAGCCGTTTGACGACGTGCGGGTGCGCCGCGCCATTCTCGCCGCGATCGATCGCAAGGCGATGATCGATGGCGCCGCCGACGGCTTCGGCATTCCGATCGGCAGCTTCTACACGCCGGGCTCGCTCGGTTATGTCGACACCACAAATATCAACCCTTACGATCCCGAGAACGCCAAGAAGCTGCTCAGGGAGGCCGGCGTCGCCACGCCGCTCGAGGTCAGCCTGAAACTGCCGCCGCCGCCCTATGCGCGACAGGGTGGGGAGATACTCGCGGCGGAGCTCGCCAAGGTGGGCATCACCGCCAAGATCGAGAACGTCGAATGGGCGCAATGGCTGTCGCAGGTCTTCGCGCCGGGCGGGCCGCATAATTACGACCTGACCATCGTCTCCCATGTCGAGCCGTTCGATCTCGTGAAGTGGACCGAGCCCGACTACTACTTCGGCTACAACTCCGAAGCCTTCAACGCGCTCTACAAGCAGATCGTGACGAGCTCGGACGAGGCCGGCCGCGCCAAACTGCTCGGCGATGCCCAGCGCATGCTGGCAACCGATGCGGCCGCCGGCTTCCTCTACCAGCCGCAATGGCCCACGGTCGTCAGCAAGCAGCTGAAGGGCGTGTGGAAGGAGGTCCCGCAATTCGAGAACGATTTTTCCACGTGGTCGTGGGAGTAGGGACACTGCATTCCACCGCTCGCGCTTCGCTGCTGCCACGGCGGCGGTGCGCTCCCCCTCCCCCCTTGCGGCGGAGGGCTGGGGAGGGGGGGTACCAAACAGCGAACTGAATCCGGGGACCCCACCCCCGACCCCTCCCCGCAAGGGGGAGGGGAGAACTGACAGTCGCGCAAGTAGAACGATCGAAGTCAATTCACCGCTTACCGTCCTCGATGATCATTGTGGCGGCCTTCTCGGCGATCATCGCGGTCGGGGTGTTGGTATTTCCCGAGGTGATCGTCGGCATCACCGAGGCATCGGCGACGCGCAGGCCCAAAATGCCATGAAAGCTGAGCCGCTCGTCGACGACGGCGGTGTGGTCGCTGGCAAGTCCCATCTTCGCCGTGCCGACGGGATGGAAGATCGTGGTGCCGATATCGCCAGCCGCCTTGGCCAGCGAGGCATCGTCGTCGCCGACCGACGGGCCGGGCAGGAATTCGCTCGGAGAATAACGCGCCAGCGCCGGTTGTCGCATGAGCTTCCGCGTGGTGCGGATCGCATCGGCCGCGACCCGGCGATCGTCGTCGGTCGACAGATAGTTCGGCGCGATCGACGGCGCTGCGGCGATCTCGCGGCTGCGGATCCGCACGATGCCGCGCGAGGTCGGCTGCAGGTTGCAGGCCGACACCGTGATGGCTGGAAAGCGGTGTAGGGGATCGCCAAACTTGTCGAGCGACAGCGGCTGCACGTGGAACTGGATGTTGGCGCGTTCGCGCGACGGATCGGAGCGGGTGAAGATGCCGAGCTGCGATGGCGCCATGGTCAGCGGGCCGCGGCGGCGGAGCGCATAATCGAGCCCCATCAGCCCGCGCCGCGCCAACGAATGATAGGTCTCGTTCAAGGTGCGCGCGCCGAAAACCTTGTAGATCGCGCGCTGCTGCAGATGGTCCTGCAGGTTGCGTCCGACGCCCTGGCGATCGAGCACGACATCGACGCCGATCGGCGATAGCCATTCCCAGGGACCGATGCCGGAGCGGTGCAGCACCTGGACCGAGCCGATCGCGCCGGCGCTCAGGATCACCTCGCCCTTGGTGCGCGCCTCGACGACCTCGCCGCCCTGCAGGAAGCGCACGCCGACCGCGCGGCCGTTTTCGATCAGCAGGCGATCGACCAGCACATGGGTCTCGAGCCGCAAATTGGGACGGTGCAGCGCCGGCTTGAGAAAACCGCGCGCCGATGACCAGCGGCGGCCGCGTTTCTGGTTGACGTGAAAATAGCCGACGCCCTCATTGTCGCCGGTATTGAAGTCGGCGATTTTTCGGATCCCCATCTCCTGTGCGGCCTCGCCGACCGCATCCAAGATGGTCCAGGACAGCCGCGGCGCCTCGATGCGCCAGCCGCCGCCGGCGCCGTGGTGCTGGCTTTCCCCGAGGAAATGATCTTCCAGCCGTTTGAAGGCCTGCAGCACGTCCTGATACGCCCAACCGGCGAGTCCGAGCTGGCGCCAGTGGTCGTAGTCGGCGGCCTGGCCGCGCATCGAGATCATCGCGTTGATCGCCGAGGAGCCGCCGATCACTTTGCCCCTCGGATAGGCCAGCGCGCGGCCGTTGAGGCCGGCCTCCGCTTCGGTGCGGAACATCCAGTCCGAGCGCGGATTGCCGATCGCGAAGAGATAGCCGACCGGAATGTGGAACCAGATCCAGTTATCCTTACCGCCGGCCTCCAGGATCAGCACCCGGCGACGCGGGTCTGCCGACAGGCGGTTGGCGAGGATGCAGCCCGCGGTACCGGCGCCGACAACGATATAGTCGAACTCGCCTTCCAGCTGCTTCATTGGACCGACGTCAGAGGCCGCGGTCGCGGGCCGCAGAGGGGACGCAAGGCGTCGCGCTGTTCGCGCGACAGCACGATGACGGGATAACGCGGCGCGCCACTGCCGCGTTCGAAAAACGGATGCGGCCAGGTTTTTCCGGTGAGGCGCCAGCCAAGCACCAGGCGCAGAATGCGGAGCAGCAGCGACAGGCTGACTCCGTTGGTCTTGCCCGGGACGTTTCCGATCGCGAACTTTCCCAGATTCGTGCCGACCGGAGTCCCGAACAGCGCATCCAAATTTTGCCCATCGGTTTCGAAGGCCTGGGCGACCACGCCGACAAAGGGAATGGATGGCGTCAGCGTATTGCCAACCGGGGTGTTGCAGCAGCGCGCATGCCACCGGAATAGCCCCTTGGGCGACAGTCGCAGCGCCGCGATCTTGTCCTGGCCTCTGACGAATGTGAGGGATGCGGGGGCGACCTGCACGACGTCGGTGCCGCCGTGGACGTCGAGCAGGTCGGGACGGCCGAGCTGATGCGCATAGGCCTGGCAGTCGTCGCAATAGCAGATCACGCGATTGACGGCCTTGGGCGAGGGGTCGCTCACCAGCGCGCGCACTTCTCCGCATCGACAGCGCAATTCGGCCTGGATGTTCATGTTTCCGTCCCTTCGGGTGCGAACCGTTGGCACAGCTTCGATGCTGCAGCAAGCGCGGAAGCCATTCGGGTCGTTGCTGCCGGGATCGATGGTGCTGGTCCGGCCGACCGCCTGGGTTGGGTCGGCTGGAGCGCCATGCTAGACAGGTCAAAACTCCTTCACAACATGATCCGAGAGCCTCATGCCCATCGTCAATCGCGTCGCCGATCTGCATTCCGACATTCAAGCCTGGCGGCGGGACATCCATCAATATCCGGAACTGCTCTACGACACTCTCCGCACCTCGTCCTTCGTGGCCGATCGCCTGCGCGAGTTCGGCTGCGACGAGGTGGCGACGGGTCTCGGCAAGACCGGCGTGGTCGGTGTGATCAAGGGGAAGAAGCCCGCCGGCAACGGCGACGTCAAGGTGATCGGGCTTCGCGCCGACATGGATGCGCTGCCGATCCAGGAGGCGACCGGGGTGCCCTATGCCTCCAAGACGCCGGGCCTGATGCACGCCTGCGGCCATGACGGCCACACCGCGATGCTGCTGGGCGCCGCGCGCTATCTCGCCGAGACACGGAATTTTTCCGGCGACGCGGTGGTGATCTTCCAGCCCGCGGAAGAGGGCGGCGCGGGCGCCAAGGCGATGATCGACGACGGCCTGATGGACCGTTTTGGCATCGATCAGGTCTACGGCATGCATAACGGTCCGGGCATCCCGATCGGCTCCTTTGGGATCCGTCCGGGTCCGATCATGGCGTCCACTGACTCCGTCGACATCA
>NZ_JAFATE010000894.1 GCF_019244115.1 Bradyrhizobium sp.
AGGCTATCGGCGAACGCATCGCCGCGTGGACATGGGATGCAGCCGGGAAGGAGCAGCGCACCGCTGAACGCGGGACCGCCAAAGAATTTGGAGCCCGAGATCAGCACCATGTAGCCGCGATCGAGATAGTTTTGGAGTCGCGTACGGGTGAGCCGCATCTGGCAGGCATCGACGACGACTTGAACCCTTTGCGGCCATCGACGGCCGATGTCCGCAAGGCAGGCCGCGCCCGGCGCGCCCCAGCCGAGCTTGGAGGAGTCCATGACGTGCAGCAGCACGTCCGAGCCGCCCGCCACGGCAGCCTCGATGGCGCGCAGTACGGCGTCGTCGATATCCGCCCTCGCCGCGCAGCCGGCGGTTCCATCAAACAACGGCAATCCCATGCTATCGCAAGACAGACCCGGGATCGGCGCATCCTTGCCGACCACGCTCCCACGCGCCGTCAGATTGGCGAAGTGACGCCCGCGCGCGGTGTGGAACGTGCCGCTGCCGGTCTGATCACAGCCAACGACGATCGTTGTCAGAACAGCTTCCGAGCGGCAGCGCGCGAGAAATAGCGCATGAAGCTGCGCATCGGTGCCCGAGGCTGAGAAGATCACGGCGACGTCGTTGGGCAGTTCCAGACAGGCTTTCAACTCCGCGCGCATCGCCTCGATGCGGGTGTCGAACGCCTCATCCAGCCCGACATCGATCGCCGCGCGCAACAGTTCTTCACGCGCCAAGCCCGCGCGCGCATAGGCCCGCTCCGAGATTGTAGACGCGGTGCTGGAGGCGAAGCTCCATATGTCTGGCGACGGCGATGGTCCGCAGCCGTAAGCATTCAGCCTCGCTCTGTCGAGCGCCAGGCGCGGATCACCGCCGCAGGTGAGCAAGTCGTCGAGAGGCGCAAAGAGATCGCGCAGCCCAGCGGCGACGCCGCCAGCCGGGCCGGGAATTTCGGCGGCCTGCAACCGGCGCTTGGCGAATGACATGGCTCTGATCTCAGGCCGCGTCAGCCGCGGTCGGAGCGGCCGCGAATTGCGAAGCAACATCGCCGTGGAAGACCGAGGGTCCGACATGGTCGAGGCGGCTGTCGAGATCGGCCCAGATCTCGCCGCCGAGGTCGGTCCAGCGCTTGCAGAATGCAAAATCCTCGCTGAGATAGGTTCCGGTCATGGGATCGATCATGCATTCGAACAGCGCGAAGCGGTTTTGGCTGCCGGCCAGTGCATCCTGCGAATGCTCGCGGAAGAACTGCAGCGACGCGTAACCGGGGTGACGGCACATCGTTTGCAACACGTTGCGCCGGATCATCAGAAAGCCGGTGCCGGCATAGCGCACGCGGGCAAAGCCGTTGACGACGACGACGCGATCCGGATTGTCGATCTCGAGCACGTAGTCGAGCGAAGCCGCGGGCAGGTTCGGCCGGTTCGCCTCGATGGCATGCTTGGCCTTGGTCCAGTTGACCCGCTTGATCGGATAGACGCCGGCCACCACGTCGGCACCCGACTCGATCAGGCGGAACACCTGCTCCGGCGCGAATCCGATGTCGGCGTCCACGAACAAAAGATGCGTCGCGGTGGGATCGTCGAGAAACAGCGTGACCAGGTTGGCCCGGGCGCGCGTGATCAGGGCATCGCCGTCCCGCAGATGCACCTTGAGATCCAGATTGGATTTGGAGCGAACCGCGCTCTGCAGGCGGAAGACCGAACTCGCGTAGATGCTGGAGACCTGCCCGCCGAAACAGGGGGTCGCAACCACAAGGTGGATCTGCTCGCTCATGACTGCCTCCAGCACTGCGGTCGTGCGCCGCAAGTCCCACCAAAGCGTAAAGAGACGTGGTTAATGAAACCCTAATATGAACGGGCTCAGGTCGGCAGGAACTTGACCAGCGACAGCTGCGACAGCATCGAGGTCGTCTGGTAGGACGCCTGCAGGCTGGTCTGCAGCTGCAGGATCTCGCTCGCCACCTGGTCCTGGGAAATGCCTTCGGTCTGGTCGATCAGCGTCTGCAAGGCGTTTTTGGACTGGGTCTGCCGCGCCTGAGCATCCTTCATCGCGGTCTGTGCGTCGGCAAAGTCGGTCTGAATGTCGGAGATGGTCTGCTGCCCGGCCTGCGGCGTTAGGTTGGCGGCGGTGCGCTGGCTCAGCGCTGAGACTTCCGCGCCCGAATTGACACCCGTCGGCGATGTCGTCGTCGCCGCATAGACCGCGACGGACTGCAGCACCTGGCGGATCGCCTGCTCGTTGGCCTGGGCACCGAACTGCACCGATTGCGCCTGATCGACGCGGATCGTTGCGGTCGAGCGCGCCGAGCCGGGCCCCGAATTGCCGGTATACCAGGAGACCGTGTTCGCCGAACCGTTGACGAGCGACGTCGCACTCCCGAGCGGCGAGCCAGAGACCCGGAGCGGCGGCTGGGCCGCCGTCACCGGGCTGGTGGCAAAGCCGAGCGCGGCGAAAGCCGCGGCATTTGAGCTGCTGACCGACAGCGTCGAGGCGTTGTCCGTGTGCAGCGTGATGACGCCGCCCGAAATCGTCGAAGGCGTCGAGGTGCCGGTCAAGGCATCGATCTTCTTCAGAAGCGTCTGTATATTGTCAGTGACGTTGATCTGGTTGTTGCCGGTCGCACCAGACGCCACGAAGGTGATGGTCTGACCGTTCACGGTGATCGTGTCATTGGCGGCAAAGCTGGACGTCAGCGAATCCGAGCCGGCGGCTCCCGACAATGCCGTGATGCCGGTGATCGGCCCGGGTGTCGGCAGCACCTGGTTCTGCCGGACCGCTCCGGTCGCGGTGCCGTCGGTGTTGAAGAAATTGTCGCCCGCTTCGACCGCCGATGCCGCAACCAGCGAGGTGTTCGCCAGCGTGCCGATCGCGGCGTTCAGCGCATTGTTCAGATTGGTCGCGGTG
>NZ_JAFATE010000914.1 GCF_019244115.1 Bradyrhizobium sp.
GCGCGCCGGCAACACGCTCGGCGTGCTGGTGGTGCAGAACCGCGCCAAGCGCACCTATGTCGAGGAGGAGGTCGAGGCGCTGCAGACCACCGCGATGGTGCTCGCCGAGATGATCGCCTCGGGAGAGCTCGCCGCACTGGCCCAGCCGGGCGCCGAGCCCGCCGCGCGCCATTCGCTGCACAAGACCGGCACCATTCTGTCCGACGGCATTGCGCTCGGCCATGTCGTGCTGCACGAGCCGCGCGTGGTCATCAACAACTACATTGCCGAGGACCTGCCGAAGGAGCTGAAGCGGCTCGACGCCGCCCTCGCCAAGCTCCGAAGCGACCTCGATCGCATGCTGGAACGGGGCGACGTCGCCGACGGCGGCGAGCACCGCGACGTGCTGGAAGCCTACCGCATGTTCGCCAACGACCAGGGCTGGTCCCACAAGCTGCACGAGGCGGTCGCCACCGGCCTCACCGCCGAGGGCGCGGTCGAGCGCGTGCAGTCGGACACCCGCGCGCGCATGCTGCGCTCTACCGATCCGTATTTGCGCGAGCGCCTGCACGATCTCGAAGACCTCGGCTATCGCCTGCTCCGCCAGCTGGTCGGGCAGGACCACGCGCCCTCGCGCGAAAAACTGCCCGACAACGCCATCGTGATCGCGCGCGCGATGGGGCCGGCGGCGCTGCTCGACTACGACCGCAAGCGCCTGCGCGGCCTCGTGCTGGAAGAAGGCACCGCCAATTCCCACGTCGCTATCGTGGCGCGCGCGATGGGCATTCCCGCGGTCGGCGAGGTGCCGAACGCGCCCGGCATCGCCGATCCCGGCGACGCCATCATCGTCGACGGCACCTCCGGCTCGATCTATGTCCGCCCGTCGACCGAGATCGAATCCGCCTATGCCGAGCGCGTGCGTTTTCGCGCACGGCGGCAGGCTCAGTATCTGGAGCTGCGCGACAAGCCCTGCCGCACCAAGGACGGTCAGGGCGTCGAGCTGATGATCAATGCGGGGCTCGCCATCGACCTGCCGCACATCGACGACACCGGGTCAGCCGGCATCGGCCTGTTCCGCACCGAGCTGCAGTTCATGGTCGGCCAGGCCCTGCCGCGCTCGAGCGACCAGCTTGCGCTGTACCGTACAGTGCTGGACGCGGCCGGCCACAGGCCGGTGACCTTCCGCACCCTCGACATCGGCGGCGACAAGGCGCTGCCTTATATGGAGACCGTCATCGAGGAGAATCCGGCGCTCGGCTGGCGGGCGATCCGGCTCGGGCTCGACCGGCCGGGTCTGCTCCGCGGCCAGATCCGGGCGCTGCTGCGCGCCGGCGGCGGCCGGGCGCTGCGCATCATGTTTCCGATGGTCTCCGAGGTCGCCGAATTCGACGCGGCCAAGGCGATTGTCGAGCGCGAGCTGACCTATCTGCGCCAGCACGGCCATGCGCTGCCGGAACGCATCGACATCGGCACCATGGTCGAGGTCCCGGCCCTGCTGTTCCAGTTCGACGAGCTCCTGCGGAAGGTCGACTTCGTGTCGGTCGGCTCCAACGACCTGTTCCAGTTCCTGTTTGCGGTCGATCGCGGCAATGCAAAAGTCTCCGACCGGTTCGACACGCTGTCGGCGCCGATCCTGCGCGCGCTGCGCGAAATCGTGACGAAGGCGAAGGCCGCCAACAAATCCGCCTCGCTGTGTGGCGAGATGGCCTCGAAACCGATCGGCGCACTGGCGTTGATCGCGGTGGGCTACCGCTCCTTGTCGTTGTCGCCGACAGCGCTCGGCCCGGTCAAGGCGATGATCCTCGAGCTCGATGCGCAGCGCGCGGAGGCGATGATGTCGCAGCTTTTGGAGACGCCAGCCGGCAGCGTCTCGATCCGCCAGAAGCTGACCGAATTCGCAGAGGCCGAGGGATTGCCGCTGTAGCGACGCCATCCGCAATCGCTACGCCGCCCTGCCTCCTGCTCCATGAGACTGACCGATGTCGATGCTGCCCGAAGCCAAACTGGACGTGCTCCTAGCCCACCATGCCTCTCTTGAGGCGCAGCTGCTCGGCCAGGTCGCGTCCGACAAATATGTCCAGATCACCCGCGAATTGTCCGAGCTCAATCCGCTGATCGATGCGGTGAAGGCTTATCGTGCCATCATCAAGGAACTCGCCGAGACCGAGGCGCTGATATCAGATCCGGCCGTCGATGCCGAGATGCGCGCGATGGCGGAAGCCGAACACGACACCTTGACCGCGCGGCGCGGCGAGCTCGAACAGAACATCCGCGTGGCCCTGCTGCCCAAGGATGCCATGGACGACCGCAACGTCGTGCTGGAAATCCGTGCCGGCACCGGCGGCGACGAGGCATCGCTGTTCGCCGGCGACCTGTTCCGGATGTACGAGCGCTTCGCCAGCCTGCAGGGCTGGAAGGTCGAGGTGATCTCGGCCAGCGAGGGCACGGTCGGCGGCTACAAGGAAATCATCGCCGAGGTGCAAGGCCGCGGCGCCTTTGCCAAGCTGAAATTCGAATCCGGCGTGCACCGGGTGCAGCGCGTGCCCGACACCGAGACGCAGGGGCGCATTCACACCTCAGCGGCGACCGTCGCCGTGCTGCCGGAAGTCGAGGATGTCGATGTCGACATCAAGGCCGAGGACCTGCGCATCGAGACCATGCGCGCGCAGGGCGCCGGCGGCCAGCACGTCAACAAGACGGAATCGGCGATCCGCATCACCCATATCCCGACTGGCATCGTAGTGATGATGCAGGACAGCCGCTCGCAGCATAAGAACCGGGCGTCCGCCATGAACATCCTGCGCTCGCGCATCTATGACGCGGAACGCCAGCGCGTGGACGCCGCCCGCTCGGCCGATCGCCGCGAGAAGGTCGGCTCGGGCGACCGCTCCGAGCGCATCCGCACCTACAATTTCCCGCAAGGCCGCGTCACCGACCATCGCATCAATCTCACGCTCTACAAGCTGCCGCAGGTGATTTCGGGCGAAGCCTTGAGCGAGCTGATCGACGCGCTGACGACGGAGCACCAGGCCGCGCAGCTCGCGGCGCAAGGCGCGGCGGCGTGAGTTCGTCGCTTGCCGGACAGAGCATCGAAGCCGCGCGGCGCCACGTCGCGGCCGTGTTGAAAACCGCTGGCATCGAGTCCGCCGATCTCGATGCGCGGCTCCTGGTCGGCGCGGCGCTCGGCCTCGATCTCACCGCCCTGATCGCGGCCGCGAAGCGGACGCTGACCGTCGAGGAAGCCGATCGTCTCGACGGCCTCGTGCAACGACGGCTCGCGCGCGAGCCGGTCGCGCGCATCCTGGGACAGAAGGAGTTTTGGAGCCTGCCGCTAAAACTCTCGGCCGAGACGCTGGTGCCGCGGCCGGACACCGAAGCGGTGGTCGAGCTCGCGCTCCAGATGCTCGCTGGGACACCGCATCCAGACCGCGAATGGCGGATCCTCGATATCGGCACCGGCTCGGGCGCCATCCTGCTTGCGCTGCTTTCCGAGCTTCCCGGCGCGATCGGGATCGGCAGCGACATCAGCCTCGCCGCGCTGCTGACCGCGCGCTGCAATGCCGTCGACCTTGCCCTCGCGTCTCGCGCGTTTTTCGTCAAATGCAACTACACCGCGGCACTCACCGGGCCGTTCGACCTGGTGGTGTCCAATCCGCCCTATATTCCCTCGCAGGACATTGCCGGGCTCGACGTCGAGGTGCGCGAGCACGATCCGCATCTGGCGCTGGATGGCGGTCCAGACGGGCTCGACGCCTACCGGGCCTTGATTCCCGAGGCGGTGCGACTCTTGGCCTCCGGGGGGGCCCTTGTGGTCGAGGCGGGGCGTGACCAAATAAGAGACATCACGGGTTTGATGCGCGGGGCGGGATTAACCACGACCGCCGAACCGAGGGCGGATCTCGGCGGAGTTTTGCGGGCCATCGCCGGCCGGAAATTGCCGCCATAAAAGCCCGGATGAGACGTAAAAAACCACTTGGAATATTCCACGGGAGCGACTACGTTCCGCCCAACATCGGTGCAGGCCCCGTGGATGCGACGGGTGAAAGCCAGCGTTCTCAGAGCGAGAGCCGCCCGGTCAAATGGTTCCAAAACGTCGGTTCACTTGAGCGCGATAGCTTTCGAGAGCTGCGCTGCTGCCGACCGCGAAGCGAACGAAAGCCTGAATTGTTGCGCTTGACGACTTACGCACGAAAACCGGGCCTGTTGCGGCAGGCGGAATGAGGGATTCGCTGGCTGCGGCGCAGGCGGGTGGGGAACGCGTGTTTGCTGGACGCGAAGGTTGACGACAACGTCAGGGCTTGGACTTTAGAAACTTGGAGCCGCATCGCGACATCGATGCTGCGGGGCGCCGGCTTTCGCGCAACGGTGCAGCGCGTCATCACTTCCCAAAGCAATGGCTAAGGCAATTAACTCAGGGCTGGAATAAAGGCAGGACATGAGAAACGGTCAAAACAACAA
>NZ_JAFATE010000139.1 GCF_019244115.1 Bradyrhizobium sp.
ACCGAAGCTCCGCTCACCAAGCAACCTGCCGCATCACTCGCCCGAGCCCGGCGCGAACTCCTGCCGGGCGAATCCCGCCGGCGAGCCATCCGCGATGACAGCCATTTTCGGCTTGCGCAGCCGAACATAGATCTGCGCCCCGATCAGCACCACGCACAAAAACAGGAAGAACGCGCTGATCGGATGCGTGACGAACACTGAGGCGTCGCCGCGCGAAATCAGCATGGCGCGGCGGAAATTTTCCTCAAAGCGCGGACCCAGCACGAATCCGAGCAGGATCGAGGCCGGGTGAAAGTCGAGCAGCAACAGGAGATAGCCGACCAGCCCGATGACCACGGTTTCGCCGACCTGGAACATGTCGTTGTTGGTCGAGTAGACGCCGATTGCGACGAAGAACAGCGCGCTCGGATACAAATACTTGTAGGGGATCATCAGCAGTTTCACCCACAGGCCGATCATCGGCACGTTGAGCACGACCAGCATGATGTTGCCGATCCAAAAACTCGCGATCAGGCCCCAGAAGATGTCGGGATGCTCCTTGATGAGCTGCGGGCCCGGCACGATGCCCTGGATCAGCAGGGCGCCGAGAATCAGCGCCATCACGGCGTCGCCGGGAATGCCGAGACTCATGGTCGGAATGAAATCGCCCTGCACCGAGGAGTGCGTCGAGGCCTCCGGACTGGCGACGCCTTCGATCATGCCGGTGCCGAATTTCTCCGGCGTTCTGGAAACCTTCTTCTCCGTCGCATAGGCGATGAACGAGGCGATCGTCGGACCGGTGCCCGGAATCAGCGAGCACAGGCTGCCGACCAGCGTGCCGCGAAACATCGCGGGGATCGAACGGCGGAGCTCGTCGCGCGACGGCCGCAGGTCGCGAAATCCAACATTGGAGTAGCGCGTGTTGATGTCGGAAAACTGGTTCACGCTCTTCATGAATTCGGCGATGCCGAACAGCCCGAGCGCCAGCCCGACCAGCTCGA
Source organism: Bradyrhizobium sp. (assembly GCF_019244115.1). Taxonomy (GTDB): domain Bacteria; phylum Pseudomonadota; class Alphaproteobacteria; order Rhizobiales; family Xanthobacteraceae; genus Bradyrhizobium. Next base: position 981 of record NZ_JAFATE010000139.1, read on the forward strand.
TGCCGTCGAACAGGCTGGGAATGCCGAAGGTGAAGCGCGGTGTCCCGGTCTCGATGTCGGTTCCCACGATGCCTAGCAAGAGGCCGACCAGGGTCATGGCGATGCCCTTGAGCGGCGAACCGCGCGCCAGGGTCGAACCCGCCAGCAGGCCGAGCAGCATCAGCGAGCAGATCTCGGTCGGGCCGAACTCCAGCGCGACCCTCACCAGGACCGGCGCCAGGAAGATCATTTCCGTGATGCCCCAGGATGCGCCGACGAAGGACGAGATCACGGTGACGCCGAGCGCGGCGCCGCCGCGGCCCTGCTTGGTCAGCGGAAAGCCGTCGAGGCAGGTCACTGCATGCGGCGGATGGCAGGGCAGATTGAGCAGGATCGAGCAGATCGCGCCGCCATATTGCGCGCCATAGAACACGCCCGACAGCATCAGGATGGCGCCGACCGGCTTGATGCCGAATGTCAGCGGCAGCAGGATCGAGATGGTGGCGAGCGGGCCCATGCCCGGCAGCACGCCGACCATGTTGCCGACCAGCACGCCGACGAAGCACCACATGATGTTTTGCGGCTCGAAGGCGACGCCAAAACCGTACCAGAGGTCAGTCAGGGCCGTGGCGAGCATTTCACAGTCCCCAACGGAACGGCGGGAAGGGCACTTTCAGCACATAGGAGAACAGCAGGGTGCCGGCGACCGTGATGCCTGCGGCGAGCAGGGCCGAGCCCTTCCATGTCGCGTTGCGGTCGCCGAGCGCGGAGACGAAGACGCACATGAAGGTGGCGGCGACCAGGCCGAACAGCTTGCCAAAAATGATGAACATGATCGGGCCTGCCAGGATGCAGGCCCAGCCGCGCCATTCCATGCTTTCGGGAAGGATCCGCTCACCATCTTCAAGCGGGGTGATCACGCCCGTCCCGAAGATCAGGATGCCGACGAAAGTCAGGATGATCCCCAGCATGAACGGAAACATGCCCGGCCCCATATGCATCAACGTGCCGAGCTTGTAGGTTGTCGAATTCAAGGTCACCACCGCCCCGAGCAGGATCATCACCAGCCCGGCATAGAAGTCCTTCTTTTTCAGCAGGTTTTGCACCCCGACGCCTCCCGGATTTTGTTCTTGCCGATATCGTTACCATTGGTGGGCCGTCCAACCAACGATCGGCTGATATTTTTGCCTTGGTCTCCATGGCGGCCAGACGTCGCAGGCGCACGTCCAGCCGCAGGCGGGGACTTAATCCTGCGCAATGGGTGACAGTTTGGCCGGCCTTTGGGAGCCTCGAAAGCTCCGACGGTGTGGCCGAACCTCTCTCGTCGTTCCGCGTTTCACATCATGAAAGGAGCGGAGCTCAGCCATGGCTACCGAAGAGGTCGATCCTCGTTTTGCTGATCTCGACGCCTGGCCGCTGGTCTCGGCGATGGAAGCGATGTGGGAGGGCCAGCTCGCGGCGGTCGCATCGGTGGGGCGCGCGCTGCCGGCGATATCGGCGGGGACCCGTGCCGCAAGGGAGGCGCTCAGCGAGCGCGGACGGCTGGTCTATGTCGGTGCCGGCACCTCGGCGCGGGTTGCCATTCAGGACGGGGCAGAGTTGAAGCCGACATTCGGCTGGCCCAAGGAGCGGCTCCACTTCATCATCGCCGGCGGGGAGAGCGCTTTTGTCAGCAGCATCGAGGGCGCCGAAGACGATGTCGCCGATGCCGTCAGGCAGGTCGATGCGGCCTACCTTTCCGGAAACGACGTCGTGATCGCCGTCTCAGCCAGCGGCACGACGCCGTTCACCGTGGCGGCCCTGCAGGAGGCGCGCGCGCGTGGCGCGGTCACGATCGGCGTTGCCAGCAATCCGGGAACTGCGCTGCTCACGCAGGCGGGATACCCGGTCCTGATCGAGACCGGCCCGGAGCTGATCGCAGGCTCGACACGGATGAAGGCCGGGACCGCCCAGAAGATCGTGCTCAACCTGATCTCGACCGGACTGATGCTGGGGCTCGGCTGTGTCTACCGCGGCATGATGGTCGACATGGCGCCGACCAACGCCAAGCTGAAGCGCCGCGCCGAGGCCATGGTGATCAGGATTGCCGGCTGCAGCGAGATCGAGGCCGCGCGCGCCCTCGATGAGACGGCGGGCAATATCAAGACCGCCGCGCTCCTGGCGCTCGGATATGACAAGGCGGAGGCCGAGGCTCTTCTCGTCCGACATCACGGCAATCTCCGTCACGTGCTAGCCGATCGCGGGCCGTGAATGAACGACGGGGGCGGGGCCTGCAACGATCCGCAATGCCGATCGGCAAGGGCGCGTTCTGGGTCTGGACGCCGGGCAATCCTTGCAAAAGAGCTGTTATGAAGGCAGGATACACGCCATTTTGATGATCTGACCGCGCTGACAGCACCGACGGTACGTCCGGATTGGACCGGGCTGCTCCTGTTTTTCACATGCGAATGCCCGACCGCTCGGACGGCCTGCTCGAAACGAGATGAAGCCATTCTGCTTCATCTGAACTGCTGTGCATCGCCGCACCGAAGGAAAATTGAGCATGGCCGAAAGCAGAGCGCGCGTGGCGATTTTGGGCGGCGGAGTGTCGGCATTGAGTGCGGCTTTCGCTTTGACCGAGATAGACCGCAAGGGCGAGAAATACGATATCACGGTTTATCAGCTCGGCTGGCGTCTCGGCGGCAAGACCGCAAGCGGGCGCAACGCCGATTACGGCCAGCGCATCGAGGAGCATGGGCTGCATATCTGGGCCGGCTTCTATGAAAACGCCTTCACCATCATGCGCATCGTTCTCAAGGCGCTGAACCGGCCTTCGACACATCCAATGGCGACGATTGCCGATGCCTTCAAGCGACAAAACAGGATCTTCTATTCGGAAAAATCCGGAGAGCAATGGCAGCCGTGGCCATTTTGGTTCGAGCCGGACGCGGATAAATCGAACTTTCCCGGTCGCGACGATTTGTGGGCGCCCGACAACGTCGTGCCGCCTCTCGGCGAATTGTTACGTCGAGCGATCGCCGCCCTCATCTACGGCTTGAACTACTACGGCGAGGACTGGCCCGGAGACCACAAGATCGAAGCCGCAATTGCGCTCGCCCAAATGCCGCATGGCCAGCAAATCCGGTTTGCGAAACTATCCAACAGCGATGCGACCGGCCATCCCCTGCTGTCGTTGGCCAGCGCCGCCAGCGAGGGGCTGAACAGTCATGTCGCCTCGGTCCGCCGCACGGCCGAGGCGGACACCATCGCGCTGCTGCGCGCCTATCAAGGGCTCGTGAAGCAGTATCTTGGTACGGGAGGCTTTAAAGCCGGATTGCGCCGCATCCTGCTGCTCGCCAACCTCGCCCTGTGCATGCTGCTCGGCATATTGGAGAACGACTGTCTGACGAAGGGCTTGGAGGTTCTCGACAGATACGAGTTCATGGACTTCCTCAGGCAGCAGGACCCGGACGGAGCAAACAACGCGATCGTCACGGCCTTGTACGAATACATCTTCGCCTACCAGAACGGTTCACGCGATCGTCCCAGCGTGTCGGCATGCACCGCCGTCCAGGGCCTGCTGCGGCTGTTTTTCACCTTCAAGGGGGCCTTCTTCTTCAAGGCGGTCTACGGGATGGGCGATACGATCTGCACCCCGCTCTATCAATTGCTCAAGCAGCGCGGGGTCAAATTCGAATTCTTCCGCAGGGTGACCCGTCTCGAGCCGACGCCCGACGGCAACGAGATCGGCACCATCCTGATCGACAGACAGGTCGAACTCGCGGAGGGCCTGAGCGAATACTATCCGCTGACGCCGGTGAATGGCTTCGAATGCTGGCCCTCGTCGCCGCTCTGGGAGCAGATCAAGGATGGCGAGAGGCTGGCCGCATTAGGTTATAATTTCGAGAACTCTTACGGTCGTCCGTTGCCGCCGGTTTCGGGGCCGGAATTGCGCCTGCAGCTTGGGCAGCATTTCGACCAGGTGATCCTGGCAATTCCGGTCGGCGCGCTGCGCCAGATCTGTGAGCCGCTGATGGTTCAACAGCCAGCCTGGGCGGACATGATCGAAAACCTTCCCACCGTGCGCACCCAGGCGCTTCAGCTCTGGATCCGATCCGAAGTGAAAGATCTCGGCGGGCCGTATTGTGATCCATTGGACCAGCCGCCACGCGAAACCATGGGTCCGATCGTGACCACCTGCAAGCCGCCGTTCGACACCTATTCGGACATGTCGCAATTGCTGCCCGCGGAGGCATGGGGTGAACCGGCTCCGCTCTCGATTGCCTATTTTTGTGCAGTCATGGCCGACGACGCGGCGCGGGATGATGCGTCTGCCGCGGCGGATAAAGTCAAGGGCGACGCCCGGGACTGGATGACGTCGTGGCTTGACACGCTGTGGACCAACATCGGCAGCGACGAGCAATTCCGCTGGGACTTGCTGCATTCGCCACGCAATCTTGCCGGGCCGGCGAGGCTCGACGATCAGTACTGGCGCGCCAACATCAATCCCGGCGACCGCTATGTGCTCAGTCTGCCCGGCACGCTGCGCCATCGCATGGAGCCGGGCAAGTCGGGTTACGCCAATCTGTATCTGGCCGGCGACTGGACCATGGTCGCGGAGATCAATGCCGGCTGCGTGGAAGTGGCGGCCATGTCGGGCCTTGCCGCCGCTTCCGCGCTGTCCGGCGTCCACATCCCGATCGTTTCGATGAAACCCCAACCCGACCGGATCGCGGACCTGTCGCCCCTGCCTGTCACCAAGCCCGGCTATATCAATTACGCCGGGTGGAACACGCTGCCGCCACCGCCGTATTTCTGCAACGACACGACGTATTACACCTTCCTTTTCCCCGCCGGCCTGTGCGCCTGCCAGGATTTTCTAGATCGGTCCTACAATGTCGTTGCAGGCGGTCAGCGTTTTCGCGTCCTGCTCGCCCAGGTGTTCCTGAACATTGTGCAGTCTCGCAAAACCGGCGCACTGACGCCGCCCTTTTCGCAGCAAGGCACCATCGCCGCGACCGACATCGGCTTCTGGCTTCTGGTCGGCAGCTATGAACCCGGCGGCTGGCTGCCGACATCGGTCGGCTTCGTGCCTGCGTATCTGTTCGTTGACAATGCCTGGTCCGTCATCGCCGCGCGCGATGTGTGGGGCTATCCGAAATACCACGCGGCGATCAGCCTGCCGGACACGGCGCCTTCGTGGGGTCCTTTTGAGGTGTCGGCCCTCGCCATCGCGAAATTCGCGCCCACGGAACATGCCAGCCTGCAACGGATGCTGAAGCTGTCCGGTACGCCCAGCCAACCGCCTTCACCTGCCGATCGGCCCGCAACCGCCGCGAGCGCGGCGGCATTGACGGCCGAATTCTTCAAGCAGGCTTGCGTCGGAGCGGACGCCGCGCGGCTGAACCAGCTGACGGACCATCCGGATATCCCGGAGTTCCTCACCACCCCAGGCGGCTTTCCATCCCGGGTGTTTTATCTGAAACAGGAGAGGTCCTCGGACAGCGTTGTTACGGCAAGCTACCAAAGATTGCTGCAGGGCGATCTCACCGTGACAAACATGAAGCCGGGGCAATTCCGGCTGCTGTCCGGAAATTGGTCGCTCGAACTCGGTGACTTCGACAGTCATCCATTCATTCGTGATCTCCGTCTCGGCACGCCGACGGATGGCAAACTGGTCCTGACCACGACGCTCGGGTTCTGGGCGGAGATCGATTTCACCGTGGGAATGGCAAGCCCCATCGCATGACCGGTGCGTCGATCTCGGCCCATTGCGACGGGACTTTTGGTCATTGCTGCAGCTTTGCCGCCTCCTGAACGAAAGCGGCGGCGCCTTGCGCCTCGGCAATGGCGATGGCCTCGCGAAGCGCAGCCGACACGTCCTCGGGGGCGGTGCCGGGAATGCGAGCAAGGATCTCGGCCCGCCGACGATTCAGCGGCGACAGGAAATAGCTGTCGCCATGACGGCGAGCTGCTTCTATCGCTGCCTCGATTGTGCGCAGCGCCGCCGCGGGGTCACCCGAGGCGAGTTGCAGGCCCGCCACCTCTCCGAGATAGAAGCTGGAAAAATGCAGCATCCCAAGTTTCTGGAAAGCGGGCAGTGTACCTTGCGCTGTTTCCAAGGCCAGCCTGGGCTCTCCAAGGTACCCGCGCGCATGGGCCTCCAGGCTGCTTGCGACCAGCTGGTACAAAGGGTAGCCATGCTCTTTGCAAAGGCCGAGTGCTTCCTGCGCGTCGGCCTGCGCGCCGACGAAATCACGCCGGGCGAGCTTGTAGAAGGCAAGCCACGACAATGCCCAAACGAGATCGAAGGGACGCGCCAGCGAGCGCGCATGTGCATCCAGTTCGGCCGCGACACGCTCCGCACCCGCCGCGTCGCCCATCGCGTGCAGCACTTGCAGCAGCGAGGCGAGGCCTGTCACCAGCGGGTCCTGAGAGGAGACCCTTGGCAGCCGGGCGCCGTCCTCCTTCGCATAGGCATGCACTCCTTTTTCGAGATGCCGCCGTGCCGTTTCCAACTCGCCCTTGACGAACAGGATGTAGCCCAGCGTGCAATCGCCCTCGATGCGATGCTCCGGAAGGCCGGTCTGCTCGCCGATTCCCAGGCAGAGCCGTGCCGTTTCCTCGGCGCCAACCAGATCCCCGGCTACAATCAGGAAACTGCAAATTCCGCGGAGGACGGCGAACAGATCGGCGACGTTGCCGAGGGCATCGCAGATCGCTCGCGCCTCAGCCAGAACTCTTCCGACCTCGGGAACGGCGTAGCCTCGGGATGCTGCGAGGCTGACCGCAAGGCCGATCAGCAGTTGCAATCTAAGCACCACGCGGCCGCTCTCCTCAGGCAAGGAGCTCAGCAGATCGAGCGCCGTCTGGAAATGCCGAGCCGCTTCGACATGCGCGGCGCGCGAGGCGGCACGCTGCCCGGCGGCTGCCCACAGCGGGATCGCCTCTGCGATCGCGCCGCTTTCGCTCAAATGATAGGCGAGCAGTTCCGGCTCGGTTTCACCGGTTTCGGGAAAACGCTCCCGCAGCACGGCGGCGATCTTTCCGTGCAAGCCTTGACGTTCTCGCTTGGACAGCGACTCGTAAGCCGCGTCGCGGATCAGCGCGTGCTTGAACAGATAGGTGCTGGTGGGCGGAACGCCGCTGCTTTCCACCAGCCCCGACAAGGTGAGTTCGCGAAGGCCCGCGCGCAATTCGTCGTCGGGCTGCGCGGCAACGGCGGCGAGCAGTTCATAGCTGAATCGGCGGCCAATCGCGGCGCCGAGATTGGCGATCCGCCGGGCCGGCCCCAACCGGTCGAGACGAGCCACCAGGGAATCCTGCACCGACATCGGAATCGTGACCGCTGCGACACCGGCCGCCGTCGCCTCCAGCACTGACTTGGTCATCTCTTCCACAAACAGGGGAATGCCGTCGCAGCGGGTCACGATCTGCCGCACCGCATCGGTGGGCAAAGCTTCGGATGCAAGATGCACGCAGATCCGCTCGGCATCGCCGCGATCCAGCCGCGCCAGCCGCAGATGGGTGACGTTCGCCTCCCCGGTCCAGGAAGGTTGGTATTCCGACCGGGCAGTCACCACGATCAGCCAACGCCGGCCCGCGGCCATCCGAACGGCGCGATCGAGCAGCTCCAGCGTGGTCGAGTCGCTCCAATGCGCATCTTCCAGCACGAACATGGCGGGGCGCGACGTCGCCAACTGTTCCATGATCCCAAGCAGCGTGTCCTGCGTGACCTCCCTGCGCTTGTCGGGGGTCATGACGTCGATTGGCGTCCCGGCCTCGGCCGGGACGCCGATCAGATCGGCGAGCACTGCCTGGCTGAGCGGGCTCGCCACCCCGTATCGCGCCAGCACACGGCCGAGCTTTTCGCGTCGCCTCGTCGCGCTGTCGGTGCGGTCGAAGGCAGCGAGGCGCGCGATCTGCTGGGAGATGGGCTGCAACGCACTGTCGGCGTAGGTAGGACCGCAGTACCAGATCATTTGCTCATGCGACGTTTCGGCGGCGTGCCTGCGCAACTCTTCGACGATCCGGGACTTGCCGATGCCGGGCTCGCCGTGAAGCAAGATGATTTGGCCTTTTCCCGACTGCGCCTCCGTCCAGCGAGCGAGCAGCAGGGCTAGGACATCGACGCGATCGACCATGGGCGTCAGCTTGCCGGGGGCGCGGGCCTGGAAACGGCTTGCCCCGATCGCCTCGACGGCTTCGAAGGCCTCAATCGGCGTCGCAAATCCCTTCAGCGCAAACGTGCCGAGATCGCGGTAGCTGAAAACGCCGTGGGTCATCCGCTGCGTCGATTTGGCGACGACGACGGTGTTCGGTGCGGCTACGGTTTGCAGACGGGCGGCCAGGTTCGGCGTTTCACCGACGATTTCGACCGCTCGGCTCCCGCGGCGGCCAATCAGATCGCTGACAACGACCAGACCGGTGGCGACGCCGACGCGCGACTGCAACGTGATTCCGAGTTCGCGGCCGATCCGGCCCACGGCATCACGAATCTCCATGCCGGCTCGAACCGCATTCGCCGCGTCATCCTCGTCGGCGCGCGGATAGCCGAAATAGGCCAGCGCGCCATCACCCGTGAACTGGCTGACATGTCCGCCATGGCGGACGATGATCTCTTCGCAGGCCGCCAGATACCCGTCGACGACATCCATCATGTCCTCGGGATCGAGCCTTACGGTGAGAGAAACCGAATCGACGAGGTCGCAGATCAACGCCGTCACTTGACGTCGCTCGGTCCGGTGCGCATCTGACCGCGAACCGCGCTCGCCCGCCGTATCCGGCGCCGGCGCGTGCAAGGTCGCACCGCAGCCGCGGCAGATCGGCGATCCAGCGGGATTCTCAAGTCCACACGTCTCACAATGCATGCGCGCTTGAAACTCCTGACCGACATGGGTGCGAGGCGGCAACCCACAGACCTGCGGTAGGCTTCGTACAGGCCACGGGCCGCGAAGGCGCTGTCGTTGACGCCGTGTTCGACATGCTGCGTTTCTTGCTGCGTGCGCGGCCGACGATCCGTTTTGAGACCTGTCCGCAAGCTTATGAGCCGCCGGACGTCCGCAAGCGTGACGATATTCATGCACCCGGCTCCTTGCAACAGCAGTCTCCGGGCCGCGATGCATGGCCGACAGGTTTGGGGGCCTTTCTCTGCAAGACATAACATGAGTTACAGTCAGAGCCGTCCCATCGCACCCTTATCCCGATGCCGCGCCGGCTCGCTCGATCAGAATGACGAGAGCGGCAAGGACTATGGTACCGGATTGAAGGAAGAATGCTGCTGGCGCGAGAGCCGGCAAATTTTTCGTCGGGCGTCCCGGCGCTGGTCTGATCCGGCCATGCAGATCTCCTGCAGACTGGCAGCTACGCGCACCGGCGAAAGAGCAGACCTGCGCGCGATGCCCGGCCGCAACGTCAGCTCAAGCGATGAGGGCGCGCACACGGCAGCGCTTGACCCGGTCATCCCGCAGCGCGCATGCTGGGCCGTTCAGCAATTCAAACGAATGGCCGCGTCGCGTTGATGATGCGGCGGGACCGTGCCCGATGCGATCCATCCACAATGCCCGACGACGATTCCTCGCCAATCTTGGCGCGGCAGCTCTGCTCGCACCGGCGCTTGCGCGGTCGGCGTGGGGGCAGGCCGCGCCCATGCCCGGCGCCGGGCCGATGTTCGACGTCCGGGCCTTCGGCGCCACCGGTGACGGCAAGACCATTGATTCGCCGGCGATCAATCACGCGATCCAGGAAGCTGCGATCAAAGGTGGGCTCGTCTACGTCCCGGCGGGGACCTATGCCTGCTACTCGCTGCGGCTGGCCAGCGCCGTCGTCCTCTATATCGACGCGGGCGCCACGCTTCTGGCGGCCGACACGCCACGCGAGGGCACCGCCTCGGGCTATGATGCGGCCGAGAGCAACGCGCCCTGGGAGGCCTTTCAGGATTTTGGCCATAATCACTGGCACAACAGCCTGATCTGGGGTGAGAACATTCACGACGTCGCCATTCTCGGACCCGGCCTGATCTGGGGGCGGGGCCTGAGCCGCGGCCACGACGATGCCGATCTTCCCATCGCGGAGGCGCCCGGCGTCGGGAACAAGGGGATCGCGCTAAAAAATTGTCACAATGTCATCCTGCGCGATTTCTCGATGCTCGCCTGCGGCCATTTTGCGATCCTCGCCACCGGTGTCGACAATTTCACCATCGACAATCTGAAGATCGACACCAACAGGGACGGCATCGACATCGACTGCTGCCGGAACGTGCGCGTCTCCAATTGCAGCGTCAATTCGCCCTGGGATGACGCGATCTGCCCAAAAAGCTCCTTTGCGCTGGGATATGCGCGGGTGACCGAAAACGTCACCATCGCCAATTGCTATGTGACCGGCGGCTATCAGGTCGGCTCGCTGCTCGACGGCGGCTTCAAGCGGCTTGCCGAAGGCGTGGAGGATCATGGCTGGCAGCGCACCGGCCGCATCAAATGCGGCACGGAATCCAATGGGGGCTTCAAGAACATCGCCCTGTCCAACTGCATCTTCGAGGACTGCCGCGGCTTTGCGCTTGAAACTGTGGATGGCGGCATCATCGAAGACGTCACCTTGACGGGCCTGACGATGCGCAACATTCGCAACGCGCCGTTGTTCCTGCGGCTTGGCGCGCGCATGCGCGGGCCCGAGGGCATGGCGATCGGAAGCCTCAGGCGCGTGCTGATCAGCAACGTCACCTGCCATGCGCCTGACAACGACATGCCGTCGATCCTCAGCGGAATTGCGGATCACCCGATCGAGGACGTCAAGATCAGCGATTGCTATTTCCTGCAGAAGGGGGGCGGGAGTGCGGAGACGGCGGCCTTGCAGCCGACCGAACGGCCGGCCGAATATCCGGAGCCCGCCCGCTTCGGTCCGTTGCCGGCGCAGCATTTTTATGTTCGTCACGCGCGCAACGTCGAATTCAGCGGGGTCGAACTCGCCGCGGTAGCTGCGGATGCGCGGCCGGCATTCTGGCTGGGCGATGTCAATGGTGCCGATTTGCATCACCTTAAACTGCCGGCATCTCGCGGAGCCGCGGTGATGCTCAACGACGTCAGCGGATTCCGGGCGACCGGAAACCGCGATCTCAGGGACATCTCGATCGAGCAGGCGGTCTCGCACTTGCAGCTTTGACGCCCGCTTGGAGTGGCGCGTACGTGCGCAACGAATGCAGTCGTCCGCTCGTAGTCGCGCTAGAGACTTGGCTACGCGAGCAACGCGCAAAGCTTTCCGGATAAAGCAACGTCAGCAAAGCCTACCGCCATTACCCCGGCTCGAACGGACCCGGCTCAGAGAAGCCTTCGATCGATTCGACCTTTGCGTAGTTCTCGGCGATGCTCTCGGGTGTCAGATGTGGATCGTAGAAGCCAGGTCCCATAACGACAGCGATACGTTGGATTGCTCCGGCTTCCACGTTGTAGATCCTGTTCGTCTCCGAACAACCGTCGCTTGCCAGCCAGACGATCGCCGGCGCAACAGCCTCAACCGGCATGGTGGCTTCGCTCTGTTTCAGCCAGGCCGGATCCGCAACCGCCGCTGGGTGCATCCTCGTGTACCCGTTCGGCGAAATGGTGTTCACGAGAATGCCGTGCTCTGCACCTTCAATTGCAAGAATGCGCATCAATCCGACCACTGCGCTCTTGGCCGCCGCATAGGTGGCTTGGCCACGCATGCCGAACAGGCCGACGACTGACGTCGTGAGGATGATCTTGCCATGCCGCTGTGCGACCATGTGCGGCCAGGC
>NZ_JAFATE010000146.1 GCF_019244115.1 Bradyrhizobium sp.
GTCGGTGACCATGCGGCGCAGATCGTCCGCCGCTTTCGCCTGCATGCGGGCGGGAATTTCTTCGGAAAACAGTTCGAGGAGAAGGTCGGGCATTTAGTGAGGCTCTTTGCGAAGACGACGAGGCTTGCGCTGCCGCGGCTGCCCTGCTCCCTGCGGGGAGGGGTTATTTATCAGGAGTGCTTCAATCACATTGGCCGCCATCTGTGGACCCCCAGCCCCGACCCCTCCCCGCGAGGGGGAGGGGAGCGGAGGCACCGTGCGAAAATTCAGTAGAGAACGCGCAAGCAGGGAAGGCGCAAACTGATCAACCGACGCCACCCGCTTCCGTATGCACCCACGCTTCGCCGCAGGCCTTGGCGAGCTCGCGGACGCGCAAAATGTAGCTCTGCCGTTCGGTGACCGAAATCACGCCGCGCGCATCGAGCAGGTTGAATACGTGGCTCGCCTTGATGCACTGGTCATAGGCCGGCAGCGCCATCAAATGCTCCTTGCGATTGCCGCCCTCTCTCCATCCGGCGGCGAGATATTTTTTGCAGGCCTGCTCCGCCATCCGGAACTGCTCGAACAGCATTGACGTGTCCGCGACTTCAAAATTGTGCCGCGAATATTCCTGCTCGGCCTGCAGGAACACGTCGCCATAGGTCACCTTGTCGGCGCCGTCGCGGCCGTTGAAATTGAGATCGTAGACGCGGTCGACGCCCTGCACATACATCGCCAGCCGTTCGAGCCCATAGGTGAGCTCGCCGGCGACCGGCGCGCATTCGACGCCCGCGACCTGCTGGAAGTAGGTGAACTGCGACACCTCCATGCCGTCGCACCAGCATTCCCAGCCGAGCCCCCAGGCCCCGAGCGTCGGGCTCTCCCAGTCGTCCTCGACAAAGCGGATGTCGTGGAGAGCGGAATCGATGCCGATCGCGCCGAGCGACTTCAGGTACAGCTCCTGAAGGTTCGGCGGTGACGGCTTCATGATGACCTGGAACTGGTAATAATACTGCATCCGGTTCGGATTCTCGCCATAGCGGCCGTCCTTGGGACGGCGCGAGGGCTGCACATAGGCGGCATTCCACGGCTTTGGACCGAGCGCGCGCAGCGTGGTTGCGGGGTGGAACGTGCCGGCCCCCATCTCCATGTCATAGGGCTGCAGGATCACGCAGCCCTGCTCGGCCCAGAACCGCTGCAGGGCCAGGATGAAACCCTGGAACGAGCGTTCCGGGCGCATGTGCAAAGGGAGCGAATCCATCGTCGAAGCGGCTCTCGCGGGTCAAAAACGCGCGGGACCGTATCGACGACGGGATCAGGAATCAAGGCAAGGCCGGCGCATCAGCGCCGCCCGGCGCCCCCTATGGGATCGGCTTGCTAGCCCGGACGATAAGCTCCGGTGACCGGATCGCGCCGCAGCGGCTTGATTTCGTGCGCTCGCGAAGCCTCGGCGACGCGCGCCTGGCGAATGTCTTCCAGTTCCCGGTTGATCCTGACGGCGGCCATGTAGGCCAAACGCAGCAGGGCGAGCCCGCCCAGGGCGCCCGCAAATGCCATCAACGGCATCGGTCAATCCTTGTTGAACATCTCAGGCCCCTTGTTCGTATTCTCGCGCAGCCGAGCTTGCGTCGCAACGCAAATGATTGAGACCAAATGGCGCGGTAGATTCGCTCAAAAACCGAATCGGCCCCAGATCGCGCGGCTTTCCAGCGCCGAAATGATCTCGTCGGGCCAGTTGCCGTCCATCGCAGCGAGCGCGCCGGCACCCGGCGACCTGCGACCGAACAGGCCCGACAGCATGCCGCTTGCGGGCGCAATCAGGGGCGTCAGCACTTTTTCACCGAAACGGCCGCGCAGGGTCGAGCGCAGATCGCCGATCGCGTCCGCCAGGCCAAGCGAGATCGCGGTCTCGCCCGCCCAATATTCGCCGGTGAACAGCATGTCGTCGGCGCCCTTCAAGCGGTCCCGCCGGCTCTCTTTCACCAGCGCAATGAAGATGGCGTGGATCTCGCGCTGGATCGCCTTGAGGCGGGCGACGTCGTCGGGATTTTCGGGCAGGAACGGGTCGAGCATCGCCTTGTGCTCGCCCGCGGTATAGAGCCGCCGCTCGACGCCGATCTTCCTGATCAGGTCCTGCAGACCGAAGGAACCGCCGACCACCCCGATCGAACCGAGGATCGAAGACGGATCGCAAAAAATCTCGTCGGCCGCGCACGCGATCATGTAGCCGCCGGAGGCCGCGACATCCTCGACGAACGCCAGCACCGGAACTTTTTTTTCCGCGGCGAGCTGGCGGATCCGCAGATAGATCTGCCGTGACTGCACCGGCGAGCCGCCGGGTGAATTGATCACCAGCGCAACCGCCCTGGCGTTTCTCACCGCGAACGCACGTTCGAGCGTGCGGGCAAGCCCCGCCAGCGACATGCCCGGACGCAGCGGCGTCACCGAGCCGATCAGGCCGGATAGCCGCACGACCGGCACGACCACGGCGCCGCGCCTGAGCCGCGCCGGCAGCCATTCGCTCGCCTTGTCGATCAGGCTCGGCCAGCCGCTACGCTCGTTCAAAGTCTCGGTCATCCGGTTACCTCAAATTAACCATTTTGTATCACGCGTCTGCCATCCAATCGCTTGGAACGGTTCTTGTATTTGTGCCGTTGAGGAATTGCCAAGGCTGCGCCGGGACAGCGGAGAAAAACATGAAAATCTACCTGCTCATGCTGCTCATCGGTACCCTGTTGACCGTCATTCGCTTCACCTCGGCGCCCGAACAGTCCTCCGAGACTCAGCCGCAATGACGGAACAATGACTCTTGGCGGCCATCGAAGTTTCAAGGCGCGGCAAGCGGTAACAGAGCCATCCCGGCCATCACGTCGTCGAGCTGCATTTTAGGCAAAGTTGATTCATTATTGAGCACCAACGAGCGGTAGAGGCGCGAAGGCGCCCGTCCGCCCTTGACCGTGCGAACCAGGACGCGGATGGCCGGCTTTGCGGCCTCGCCATGCACAGGCAGGATCTGAACGCTGCCAAAGCCGTGCGCCAGCGCGGCCAGCACATCGGCGAGGCCATCGGCGCGCCAGATCAGCGTCAGCGCGCTGCCGGATTTCAGCACCCGCCGCGCCGCCAAAATCCAGCTTTCGAGCGTCGCGGGCCCCGCCACGTGGGCCAGCGCCTTTGCCGCCTCGGGCGAAGCGCGATGGCGGCCGGCATCATGGAAAGGCGGATTCATCAGCACCACGTCGGCGCTGTCGGGGACAAGACCCGCGGCGGCAAAGGCGTTCGCTGACGAAGTCACATCGAGCGTGACGATTTCGGCCTTGATGCCGTTGGCGGCCGCGTTGTCGCGCGCGAGCCGCGCCAGTTGGGGATCGATCTCCACCAGCTTTAGATCGACGCCCGCCACCCGCCTGGCCAGCGCGAGACCCGCCGCCCCGACACCGGCGCCGAAATCCACCACGCGATCCCCTGGCCGGGCCGCGGTCGCAGCCGCCAGCAGCACCGCATCGTGACCGGCGCGATGGCCACCGCGCGGCTGGCGCAGACGCAGTCGCCCACCGAGAAACGCGTCCTCGGTGAAGCCGGCCTCGTCAATGACGGCACTATTCGTCGGGTCGCAATTCATGAGACAGGCCTGCGTCGGCGAGCAGCTGTCGCGCCGCGCGGTTATCGTCCTCGTGGACAAGGATTCGACGTGGCAGAATGCCGAGCGAGCCTTCGATCACGCTCATGTTCTGATCGAGCACAAGGTGGTGAATGTTGGCGCCATCGAGCAGCGCTCCGACCGCCGAAACCAGCACAATGTCGTTGGTTCGAACCAATTCCCGCAAGACTGACGACTCCTCGTCCGAAGACGGCGCGACCATTGCGCGCAACTGTCAACTGCCAACTGCCCTTGCCGCCCCGTGCAGCAATTCCTATTGTGGCCTGCGAAGATACCAGATGTGGAGACCGGCGTGGCGGTTATTGTACCCTTCGAGAGCCCTTCCGGCGCATCGATCGATGCGCTGATGGCGCTTGTCGCCCCGGACCTGGAGCGTGTCAACGCCACGATCCTGTCGCGGACCGGCTCGGAGGTCACGATGATCCCGGAGGTCGCCAATCACCTGATTTCGTCAGGGGGAAAACGCCTGCGTCCGATGTTGACGCTGGCGATGGCTCAGCTCGCCGGCTATGGCGGCGACGGCCATGTCAAGCTCGCCGCCGCGGTCGAGTTCATGCACACCGCAACCCTGCTGCATGACGACGTGGTCGACGAGAGCGAGCTCAGGCGCGGCAAGCTGTCGGCGCGCATGCTGTGGGGCAACGAGGCCAGCGTGCTGGTGGGCGACTTCCTGCTCGGCCAGGCGTTTTGCATGATGGTGGAGGTCGGCTCGCTGCGCGCGCTCGACATTCTCTCCCGCGCGGCCTCGGTGATCGCCCAGGGCGAAGTGATGCAGCTCGCCGCGGCCAAGAACACGGCAACCACCGAGGACGAATATCTCGCCGTGATCCGCGGCAAGACCGCGGAACTGTTCGCGGCCTCCTGCGAAGTGGGACCCGTCATCGCCGATCGTCCCAAGGCAGAGCAGACCGCGTGCCAGTCGTTTGGCCTCAATCTCGGCGTGGCGTTCCAGCTCGTCGACGACGCGCTGGACTATGGCGGCAAATCCGCAAAACTCGGCAAGAACATCGGCGACGATTTCCGCGAGGGCAAGATCACGCTGCCCGTGGTGCTGGCGTTCCGCCGCGGCAACGACACCGAGCGCGCGTTCTGGATCAGAGCCCTGGAACGCGGCGAGATCAGGGATCGCGACCTCGATCATGCCATTGCGCTGATGACTAAGCATCGCGCGCTCGAGGACACCATCACCCGCGCCGAGCATTATGGCGCGATGGCGGTCGACGCGCTGGCGCTGTTCCCCTCTTCTGCGATGCGGAGCGCGCTGGAGCAGGTCGTCGCCTTCTGCCTCGCGCGATCGCATTAGAATCGCGCAGCAAACAAGGCTCGTCAAACCCCGCGCAGGCGGGGTATCGAGCACGCTGCGGCCTCTCGGCTCATGATCGCTGTCTCTGGAATACCGGGTCATCCGCTTTCGCGGGTGACGACAGCGCAGCAAGCTCGCCTAGCTCAGTTCGCCCGCGTGCACCCACCAGTCGGGGTGTTCGGCCGAAAGCTTCGCGGCCGCCGCCTGCGCTTCGGATGCACTGGAGAAGATCGCAAAGCAGGTCGCGCCCGATCCGCTCATGCGCGCGAGCAGTGCCCCCGGACTTGCGCGCAGCGCCGACAGCACGTCGGCGATGACGGGCTGAACGCGCAGCGCCGGCGGCTCGAGATCGTTTGGGACGCTAGCCAGCACCTGGACCCAGTCGCCGACCGAAGCGCCATCGTCGGGCCACGCCGGCGCTCTGATCACGTCACTTGCGCCGACCCGCAGTTGACCGCTGCGCAGGCCAAGTGCCGCAAACACGTCCTTGGTCGCCACCGGCATGCGCGGATTGACCAGCAGGGCGGGCAGTTTTGGCAGGCTCAGCGGCAGCAGCGTTTCGCCGACGCCCGTCATGTCGCAGGCGCGCGAGGCGAGGCAGACCGGCACGTCGGCGCCAGACTTGAGCGCAACTTCCTGGAGCCGCGCATCGTCGACCGCGAGGCCATTGAGCCGCGCCAGCAGCCGCAGCGCCGCGGCGGCATCCGCCGAACCGCCACCGATTCCGGCGGCCACCGGCAGCACCTTTTCGAGCATGAAAGCACCGAGCGCGAGATTTTCGACCCGCTCGGCAAGGAGCCGCGCCGCCTTCAGCACCAGATTGTCGGACGTCGCGCCGCAGGCGTCCGCCAGCGGCCCCGTGGTCTCGAGCTTCAGTTCCGGCCCGGGCAAAAGTTCGAGGCGGTCGGCACAGTCGGCAAACGCCACCACGCTTTCCAGATCATGATAGCCGTCGACGCGGCGCCCGACCACCCGAAGCGTCAGGTTGACCTTGGCACGCCCGTATTCCACCAGCGCTTGCGCCTGCGCCTGCATCGCCAGAAGCCCAGCCCCACCCACGATGACGAACTAGCCGCCCTTGTCGTCATCCTTCTTCTTGTCGGTCGCTGCGGCGGCCGCGGCGGCCGGATCTTCCGGCAAGCCGTTCTGAATTTTGGCTTCGATCTTGGGCAGCTCATCCGGCTCCGGCTTCAGATCGCGCGCATGGGCCCACTGGAATTTCCCCTCCAGCGTCCGGCCGACGCGCCAATAGGCATCGCCGAGGTGGTCGTTGATGGTCGGATCCTCCGGCTTCAGATCGACCGCGCGCTCGAGATTCTTCACCGCCTCCTCATAGTTGCCGATGCGGTAATAGGCCCAGCCGAGCGAATCCACGATGTAGCCGTCGTCCGGGCGCTGCTCGACGGCGCGCTTGATCATCTTCATGCCTTCGTCGAGATTGGTGCCCTGGTCGATCCAGGAGTACCCGAGATAGTTCAGGACGTGCGGGTCCTCGGGCTTGAGCTCCAGCGCCTTGCGCATGTCGGCTTCAGCCTTCGGCCACTGCTTGGAACGCTCCTCGCAGATGCCACGGTAGTAGTAATAGACGTAGTTGATGTTGGTGGCCTTTTCCTTCTCCTTGTCGCCGCTCGCCTTGTCGGCGGCGGGCGCAGGCGGCAGCACGTCGATGCCCTGCGAATAGGTCTGGGCGCAATCGTTGAATTTCTTGCGGCCGCGCTCGACATTGCCGAGCGCCATGATCGCATCAAGGTCCTTCGCGTCCTCCGAGATGACGCCCTTGAGAATCTTGATCGCCTCGTCGGAACGGTCGGCGGCATCGAGATCGGTGGCGAGCTGAATCTGCGCGTTGCGCTTCAGCGGCGAGCTCGACGGCACGCGCTCATAGATCTTGATCGCCATCTGCGGCTTCTTCACCGATTCGTAGAGATCGGCGAGCGAGAGCAGCGCGAGCGGATGGGTCGGCTGCAGATAGAGCGCGAGCTGCAGATAGACCAGCGCCAGATCCTCGCCGCCGCGGCGGGTCAGCGTCGCACCGATGCCGTAGAGCGCCTCCGCGGCACCCGCCTGCGCGGAATCGGCGAGCGGCGGCAGTTTCTTGCCGGCCTTGGTCTCGCGCAGCCCTTCCAGCACCAGCGGATGGCGGGCAAGCTTCTTGTCGAAGGACTCGTAGATCGCCTGCGCCGACTTGTCGTCCTTGTTGCGCGACAGCCAGCGCGCATAGCCTTCGGCGACGCGCAGCATGGAATCGTCGAGCTTGTAGGCGCGCTCGAAGCGGGTCCCGGCGTCCTTCTCCTTGCCCGACAGCTCGAGGATCATGCCGGCATGCAGATCCTTGAAGATCGGATACCAGTCCGGCCCGGCCAGCTTGTCGATATTGGCGATCGCCGCCTTGGTGTCGCCGGCGCCATAGGCCGCCCAGCTCGACAACAGCGTGGCAACGAGATCGGTGATCGGCCCGCGGATCGACTGATTGATGTTGAGCTGGGCCGCGGCATATTTCTTCTGCTTGAGGTCCTGCACGCCGACGACGAGGCGCGCGACGCGGCTGGACTTGTCGACCGCAAGTATCCGTTCGGCGAGTTTGACCGCCTCTTCGATGTCACCCTCCGCAACGGATGCGATGAAGGCGCGGTCCAGAAGCTCGTTGTTCTTCGGATCGGTTCGCAGGGCGGACCGGTAGAAGGCGGCGGCGGAGGTCGCATCCCGCTCCACGCTGGCATGGCGGGCGGCCAGGTAGCTGCCGGCCGTCGTCAGCGACCTGAGGTCGCCTCGGGTGGGAAACTGCGCGGCGGTGTCGGCCGGGTGCTCCGGCGTTTGCGCCGATGCCGCGCCGGGAAGCGTCAAAGGAAGCGCCAAAGCGGCGAGCGCGAAGGCAGCAAAGGTCCAGCGATTGCAACGAGTGGAAAACATCACGGTTCGCTCTTGCTGTTGGAAAGCTGAAGTAGGGATCATCTCGAATGCGAACCCAGCCGGCGGCATCCAGGCGCGGCGACAATGCCGCGTTTGGCGCTGAACCGCAAGGATCTGGAACCTCGAATCGATCGGCACGCCTATCCTTATATTGACGCGTTCTCTTCACGCGAAGCGGTACCCACTTCGCTTGAAAACGCTTCAAGGCCGCCCGGTCGCGTGAGACGCTGTTACTGTGGCTTAATCGTGACCGCGGGCGTTAGGCAAAGTTTTGATTCCAGTGCAGCTTTTCGCTCGGTCTGCCTAGGGCCGCCACCGCCTGCTCACGCAATCGTGCGTTACATCGCCTCGTAGTTCGGGCCGCCGCCCCCCTCCGGGGGAACCCAGGTGATGTTGCCGTTGGGGTCCTTCACGTCGCAGGTTTTGCAGTGAACGCAGTTTTGGGCGTTGATGACGAAACGCGGCCCGCTCGCCTCCTCGACCCACTCATAGACACCCGCGGGGCAATAGCGGCTGGAGGGGCCGGCATAGACATCGTGCTCGGACGTCTTCTGCAGGTTCATATCGGCGACCTTGAGATGAACCGGCTGGTCCTCTTCGTGATTGGTGTTGGACAGGAACACCGACGAGAGGCGGTCGAAGGTCAGCTTGCCGTCTGGCTTGGGGTAGGCAACCGGCTGATGCGCCTTTGCAGGATCGAGCGTCTTGCGGTCGGGCTTTAAGTGCGACTGAGTCCCGAACAACGAGAAACCGAGCGTGTTGCACCACATGTCGAAGCCACCCAGCACCACGCCGAGGATGGTGCCGAACTTGGACCACAGCGGCTTGGCGTTGCGCACCGGGTAGAGATCCTTGCCGACTGGCGATGCGCGCCAGGCGTTCTCGTACTCCACCAACTCGTCATTGGCGCGATCAGCGGCGAGCGCCTTTGCGACATGTTCGGCCGCGAGCATGGCACTGCCCATGGCGTTGTGCACGCCCTTGATGCGCGGCACGTTGACAAAGCCGGCCGCGCAGCCGATCAGCGCGCCGCCGGGGAAGGACAGGCGCGGCACCGACTGATAGCCGCCCTCGGTGATGGCGCGCGCGCCATAGGCCAGCCGCTTGCCGCCCTCGAACACGGTGCGGATCGCGGGATGAGTCTTGAAGCGTTGGAATTCGTCGAACGGCGACAGATAGGGGTCGTCATAGTTGAGATGAACGACGAAGCCGACCGCAACCAGATTTTCGTCATAGTGATAGAGGAAGGAGCCGCCGCCGGTGTTGTTGTTCAGCGGCCAGCCGAAGGAGTGCTGGATCAGGCCCTTCTGATGTTTGGCCGGATCGATCTGCCAGACTTCTTTCAGGCCAATGCCGAACTTCGGCGGCTCGCTGCTCGCATCGAGGCCGAATTTCGCGATGAGTTGCTTGGAGAGACTGCCGCGCGCGCCCTCGGCAAACAGCGTGTACTTGCCGCGCAGTTCCATGCCGCGCGTAAACGAATCCTTCCACGAGCCGTCCCTGGCAATGCCCATGTCGCCGGTGGCAATCCCGCGCACCGCGCCCTTGTCGTCGTAAAGGACTTCGGTCGCGGCAAAACCCGGATAGATCTCGACGCCGAGAGCTTCGGCCCTGCGCGCCAGCCAGCGGCAGACATTGCCGAGCGAGCCGATGTAGCAGTGATGATTGTTCATCAGCGGCGGCATCATGAAATTGGGCAGGCGGATCGCACCTGCCTCGCTCAGCCAGTAGAATCTGTCGTCCTTCACCTCAGTTTTCAGCGGACAATCGGCGTCCTCGCGCCAGTCCGGAATCAGCTTGTCGAGACCGGCCGGGTCGATCACCGCGCCCGAGAGGATGTGCGCGCCGACCTCGGAGCCCTTCTCTACCACGACGATGGAAAGATCGGCATTGAGCTGCTTCAGCCGGATCGCCGCGGCAAGGCCCGACGGCCCGGCGCCGACGATCACGACGTCGAATTCCATGGACTCGCGCGGAGGTAGCTCTTCGGTGCTCATGATGGCGTCTCAACCCGGATGGAAGACGATTGTTACCCCTTGTTTGCCGATTTTTCGGGGCAGGACAACCGGGGAAATGCATTTGCCGATGGCGCAAGGCGGCTTAAATTCACCAAGCGATGTCGCCGATGACCCCAGAGCCCCGCCCCACCGCGGCGCAATTGCTGGCCTTCTACCTGGAGGCCGGCGTCGACTGCGCCTTGTCGGATGAGCCGGTCGACCGGCTCGCCGATCCGGATCTCGCGCAGGCCCCGCGCGAGACGCCGTCGCCGCCGGCCACGGTTGTCACCGCCGCGGCTGCCAGCTTCTTGCAGGCTGAGGCGCCCCCTGCCCCGGACGCGGCGATCGCATCGGCGCGCGAGGCCGCGCGGACCGCGGCGACGCTCGAAGCCTTGCGCGCGCTGCTGGACGATTTTGACGGCTGCGCCTTGCGAAACACTGCGACCAAACTCGTCTTCGCCGACGGCAATCCTCTGGCGCGCGTGATGTTCGTCGGCGAGGCGCCCGGGCGCGACGAGGACATCGAGGGGCTGCCCTTCGTCGGCCGCTCCGGCAAGCTGCTCGACCGCATGATCGCGGCGATCGGGCTCGACCGCACCAAGGTCTATATCGCCAATGTCATCCCCTGGCGGCCACCCGGCAACCGCACGCCGACGCCGCAGGAGACGCAAGTGTGCCTGCCCTTCATCCAGCGCCAGATCGAACTGGTCGATCCGGACGTGCTGGTGACGCTCGGCAATCCTTCGACCCAGGCGCTGCTCGGAACGCGCGAGGGCATCATGCGCACGCGCGGCAAATGGCTCGACTATCAGACGGGAACACGGACGATCCGCGCGATGGCAACCTTCCACCCGGCCTATCTGCTCCGCTCGCCGTCCTATAAGCGGATGTCCTGGCAGGACCTGCGCGCGATCGCGAAGGTGCTGCAGCAGGCTTCCTGAGCCGATGCTACCGCCCCTTGGGCCGCACGATCGCCCAGCCGATCCGCAGCACCGGCTGACGGCCGTTGACGATCCGCTCGAAACTGTGCGGCACCTCCGGAACCAGGCCCGGAAAATGCTGCGCGATCTCGGGGGGTGGTGTTCCCACCGTATCGGATGCGCGCCAGACCACGATGCCGCCCGTCTCGTTGAAGCTCGCGGGCGTGAGCCACGGCGTCCGCACCGGCGCGGCATCGAGCAGCAAATGTGGGCGGCCGCTGTCGAGTGCCACAAGGCTAGCGATCGTAGCGTCGCCTGCGACGGCGGGCAGGTGCTGATTGGTCCGGCGCTCAAAACTGTCGCCAAAAAACTGCGCGATGTCGCGCGCGGGCAGCGCGGTCGCGACCTCGCCACCACCGGTCCAGGGCAGGATCAGCGTTGCGCCGATCACCGCCAGCGCAGGCGCCACGATCGCGATGGCCCATACGGCGCGCAACAGGCGCTGATGCCTGAGCAGGATCAGTTCGCCGGTGGCGACGACGGCCGCCAGCCCCGAGATCAGCAGCGCAATGCCATTGCCGCCCACCACCATGTCGAGATCGAACAGTCCGGCGAGCAGGCTGCCGGCCAGTGCCGGCGCAAGCGCAAAGAAATAGACGAAGTCCCGCGCCAGCCGTTCGACGGGTGGCCGAAAGATGACCGGAGCCTCTTCTCCGGTCCGGCTGAACCAGCCTGAATTGAGCGCGACCAGGATGATCAGGGCGGAGAGCGACACGACCAGCCCGCCGAGCAGCCAGCTCCAATGGCTCGCCCGCGCCCCGAGCTCCGCCATTGCCGGCCAGTGCGGCAGGGCCAGCGCATCGGCCCTGAGCAGCCAGATCAAATAGGGCAGGACCAGGACCAGGATCACGAGCACTGCGAACAGCGGATCGACCGACCACAGCCGCTGCCTGCCTTCGGGGGCTGCCAGCGCGAATCCCGCCAGCAGAAGCAGCAGCAGGGGCGCCGCCGATGTCGTCAGCAACAGAAGCCCAGCCTCGATCGACCAGGCGAACCACACATTGCGCCGGTTCTGTCCAATCAATTGCCAGCTGTGCAGCAAGAGCAGTGCCCAGATCGGCCTCGCCAGCACGAGGGGTCCGAATTCCAGCCCGGACGAACCGAATGCGGTGACCGTCATGGTCAGCAGCACCGCGAGCACCGCCTGCTGGGCGCCGACCACCGCGCGCGCCAGCAGATAGAGCGCCCAGAACGTCGCAATCGCGCAGAGCTGGGCGAGCAGATAGACGCCGAACATGTGGTTGCCGGCGGCCCGATAGGCGATATCGGCCAGCCAGAACGACAGCGGAGGTCCGAGATCGGTGCCGACCTGGTACTCCCGGCCGAACGCCAGCAAGGTGGCGACGTCGTCCGGCGGGCTGCGGTAGAAGATCAATGGCACCAGCAGCCAGAGCGCAGCCTGGCACAGCACGACGATCAGGACCACCAGCCGCGGCCGGGCCCGGATCAGTTCGACGACGAGCGAGGTAAAACGCATGGAGGGGCAGGTCTGCTCGAAATAAGCAAGCTTCCCGACGCGCAGCGGGAATAACCGGTGACGACGATCACCTCATGGTCATACGGCCCCGACACGGTCGAGGCAACTGGCCTTAGACCGTCGGAGACAAATCGATCTCTACTGAGGTATCGACGGAGAACAGGTCGCGCTCGGCCAGTTCCGGATAGTGCTTGTTGCGCGCGGCCACCACGGGCGCAAAAAAGCTGCGGTGATGGGCCGACGGCCCGAGCCGGTCGAGCGCGTCGAGGTGGTCGGGGACGGCGTAGCCCTTGTGCTGCTCGAAACCGTAGCCGGGGCAGTCCTGCGCCAGCGCGCACATCAGGCGGTCCCGCGTGACTTTTGCGACGATCGAGGCCGCGGCAATCGACATCACGATGCCATCGCCGCCGATCACGGCCTCGCAGTCGCAGGCCACATCGATGCGGTCGCGGCCGTCGACGAAGACGTGGGTCGGCCTTTCCGGCAATGCGCGCACGGCACGGGACAACGCCCATAGCGAGGCGCGCAGGATGTTGTCGCGGTCGATCCGCGCGCGGGATGCGAAGGCAACGGCAAAGGCCGAGGTCGCGCAGATCTCCTCGAACAGCTCCTCGCGCCGCTCCGCCGTCAGGCGCTTGGAGTCGTCGATCCCCTTCGGGATTCGTTTCGGGTCGAGGATGACGGCAGCCGCAACCACCGGACCCGCCAGCGGCCCGCGGCCCGCTTCGTCGCAGCCCGCGACCGGCCACACGCCACGTTTGATTAGCGCACGCTCGCGGCGAAAGCTCGGCGGCGCAACGGCAATGACGCTCTCAGAGGCCTTGGCCTCCTTCTTGGCCGGTTTGGCCGACGCCTTCGCAGGGACCCGAATCATGGCGGGATCCTGCGCAAGCGGCCCGCCTCGCGCAACCAGGAACCCGGCACAATTCCCGCAATTCAGCGGGATCCACTCACGCTAGTCCGGCAGGTGAACGCGCCCGTCCGCGGCCACCTCGATGCTGGGCGCGACCACGACCTCCCAGAGATGGCCGTCCGGATCGGTGAAGAATCCGCAATAGCCGCCATAGTCGGTGCGGTGCGCCGGCTTGACGAGCCTGGCCCCCTGCGAGACCGCGAAATCTAGCGCAACATCGACCTCGTAAGGCGAGTTGCAGTTCCAGGCCAGGGTGACGCCGCGAAAGGTCTGCGGACGCGGATCGGTCGGCAGCGCCGCATCGCTTGCCAGCGCGTCCCAGGGGTAGAGCCCGATCACGGTGCCGCGCGTGTCGAAGAAGGCGACCTCCTCGCCGGTAGCGCGGAATTTTCGCGCAAAGCCCAACGCTTCATAGAACGCGATGCTTCTGCGCATGTCGTCCACACCAAGCGTGATGACCGTGAACCGCGCGACTGGAACAGACATGGCACTCCTCACACATCAGAACAAACTGAGCTGCTGGCCAAAACCCTTGGGCCGCGCGAAATGATCCGTGGTCAGCTTGGCGCGGCGCTTGTTGAGCCCGAGTTTTTCGCAGGCGATCTCGAAACGGCGGCCGATCATCCAGGCCATCGGGCCCGTGCCCTTCATCCGCGTCCCCCATTGCGAATCGTAGTCCTTGCCGCCGCGCATGTCGCGGATCAGGGTGAAGACGTGGCGATAGCGGTCTGGGTAGTTGGCGAGCAGCCATTCGCGGAACAGGTCGCGCACCTCGAGCGGCAGGCGCAGCAGCACGTAGGAGGCTTCCTTGGCGCCGGCATGGGCGGCGGCATCCAAAATGCGCTCGATCTCGCTGTCGTTCAGCGCCGGGATGACCGGCGCGACCATCACCGTGGTCGGAATGCCGGCCTCCGTGAGCCGCTTCAGTGCCTCCAGCCGCCGTGGCGGCGTCGAGGCGCGCGGCTCCATGGTGCGCGCAAGCTGCGGGTCCAGCGTGGTGACCGAGAGCGCGACTTTTGCGAGATTGCGCTTGGCCATGCGCGCCAGAATGTCCGCATCGCGCGCCACCAGCGCCGATTTGGTGACGATGCCGACCGGATGGCCCGCGCGCTCCAGAACTTCCAGAATGCCGCGCATGATCTTTCGCTCGCGCTCGATCGGCTGGTAGGGATCGGTATTGGTTCCGATCGCGATCATGCGCGGCTCGTAGCCCGGCGCCGCCAGCTCCTTCTCCAGAAGCGCCGGCGCATCCGGTTTTGCGAACAGGCGCGATTCGAAGTCGAGCCCCGGCGAGAGCCCGAGATAGGCATGGGTCGGCCGCGCAAAGCAGTAGACACAGCCGTGCTCGCAGCCACGATACGGGTTGATCGAGCGGTCGAAACCGATGTCGGGGGAATCGTTGCGCGTGATCACCTTTCGCGCGGTGTCCGGTGCGACGACGGTCTTGAACGGCGGCAGTTCGTCGAGGCTGTGCCAGCCATCGTCGAACGCGACGCGCGCCTCGGCCTCGTAGCGGCCGCTGGCGTTGGACTGTGCGCCACGCCCGCGCCGCCGGCCCTTTTCGATGGCGACGGCGAGTTCTGGGAACGGGGCAGGTGAAGGCGCACCCGCCGGCTCGGAGGGCGGGGTAACCGGCGGGTGCCTGAGGGCATGAGAGGATGCGCGACTCATGGCCCAGAACATAGCACCAGGCGAGAACAAATCAAGAACAATCGCCGGCTTGCGGGTAACTCAATCCGGCGATCCGCAAGCCCTGTCATATCCAGCTCGTAACGTTCGCATGATGACGTCCGCGCCCGCCCCGAAGGATCGATCCGTTCGGCGCCGGGTTGACGTGGTTTGTGCCGGAGGTGCCAGGATGCAGCAGATCAGCCCAGACGATCCACGCAGGCCGGCCGACCAGCTCGACCTGCTCGACCGCTATTGGCGCGCGGCGAACTATCTGTCGGTCGGGCAGATCTATCTTCTGGATAATCCGCTGCTGCGCGAGCCGCTGCGGCCGGAGCACATCAAGCCGCGGCTGCTCGGCCATTGGGGCACCACGCCGGGGCTGAATTTCATCTACGCCCATCTCAATCGCGCGATCCGCATCTGCGACCTCAACGTGATCTATATCTGCGGCCCCGGCCATGGCGGCCCCGGCATGGTCGCCAACACCTATCTCGAGGGCACCTATAGCGAGATCTATCCCGACCTCAGCCGCGACGAAGCGGGCCTGCGCAAATTGTTCCGCCAGTTCTCCTTCCCCGGTGGGATTCCAAGCCACGCCGCGCCGGAAACGCCGGGATCGATCCATGAGGGTGGCGAGCTCGGCTATGCCCTGGTGCACGCCTATGGCGCCGCCTTCGACAATCCCGATCTGATCGTGGCCTGCGTGATCGGCGACGGCGAGGCCGAGACCGGCCCGCTCGCCGCGTCCTGGCACTCCAACAAGTTCCTCAATCCGGCGCGGGACGGCGCGGTGCTGCCGATCCTGCATCTCAACGGCTACAAGATCGCCAACCCGACCGTGCTTGGCCGCCTCGGCGACGACGAGATCCGCGCGCTGTTCAGGGGTCTTGGTCATGAGCCGCTGTTCGTCGAAGGCGACGAGCCGCAAAACATGCATCGGCTGATGGCCGACGCGCTCGATGTCGCGCTCGCCAGCATCCGCTCGATCCAGCACAAGGCGCGGAACGGCGGCGCCGGCGACCGCCCGACATGGCCCGTCGTCGTGCTGCGCAGCCCGAAGGGCTGGACCGGGCCGAAAGAGGTCGATGGCTTGAAGGTCGAGGGCTTTTGGCGCGCGCATCAGGTGCCGATCGCAGATCCACGCAAGAACGCCGCGCATCTCGCTTTGCTCGAGCAGTGGATGAAGAGCTACGAGCCGGAAAAGCTGTTCGACCAGGCCGGCCGCCTCGTCGGCGAACTGCAGGCGCTGGCGCCGCAGGGCGCGCGGCGCATGGGCGCCAACCCGCATGCCAATGGCGGCCTTTTGAAGCGCGAGCTCAAGCTGCCCGACTTTCATGCCTATGCGGTCGAGGTCCAAAGGCCCGGCGGCGTCACCGCGGAGGCGACGCGCGAGCTCGGAAAATATTTGCGCGACGTGATGGAGCTGAACGCCGGCGCCCGGAATTTTCGCCTGATGGGGCCGGACGAGACCGCCTCGAACCGGCTCGATGCGACATTCGAGGCCACGGAGCGGGTCTGGATGGAAGCGCGAGAACCCTACGACGTCCATCTCGCGCCCGATGGCCGTGTCATGGAGGTGCTGAGCGAGCATCTCTGCCAGGGCTGGCTCGAAGGCTATCTGCTGACCGGACGGCACGGCCTGTTCAACTGCTATGAGGCTTTCGTCCACATCGTCGATTCCATGTTCAACCAGCACGCCAAATGGCTGAAGGTTGCGCGTGAGCTATCCTGGCGGCGGCCGATCGCCTCGCTCAATTATCTCCTGACCTCGCATGTCTGGCGGCAGGACCATAACGGTTTCAGCCACCAGGATCCCGGCTTCGTCGATCTCGTCACTAACAAGAAGGCCGACATCGTTCGCGTCTACTTTCCGCCCGACGCCAACACCCTGCTCTGGGTCGCCGACCATTGCCTGCGCACTTATAATCGCATCAACGTCATCGTCGCCGGAAAACAGCCCGCGCCGCAATGGCTCGGCATGCAGGAGGCGGCGATCCATTGCGATGCCGGCATCGGCATCTGGACATGGGCGGGGACCGAGGCCGGCAATGCCGAGCCCGATGTCGTGATGGCCTGCGCCGGCGACGTGCCGACCCTGGAGACGCTCGCCGCCGTCGACCTCCTGCGCAAGGCATTGCCCGGACTGAAGATCAGGGTCATCAACGTGGTCGACCTGATGACCTTGCAGCCGAACGACCAGCATCCACACGGACTCTCCGACCGCGACTTCGACAGCCTGTTCACGCGCGATCGGCCCGTCATCTTCGCCTATCACGGCTATCCGTATCTGATCCATCGCCTGACCTACGGCCGCACCAACCATGACGGCATGCATGTCCGCGGTTTTGCCGAGGAAGGCACCACGACGACACCGTTCGACATGGTCGTACTGAACGGCCTCGACCGCTACCACCTCGCCATCGAGGCGATCGAGCGCACTCCCGGCCTCGGCACCGCGGCGGCGCATGTCAAGCAGGAGTTCCGC
>NZ_JAFATE010000159.1 GCF_019244115.1 Bradyrhizobium sp.
TTGTTGTTGCGCTTTTGCAGCGTGAAGATGTCGGCGGGCTCCTTTACCCAACCCTCGTCGAAGAAGTATTGCAGCTGCTTCTCGCCGAGGCCGTCGATGTCGAACGCCCTTCGTGACACGAACAGCTTCAGATGCTCGATCTTCTGATACGGACAGGCGAACTCGCCGCTGCAGCGGGCGCGGGAGCCCTCCTCGCCGGTCGCGGTCTCCTCGCGCACCACATCGGTGTGCAGCGGGCACGGGCACTTCTTCGGGAAGTGAAACTCCTTGGCGCCCTTCGGCCGCTTGTCGACCAAGACATCGACCACTTGCGGGATCACGTCACCGGCGCGCTGGATCACCACGGTGTCGCCGATGCGGATATCGCGGCCCTCGCGCAGCTGTTCGCCGCCGCCGCCGATGCCCTTGATGTAGTCCTCATTGTGCAGCGTCACGTTCTGCACGATGACGCCGCCGACCCCGACCGGTTCGAGCTTGCCGACCGGGGTGAACGAGCCGGTGCGGCCGACCTGGATCTCGATGTCGCGCAGCACGGTCATGGCGCGCTCGGCCGGAAATTTGTGCGCAATGGCCCAGCGCGGCGTGCGCGAGACGAAGCCAAGCCGCTCCTGCCAGTCGATGCGGTCGACCTTGTAGACGACGCCGTCGATGTCGTAGTCGAGCTCGGCGCGCTGCTCCTCGATGCTGTGGTGGAACGCGATCAGTTCATCGACCGAGCGACAGAGCTTTGTCAGCGGATTGGTATGGAAGCCGCAGCGCTCGAACCAGTGGATCATGCCGGTTTGAGTTGCTTCAGGCATCTCGCTCATCTCGCCCCAGGCATAGGCAAAAAAGCCGAGCGGCCGCGACGCGGTGATCGACGAATCCTTCTGCCGCAGCGAGCCCGCGGCCGAATTGCGCGGATTGGCGAAGATGGTGCCGCCTTCAGCCTTCTGCCGCTCGTTCAGCGCCAGAAATGCCTTCTTGGTCATATAGACCTCGCCGCGCACCTCGCAGATTTCAGGCACGTTGCGGCCCTTGAGCTTCTGCGGCACGTCCTTCAGCGTGCGGATGTTGGCGGTGACGTCCTCGCCCTCGGCGCCGTCGCCGCGGGTCGCCGCCGTCACCAGTTCGCCGCCTTCGTAGCGCAGCGACATCGACAGCCCGTCGATCTTTGGTTCGGCAGAAAACGCGATCTCCTCGTCCTTCAGCTTGAGAAACCGCTCGATGCGGCCGACGAAATCGCGCACGTGCTCCTCGGCAAATGCGTTGTCGAGCGAGAGCATCGGCAGGGCATGGCGGACTTTCTTGAACTTGCCGGAGGGCACTGCGCCGACCTTCTGCGACGGCGACTCGGCGCTGACGAATTCGGGAAACCGCGCCTCGATCGCGTTGAAGCGCTGGCGCAGCGCGTCATATGCGGCGTCCGTGATCTTCGGCGCGTCTTCCTGGTGATAGAGCCGATCGTTGGTCTCGATCTCGAGCGCAAGCCGCTTGTGCTCCACCTTGGCCTGCGCCTTGGTGAGGTCGGCAACTGCGGGAAGCGGCTTCGCTGCTTTTGCTGGCTTGTTTGCGGTCTTGGCCATGACGCTTGAATACAGCGAAGGGAGCACGGATGAAAGATGGCGGCAATTCGCCAGACGGCGCCCCCACCCCGGCCCTCCCCCGCACGCGGGGGAGGGAGAAGAGCTACGCCGTGGCGGCGCGCAAGAGCCGCTCGGCGGCGGCGCGGGCTTCGGCGGTGATCTCGGCGCCGGCGAGCATGCGGGCGATTTCCTCGCGGCGATGCTCGGCGGCGAGCATGTTGACGCGGGTCGCGACCCGCTTGCCCTTGTCGAGCGTGTCTTTGGAAATCAGAAGATGCTGGTCGGCGCGGGCCGCGACCTGCGGCGCATGCGTCACCGCCATGACCTGCACCTGGCCCGCGAGCCGTGCCAGCCGCGCCCCGATGGCGTCCGCGACCGCGCCACCCACGCCGGTGTCGATCTCGTCGAACACCAGCGTCGGCGCCGAGCCGCGATCCGACAGCACGACCTTCAGCGCCAGCAGGAAGCGCGACAACTCGCCGCCGGAAGCGACCTTCATCAGCGGGCCCGGCCTGGTGCCCGGATTGGTCTGCACCCAGAACTCGACCCGATCGATCCCTTGGGGCCCTGGCGCGGCCGCGTCGGTGACGATCTCCGTCATGAACCTCGCGCGGTCGAGTTTGAGCGGCGCGAGCTCCGCATTGACCGCCCTGTTGAGCTTGTCCGCGGCCTTCTTGCGCGCTGCGGAGAGCTTTTCGGCCGCCGCGGCATAGCGGCGATCGGCCTCGCCCGCCGCCGCCTCCAACACCTTGAGCTGCTCGGCGCCGGCATCGATCAGGGCGACGTCGGAGGCATACTTTGCGGCCAGGGCCGCGAGCCCGTCGACCGCGGTCGAATATTTGCGTGAGGCGGCGCGGAGCGCGAACAGCCGCTCCTCGATCCGTTCGAGCTCGGCCGGATCGAAATCGGTGGCCGCGAGTGCCCGGGCGAGATGCTGGTCCGCCTCCTCCAGCGCGTTGATCGCCGTGTCGATCGCCCGCACCGCCGGTTCGACCAGGGCCGGCGAACTGGCCCCGCGGCGTTCGAGCCGGCGCACCGCGGCCGACAGGGCCGCCACCGGCGAGTGATCGCCGCCGATTTCCTCCTGCGCCTCGCGCAGGTCGGTCGCGATCTTCTCGCCCTGCATCATGGCAGTGCGGCGTTCGGCAAGCTTGGTCTCCTCGCCGTCCTGCGGCGCGAGCGCCTTCAGCTCGTCGGAGGCGTGGCGCAGGTAATCCGCCTCGCGCGCGGCACGCTCCATG
Source organism: Bradyrhizobium sp. (assembly GCF_019244115.1). Classification (GTDB taxonomy): domain Bacteria; phylum Pseudomonadota; class Alphaproteobacteria; order Rhizobiales; family Xanthobacteraceae; genus Bradyrhizobium. Next base: position 2,807 of record NZ_JAFATE010000159.1, read on the forward strand.
CCGGCGCGATGCGCGTCCAGCGCCGCATTGGCGCCGCGCCGCGCCTCCCAGAGCTCGCTCAGGGCCGCGACCTCCTTCTCCAGCCCTGCGAACGCGTCGAGCAACTGGCGGTGAGTGGCGGCATCGACCAGCGCGCGCTCGTCATGCTGGCCATGGATCTCGACCAGCGCCGCGCCGACCGCCCGCAGCGTCTGCGCGCTGATCGCCTGGTCGTTGATGAAGGCGCGGGTGCGGCCATCGGCAAACTGCACGCGGCGCAGGATCATCTCGCCGGTATCGTCGAGACCATTGTCTGTGAGGATCGAAGACGCCGGATGGGTTTTCGGCACGTCGAACACGGCCGTGACCTGCCCCTGCTCCGCGCCATGGCGGACGAGACCCGCGTCGCCACGGCCGCCGAGCGCCAGCGCAAAGGCATCGAGCAGGATGGATTTGCCCGCGCCGGTCTCGCCGGTCAGCACGGCAAGACCCCGGGAGAACTCGATATCGAGCCGTTCGATCAGGACGATGTCGCGGATCGACAAACGCGCCAGCATGCCAAAGAATGTCCCCGTGTACGGATGGGCAAAGTCGAACCTTCGCCCGCTCCGTCAGACCGATGAGTTCTGAATCAGCAACGCCAGAATAGTGGATCGCGGGCGCCCTTTCGATGCCAAAATTGGCGCCAATCGCGGCCGGAAGCCAATCGTCACGCCTGCGCTAGCGCTGCCCAGGTGATTCCGTCATTCCGAGGCATCGCGCAACGATAAACCCGGAATCTCGAAATTCCGGGTTCGACGCTTCGCATCGTCCGGGACAAGCTGCCGTTAGCCGAGGCCGAGCTTCTTGAAGGCCCGCGAAATATAGGAGCCCTTGTTCTCCTCCGGCTCATAGCCGCCGGACTTCACGAGATTGTACGTGTCCTTGTACCATTTGCTGTCGGGAAAATTATGCCCGAGCACGGCGGCCGCGGTCTGCGCCTCGCCAACCTGGCCGATCGACATGTAGGCTTCGGTCAGGCGCGCCAATGCCTCCTCGACATGGCGCGTGGTCTGATATTGCGTGACCACGGTCTTGAAGCGGTTGATGGCCGCGATGTAGTTGCGCTGCTGCAAATAGTAGCGGCCGATATCCATCTCCTTGCCGGCGAGCTGGTCGCGCGCGCCTTCCATCTTGGCCTTGGCGCTGACGGCATATTCGGAGTTCGGATATTTGCGCACCACCTCTTCGAGCGCGGCGATCGCCTTTTCGGTCCGCCCCTGGTCGCGGCTGATGTCCGGAATCTGATCGTAATGCGACGCCGCGATCAGGTACTGCGCATAGGCCGCGTCGGGACTGCCGGGATGCAGCGTGACGTAGCGGCTGGCCGCACCGATGCAGCTGTCATAGTCGCCCTGATTGTAGAACGCATAGGCCGACATCAGGAGCGATTTGCGAGCCCAGTCGGAATAGGGATGCTGGCGGTCGACCTCCTCGAACTTCTTGGAGGCTGCCTTGTTATCGTGCCGCTCATTCATCAGGTACAAGCCCTCATTGTAGAGCTTGTCCGCCGGCTCCTCGTTGAAGGTGTCGTCCTTCGCCATGAACTTGTCCCAGAGCGCGCCGGTGCCGCAGCCGCTCAAGGGAATCGCAAGCGCAACCAGCGATGCAGCAAGCCTCAGCCGTCTGGTGCTGACGAAGAGGCCGCGCAGCCTGCGCGTCAAATTCTGTCCTGACATGAGCCTTTCAAACCCGTCGCCTGCCGCGCGGTCCACGACTTTATGTGTCGTGGACGCGCTGATTGCCCTGGCCTTGGCAGCTGAAGCGCAATGGCTATCGCGCTTCACGTTGTTCTTGAGCATGATCTTTCGGGAAAACCGCTGCGCACTTTGCGCTAACGCGGCCCTCCGGGTCCGGATCATGCTTCAACGCAGCCAGGGCCTATGTAGCCGAAAAAACTCCGTTAACCAACCACATAGGCAGGCAATTCGCCCGGATTAAGGCACCTCGATCCGTCTCTTCACGGACCAGTTTGGGGAAAAAAAGCGCGATTTCACAATGCTTCAACGGCACGCGCAATTCGAAACAGAAACAACCATCAGGACACGTCCGGCCCAAAGGCCGGGGCGACCATGCCCCCGACCATGCCGCTGCCGAGTTCGGCGTGGCTGCGCACGCGGCGCGCGGTCTCGGCTTCGACCACCCGCCAGGCGGAGCGATCGGCCAGCAGCGAGGTCAGCACGGCGTGGTTGAGCTTGTGGCCACCACGGACCGAACGATAGGCGCCGAGCAGCGGCAGACCGGCCAGCGCGAGATCGCCGATGGCGTCCAAAACCTTGTGACGGGCACATTCGTCCGCAAAGCGCAGGCCTTCGGGATTGAGCAGGCGCGTCTCGTCGAACACGACCGTGTTCTCGAACGAGGCGCCGAGCGAGAAGCCGGCGCTCCACAGCCTGGCCACATCGCTCATGCAACCGAAGGTGCGGGCGCGGGATACCTCCCGGCGGAACGTCTCGGGGCTGAGATCAAGCGCGTAGATCTGGCGACCAATCTGCGGGTTGGTGAAATTGATTTCGATCTCGGCGCGAAACCCGGAGGCGTAGGGGCGCAACTCGCCGAACGAATCGCCCATCGCCACCTGCACAGGCTTCAAGACCTGGATGAAGCGGCGCGACGCGGACTGGCTGACAATTCCGGCCTGATCGATGGCGGAGACGAACGCGGCGGCGCTGCCATCCATGATCGGAACTTCGGGGCCGTCGATCTCGATCATCGCATTGTCGATACCCATGCCACGCAGGGCCGCCAGCACATGCTCCGCCGTCGACACCACCGGACCGTTGCGGTCGCCGAGCACCGTCGCGAGCTGCGTCGCAACCACGGCGTCGGCCTTGGCATGAACTTCGCGGTCGCGTCCATCAGTGCCGCTGCGGACAAAAATAAAACCGGCATCAACCGGTGCAGGTCCAATGGTGAGGCTGACAGGTGTAGCGGTGTGGACGCCCACACCGGTAACGGTGGCTTGCGCACGAAGCGTTGTCTGCCGACCAAATTTCATCCGAGAACCGCCCACGAAACCAGCTTAAGTCTTGGATCGGCCAATCCCCGCGGCCGACTCAGGCTCAAGCTCCCCAAGTCACGTCAGAACCTTAGTCAGAGCCCCGAACAGCTCAACTCACGCTTCTTTACGGATTGTTACCCTATCTCTGCCGCAATCGCGCCAAAGGTCGACCAAATTCTGCAACTGACGCGAGTAATCCACAGCTTGTCACCGAACCCTACATAAAACGATTAATCATTTAAAATCAGTGATTTGAGAAAAAAGACCAGAAAAATTACGGGCCAAAAGCAAAGGTCCCGGCGCCGGGCGCCGGGACCTTTTCCACAGTCTCCATTGTAACAATTCTCAGTTCGACTGCCGGCGCAGGAATGCCGGGATATCCAAATGATCGTCACCCTGTGGCGCCGGCGCCACAGGCGCCGGGCGGCCATGGTTATCAAGGCCCTGCGGAGCCGGACGGCGGGCATATTCCGATACCGGCTCATTGGCCGCGATCTGCTGGGCGACGGTGCGCTGCGGCTTCCGATCCGGCAGCGGCGGCATGGCCGGCATCGCGGGCATGGCAGGACCGGACGCGCGGCCAGCCACCGGAGGCTCGGTCTCTTCATCGCGACGGCCGAGACCAACATTGGCGAGTCGCTGCAGCAGCGACAGGCGGCCCTTCTGCGGATGCTCCTCCTCGGGCTCACCGCGGGCCTGGCGAATCTCGGCCTGGGCCGGCATCGGCAGGTCCTCGAACTTCGGCATGCGCGGGGCGCGCACCGGCGGCCGCTCGGCGAGTTGCGGAATGAACGTTTCCGGCGGCGTGGTGGGCTCGGCCAACTCGGGACGCGGCGTCTCGGGATCGGGGAACAGCGAGGGCTTTTGGGCGATCGGCCGCACCGTGACGTCGCCATAGGAGACGGGCTGAGCGGCAGCGGCTGACGCAGCAGGCGCCTCGGGCGAGACGGCGGCGGCAATCGCCGCCAGCGCCGCGCGCTCGATATTGACGCTGGGGCGCGGCTGCTGCGGAGCTGTGGCCGGCATCGGCTGGGCCTCGAGCTTGGCAGCCCGCTCGGCAAGGCGCTGGTTGTCTGCACGCAGCCGCGCCGTCAGATCAGCAAGGCGGCTTTCCGACGTGCCGCCGGCGGTGCTTGGCGTGGCAGCAGGTGCTGTAGGCGCGGACGGGGCCGATGACGCGGTCACGGCGCGGGCGATGGCCGCCTGCTCGATGCCGGTGGCGACGACCGAGACGCGAATCACGCCGTCGAGCGCTTCATCGAAGGTGGCGCCGACGATGATGTTGGCGTCCTGGTCGACCTCTTCGCGGATCCGCGTCGCGGCCTCGTCGACCTCGAACAGCGTCAGATCCTTGCCGCCGGTGATGGAGATCAAGAGACCACGCGCGCCCTTCATCGAGGAATCGTCGATCAGCGGGTTGGCGATCGCGGCCTCGGCCGCGGTCAACGCGCGCTTGTCGCCGGAGGCCTCGCCGGTGCCCATCATCGCCTTGCCCATCTCCCTCATCACCGCCCTCACGTCGGCGAAGTCGAGGTTGATCAGGCCTTCCTTGACCATCAGGTCGGTGATGCAGGCAACGCCCGAATACAGCACCTGGTCGGCCATCGCGAAGGCGTCGGCAAAAGTGGTCTTCTCGTTGGCGACCCGGAACAGATTCTGGTTCGGGATGATCAGCAGCGTGTCGACCACCTTGTGCAGCTCGGCGATGCCGGCCTCCGCGGTGCGCATGCGGCGCGCACCCTCGAAATGAAACGGCTTTGTGACGACGCCGACCGTGAGGATGCCCAGGTCCCGCGCATGCTTGGCGATCACCGGCGCCGCACCGGTGCCGGTGCCGCCGCCCATGCCGGCGGTCACGAACACCATGTTGGCACCCGAGAGATGATCGCGGATCTCATCGAGGACTTCCTGGGCGGCGGCGGCGCCGACCTCGGGCTGCGAGCCCGCGCCCAGCCCCTGGGTCACCTGCGTGCCCATCTGGATGATGCGCGGCGCCTTCGACATGGTCAGCGCCTGGGCATCGGTGTTGGCGACGACGAAATCGACGCCCTGAAGCCCCGCGGTGATCATGTTGTTGACGGCGTTGCCGCCCGCGCCGCCGACGCCAAACACGGTGATCCGCGGCTTCAGCTCGTGGATGTCAGGAGGGGTGATGTTGACTGCCATGGGTGCCTCTCGATTACGCGAGCGTGGGTTCGCCCCGGCCGCCGGGCGCGGGAGATGTTGAAATTCGTAGGGAATGGAAACGGGTCATCAGAAGCCCTCGCGAAGCCATCGTCCAACCTTTCCGAAATAGCCGCCGTCGGTCCCTGTTCCGAGCTGCCGCGTATGCCGCGGTTCGACATGTTCGAGCTGAGCGTATTGCGGATAGACCAGCAGCCCGGTGGGGACCGCGAACGACGCAGTCTTCGCCTCACTGGGCAGCCGGCCGAAGCCGAGCGGCCGGCCGATGCGCACCGGACGGCCGAGAGTCTGGGTTGCGAGTTCAACGAGGCCGGTAAGTTGCGAGGCCCCGCCGCTCAAGACGACCTGCCCCCTGGGCTCCGCTGCAAAGGGAGAATCCGCAAGCCGGTCCCGGACCATTTCAAAAATCTCCTCCGCACGGTGGCGGACGATATTGGCAATCGTGGCCTGTGATACGATCTGGGGTACATCCTGCCCATCCCCCGCCGGTACGGACATCAGCTCACGCGCGTCGGACCCGCCGGTCAACACGGTGCCATATAACGTCTTGATTCGCTCTGCATCCGCAATGCATACGCTCAAGCCACGTGCAAGGTCCATGGTGATGTGCGCTCCGCCGACCGCAAAACCGCTGGCGTGCACGAAACGCCCACCTGAGTAGATCGCCATCGTCGTGGTGCCCGCGCCCATCTCGACAACAGCGGCGCCGAGATCGGCCTCGTCATCGGTCAGGACCGAGAGGCCGGCAAGATACGGGCTCGCCGCCATGGCTTCGACATTGAGATGGCAGCGCTCGACAACCAGCATCAGATTGCGCACCACCGTCGCGTCGGCCGTGACCACTTGCATGTCGACGCCGAACTGCCGTGCCACCATGCCCCTGGCATCGCGAATGCCCTTCACCCCATCCAGCGTGTAGCCGACTGGCAGTGCATGCAGCACGGTGCGGCCCTCGCCGGTGGCGTGGCGCATGCCAGTCGAGGTGACCCGGGTCACATCCGCTTGCGTGACAGTGCCGCCGCGCACGTCGGCTGCGGCCTCGATCAATTGTCCCATTGGCCGTCCGCCGGCGACCGAGACCAGCACCGACTCGACCCGCACCTTGGCCATGCGCTCGGCCAGCGACACCGCCTGCCGAACCGCCTGTTCGCACTCGGCCATGTCGACCACGGCGCCGGCCTTGACGCCACGTGACTGGATCTGGCTGTAGCCGATCAGCTCGGCGGCATGACTGCGGCCGCGCAGCGCACCGTTCGCCGGACACGGCCGGAGCCGCGCGATCATGCAGGCGATCTTGCTGGTGCCGATGTCGAGCGAGGCTGCGAGCGCAATGCGCCGCGAGGGCGTCGGGCGCGTCTTGGGAGCCTGGGCGTTATTGAGGCCGCTCATGCGTCACCGGCCTTCTTCTTGGGCTTCTTGTCCTTGAACAGGTCCTCGCGGGCTTTTGCCGCGTCATCGGACAGCTGCACAGTCAGGCGGTCCGGCAGACGCATGTCGACTGCGACGATGTCGCGAGAGAACAAATGATCTTCCTGGTCGAGCCGGCTCAGTTCGGCGAGCGCCTTGTCGAGGTCGTGTTCCGGCAGGCGGATGTCGAGCCCATCCTTGAGCCGCAAATTCCAGCGCCGTTCGCCGACGAAGACTGCGGCCTTGGTCGCCTCGCGAACCTGCGGATAGCGCGCCAGCAGCGCGAGGAAGTCGCGGGCGCGAGATTCGGCGCCCTTGCCGACCACGAGCGGCAGCGTGATGAAACGGCGCGAGACATAAGGCTCCAGCACCGCGCCGTCATCCGCGATCACCGCGAGGTGGCCGTCCTGCTGCCACAGCGCGAATGCCTTGCGCTCGACGATGTCGATCTGCAGCTGGCCGGGATAGAATTTCTGCACCGTGGCATCCGCGATCCACGGATTGGCTTTCAGTCGGCCGCGCACCGCACCGGCATCGAGGAACAGCAGCGACGAACGCCCGGTGACGCCGCCGATCGCCAGGATTTCGTCCTGGCTGAGCTGCTTGCGGCCCTTGATTGCAACCGCGGTGATGCGGAAGCCGGCCGAATTGGCGAGCGCGTTGCGGGTATCGCTGAAGGCCACGGTCAGATCGTCGAGATGACCACCCTTGACGACGCCGAAACCGGCGCTGCCGAGCAGCATCAGAACGGTCGCAGCGACCCCGACCCGCTGCGGCAGATAGCGCTCAATCTGCGTGACGAAGCGCGGCGGCGGCTTTCGTTCCGCCACTCTGGCTGGCGCGCTTCCCGATCGTCTGGCGGGGCGCGTGCGCGACCATCCCAGCCGCTCGCGCAGCAGGATCACGGCGCCAAGGGCGGCCGCCTTGAGGTCAGCTTTGGGCCTCAGCGTCGCAGCGAGGCGTCCTGCACCATCCATTGCACCAGCTCGTCAGTCAAAATGTCGTCCCGCAGCAAGCTTGCGGGGCTCCACGGAACCGGTGACGTTCTGAGCTTGCCGGACGGTGTCGACGGTGGTCGAAGCGGAAAATCCGCAAGGAGGTCGCGCCCGGCAAGCCCAGCGCCACATGCGCCGCCGGCGTTAACCTTCGGACGTCCTGGTAAACAAAAGGTAAAACTGGTGCGGATGCGGGATTTTTTCTCCCGCCTTTTGAGGAGTTTGAGCCAAATTTTTAAGTATTTTACCGGTGTCCCATTGGGCGATACCGGAACATGGTACCACTCTTCCGCCCTGCTACTTCCGCGTTCGCCGCTCGGCCAGCACGATTTGTTGTTGCAGAAAATCGGCAAAACCGATGCCCTGGGCCTTGAGCGCCTTCGGATAAAGCGAAGCCTTGGTCAGTCCCGGCAAGGTATTGGTTTCGAGATAGATGATGCCCTTTTCCGAGACGACGAAATCGGACCGCGAATAACCGGTGCACGACAACGCGCGATGCGCCCTGATCGCGTTCTCCTGGAGGGCGGCGGTGACCTCCGGCGCGAAGCGGCCCGGGCAGATCTCCTGCGTCGCCTTGGCGATGTACTTTGCGTGATAATCGAACACGCCCTCGGCAGGGACGATTTCGATCGGCGGCAATGAAAGGATCGCGCCGTCCGGCTGCTCCAGCACCCCGCAGGTCGCCTCGATGCCTGCGATGAATGGCTCGATCAAATAGCCTTCACTCTTGGCCGCGGTATGCACAGCGACGAGATCCTGTTTCGCGTTGACGAAGATCAGCCCGTAGCTCGAACCGTCATGCGTGGGCTTTGCAATCAGCCGGCCATGTTCGGCGAGCGCCTCCTCGATGTCGGCGAGCGCGACGCCCACAGGCGCCTTCACGCCGGCGATCGCGACGAAGCGCTTGGCCGCGACCTTGTCGAAGGCGAGGTTCGAGGACGCCGAACCTGAGCCAGTGAAAGGAATGCCGCGGATTTCGCAGGCGGCCTGGAGTTCGCCATTCTCCGCGCGTCCCCCATGCAGGCCGAGCACCAGCAGGCGATCATCGGCTCTGGCCTGATCCAGCGCGTCCTCGATCGTGCGCGCAATGCCACGGCCGTCGGGCTTGAAATCATGCTCGAACGGCCGGGTATGCGCGGTCAAGGTTTTAGCTTGCGTCGCATGAACGCTGTCATCGGCGTCCCAGAACCACAGGTCGGCGTCGGGCAGCGCCTCACAAAGCGCCTGCGCCGAGGCGACCGACACCAGCCGCTCCTTGTTGGTCCCGCCAAACAGAATGGTGATTCGCATCGTCTCGTTTCTTTCGTCATTCCGGGGCGATGCGAAGCATCGGACCCGGAATCTCGCGCCACACCTCTGGATTCTCAGGTGCGCAATTGCGCACCATAGTTCGCTCACTGACGCTCGCGCCCCGGAATGACTCTAACCTGGAATCCCGATCCGCTTGATTTCCCACTGCAGCTCGATTCCCGACGTTTCCTTCACCCGCGCGCGAACGGTCTCGCCCAGCGTCTCGATATCATGCCCGGTCGCATTGCCGGTATTGATCAAAAAATTGCAATGCATCTCGGAGACCTGCGCGCCACCGACGCGGAGGCCGCGGCAGCCGGCGGCATCGATCAGCTTCCAGGCGCTGTTGCCGGGCGGATTCTTGAAGGTCGAGCCGCCGGTCTTGTCGCGGATCGGCTGTGCGGTCTCGCGGTGGGTCTGGACCTCGTTCATCCGTGCGCGGATCGACTCGGGCGCAGCCGCCGTGCCGCGAAAGCGCGCCGAGGTGAAGATGATGCCGGGATCAATGCCGCTCGCGCGATAGACGAACTTCATGTCAGCGTTGGTGAGGATATGCTTGTTGCCGGCGCGGTCGATGCCGACCGCGTCGATCAGCACGTCCTTGGTCTCCGCGCCATTGGCGCCGGCATTCATGCGCAGTGCGCCGCCGACGGTGCCGGGAATGCCGAAAAAAAATTCCAGATCCGAAAGGCTTGCAGCGGCGGCAACTTCGGCAACGCGCTTGTCGAGAACAGCGGTTCCCGCGCTGATGATGTCATCTTCGGCCGTCGCTTCACCAAACCCGCGCGGCGAGAGGCGGATCACCACGCCCAAAACGCCGCCGTCGCGCACGATCAGATTGGAGCCGACGCCGACCACCGTAACGGCAAGCTCGCCCGGTAGGTTCTTCAGGAAATAAGCGAGGTCATCCTCGTCCGCCGGCGTGAACAAGACCTGCGCGCAACCTCCAACGCGGAACCAAGTCAAAGGCGCGAGGCTCTCATTCGCCAGCAATCGCCCGCGCAAATCCGGCATCGCGGCTTTCAGTTCGGGCGTGATGTCGGGAAAGGTCGCCACGTTATCCCAGCGCCTTCAATTCGGCGGGCAGCGCATAGGCCCATTGGGTGATGCTGCCGGCGCCGAGGCAGACGACGAGATCGCCGGAATGCGCCAGGTTCTTGACGATGCCGGCAAGCTCGGCGGGCTTTTGCAGCGGCACCACCTCGCGATGGCCATGGGCGCGAAGCCCCTGCACGAAATGGTCGCGGTCGATGCCGTCGATCGGCGCCTCGCCGGCCGCATAGACCTCGGCGACAACGACGGCGTCGGCATCGTTGAAGCAGGAGCAAAATTCCTCGAACAATGACTGCAGCCGCGTATAGCGATGCGGCTGCACCACTGCGATGATCTTGCCGTTGGTCGATCCGCGCGCCGCCTTCAGCACGGCGGCGATCTCGACGGGGTGGTGGCCATAATCGTCGATCACGGTGATGCCGCCCGCTTCGCCGGTGCGGCTGAAGCGCCGCTTGACCCCGCCGAACGTTGCCATCGCGTGACGAATCGCGTCATCGGAGGCGCCGAGCGCGTGCGCAACCGCAATCGCCGCCGTGGCATTCAACGCATTGTGTTGTCCCGGCATCGGCAGCATGATGTCGGCGATCTCGTGCCTGGTATCGGTCTTGTGATCGCGAATCAGAATCGAAAATTTCGAGCCGCCGCCGATCGGCGTCAGCCCGATCAGCCGCGCATCGGCCTCGCGGTTTTCGCCATAGGTGATGATGCGGCGATCCTCGATTTTGCCGACCAGTGTCTGCACGACAGGATGATCAGTGCACATCACAGCAAAGCCGTAGAACGGCACGTTCTCGATGAAATTGCGGAACGCCTCCTGGATTGCCTCAAATGTCTTGAAGTGATCGAGATGCTCGGGGTCGATATTGGTGACGATGACGACATCGGCTGGCAGTTTCAAGAACGTGCCGTCGCTCTCGTCGGCTTCAACGACCATCCAGTCGCCGGCGCCGAGCCGCGCAT
>NZ_JAFATE010000244.1 GCF_019244115.1 Bradyrhizobium sp.
TAGGTCACGCCGGTTTCGGGGAGAATGCCGCCGACGATCACGCGTTCCGGCATGGTGTAGTTGGGGATGCGCTCGCGGATCACATATTCGCGAAACGCCGGCCGCTGTTCGACCGCTATCCCGGCGTCGTCATCGAGGATGACGGCCGGTCCCCGCACGGCGCCGGTCGTATATCCCTGGGCCTGCGCCGCCACAGGGAGCGCGATGACGGCCGCGAGTGTCAGAGCAGCAAGTGTCTTGTTTCGCATAAGGCCAACTCCTCATGATCAATGCGATCCGGCTCGCGCCGGGCCGCAATCTCAGGAAACCCAATGCATCTCGTCGCGCATCGTTCCCGCCCTGCGGCACGTGGTCGTGGGCCGATCGTTCCGATCAGGGGAACCGCATTGACGCCACAGGCGTATTCTATGCCCAGGCGATGCGCGTAGCTAAGATGGCCGTCCCCGAATCGCCTTTCCCGAAAATCTCCTCAGCAGCGAGTTGGACTGATGACCCTCACGGTTGCCCATATTACACCGATCATGTCGCTGATCGCTGGCGTGCTGATCCTGATCATGCCGCGGCTGCTCAACTTCATCGTGGCCATCTTCCTGATCCTGAACGGCCTGATCGGGCTCGGCCTACTCCGTTGGTTGCACCTTTAATGCCCAGATTCCGCTGGCAGCCGCCTTGCGCGGAACCGTTCAAAATGGTGTAAGGCGCGCAAATTCCTCACACTTTCGCGGATTGATGTAGATCATGGCCAAAGCCGCTTCCAGATTGAAGAAAACCGCTATGAAATCAAAGTCATCCCCGCAGGCCCGAGCCAAGGCCGCGCCGCCCGCGAGCGCCCGCCAGGCGGTGAAGAAGAGCGCCCCAAAACCGGCCGCCAAAGCCCCCGCTGTAAAGGCGCCGGCAGCAAAGGCTGTCGCCGCAAAGCCGGCCAAGAAGGCCGCGCCCTCCAAGGCGCCTGTGGCCGAGGCCGTGAAGCCGAATAAATGGGTCTATACGTTCGGCGACGGTAAGGCCGAGGGCAAAGCGGGCCTGAAAGACCTTCTGGGCGGCAAGGGCGCCAACCTCGCCGAGATGGCCAATCTCGGCCTGCCGGTGCCGCCCGGCTTCACCATCCCGACCTCGGTCTGCACCTATTTCTATGAGCACGACAAGACCTATCCGAAGGAGTTGAAGGCGCAGGTCGAGAAGGCCCTCGATCACGTCGGCAAGCTGACCGGCAAGGCATTCGGCGATGCCGAGAATCCGCTGCTGGTGTCGGTGCGCTCGGGCGCCCGCGCGTCGATGCCCGGCATGATGGACACCGTGCTCAACCTGGGGCTGAACGACACGACGGTCGAAGCCCTCGCCGAAATGTCCGGCGACCGGCGCTTTGCCTATGACAGCTACCGGCGCTTCATCACGATGTATTCCGACGTCGTGCTCGGCCTCGAACATCATCATTTTGAGGACATCCTCGACACCTTCAAGGACAGCCAGGGCTATCAGCTCGACACCGACCTGTCGGCCGAGGACTGGGTCGAACTGGTCGGCCGCTACAAGGAGGCGGTGGCGCAGGAGACCGGCAAGGAATTTCCGCAGGATCCGCACGACCAGCTCTGGGGTGCGATCGGCGCGGTGTTTTCATCCTGGATGAACGCGCGTGCGGTGACCTACCGCAAGCTGCACGACATTCCGGAATCCTGGGGCACCGCGGTCAATGTGCAGGCCATGGTGTTCGGCAACATGGGCGAGACCTCGGCGACCGGCGTTGCGTTCACGCGTAATCCCTCGACCGGCGAAAGCAAGCTGTACGGCGAGTTCCTGATCAACGCGCAGGGCGAGGACGTCGTCGCCGGCATCCGGACCCCGCAGGACATCACCGAGGAGGCGCGCGAGGAATCCGGCTCCGACAAGCCGTCGATGGAAACCGCGATGCCCGAGGCGTTCGAGGAGCTGACGCGGATCTATACGATGCTGGAAAAGCATTACCGCGACATGCAGGACATGGAGTTCACGGTCGAGCGCGGCAAATTGTGGATGTTGCAGACCCGCTCCGGCAAGCGCACCGCGAAGGCGGCGCTTAAGATCGCGGTCGAGCTCGCCAATGAGGGCCTGATCTCGCAGAAGGACGCGGTGTCGCGGATCGACCCGGCTTCGCTCGATCAGCTCTTGCATCCGACCATCGATCCCGCCGCCAAGCGCGACGTGATCGCGACGGGCCTGCCGGCCTCGCCCGGCGCTGCGTCGGGCGAGATCGTGTTCTCCTCGGATGAAGCTGCCAAACTGCAGGCCGACGGCCACAAGGTCATCCTGGTGCGGATCGAGACCTCGCCGGAAGACATTCACGGCATGCACGCGGCCGAAGGCATTCTGACCACCCGCGGCGGCATGACCTCGCATGCCGCCGTGGTGGCGCGTGGCATGGGAAAACCCTGCGTCTCCGGCTGCGGTTCGATCCGCGTCGATTACGGCCGCGGCACCATGAGCATCGGCTCGCGTACCTTCAAGACCGGCGACGTCATCACCATCGACGGCTCGATGGGCCAGGTGCTCGCCGGCCGCATGCCGATGATCGAGCCGGAGCTGTCGGGCGAGTTCGGCACGCTGATGGGCTGGGCCGACGAGGCGCGCAAGATCGGCGTCCGCGTCAATGCCGATACGCCCGAGGACGCGCGCACCGCGATCAAGTTCGGCGCCGAGGGCATCGGGCTCTGCCGCACCGAGCACATGTTCTTCGAGGAGACCCGAATCCGCACTGTGCGCGAGATGATTCTGGCCGAGGAAGAGCAGGTCCGCCGCGCCGCGCTGTCGCGCCTCTTGCCGATGCAGCGCGCCGATTTCATCGAGCTGTTCGAGATCATGAAGGGGCTGCCGGTGACGATCCGGCTGCTCGATCCGCCGCTGCACGAGTTCTTGCCGCATACCACCGCGGAGATCGAGGAAGTCGCGCGCGCCATGAACACCGATCCGCGCCGGCTCGCCGATCGCGCCCGCGAGCTTGCCGAGTTCAATCCGATGCTCGGCTTCCGCGGCTGCCGCATCGCGATCGCCTATCCGGAGATCGCCGAGATGCAGGCGCGCGCGATATTCGAGGCTGCGGTGGAAGCGCAAAAGCGCACCGGCGAGGCGGTCGGGCTCGAGGTGATGGTGCCGCTGATCGCGACCAAGGCCGAGCTCGATCTCGTCAAGGCGCGGATCGATGCCACGGCACAGGCCGTGATGCGCGAGACCGGCAAAAAGCTCACCTATCAGGTCGGCACCATGATCGAGCTGCCGCGCGCCTGCCTGCTCGCCGGCGACATCGCCAAGAGCGCCGAGTTCTTCTCGTTCGGCACCAACGATCTAACGCAGACGACCTACGGCATCAGCCGCGACGATGCCGCGAGCTTCCTCGGCGCCTACGTCGCGAAAGGGATTTTGGAGATCGATCCGTTCATCTCGCTCGATCGCGAGGGCGTCGGCGAGCTCGTCAAGATTGGCGTGGAGCGCGGCCGCAAAACCCGGCGTGACCTGAAGGTCGGCATCTGCGGCGAGCATGGCGGCGACCCCGCCTCGGTGGCATTCTGCCACGAGATCGGGCTGAACTACGTCTCGTGCTCGCCCTATCGCGTGCCGATTGCGCGCCTCGCCGCCGCGCAGGCCGCGCTCGGCAAGCAGGTGACGAGCACGGCGTAAGCAAGTCGAAATCAGTAGGGTGGGCAAAGCGAAGCGTGCCCACCGAGACGCGCGCTCCATCGTTGATGGGCACAAGCGCGCCTTGCCCACCTTAGCTTCGCTCGTTTCACTCGCGCCCCGGAATGACGACTCAGTCGCTATCATGCTGTCCCGGATTGGCACGGCCGCGCGGATTTTTTTCACCTTCTTCGTTGACCGGATCTTTACCACTCGCGTCGAGCGGCCATTTACCAATGTTTTTGGTGTGATCGTGGTCTACAACTTCGCGTCTTGTCTGTGTCTCCTCTGCAACGTGGATTAACGCCCCGGCAACCAAAATTCGTTACCAACAGAAACGGTCGAATTTTACGGATGCACTGAAATTCGGCTCGATAAGTAAGCGTTGCGTGAGCGTAACTGATGCTTGTGTTGCGTAACCATCCGAAGGGCGCGCGGTTCGCGTCCTTCGGATTCGGTCTCTGTCTCTTCGCATTGATGCCGACCGAGACCGGATATCAGGACATCGGCTCCTTGCTGGCGCGCCAACCGGGCGTCGCCGAGCGCTGGCAGAAGCGTGCCTTCGCAGGCGCCTCATCGATCCAGCTTGCCACCTACAGCTTCTCCGTTCCGATCGGAGCCTCCACGCCGCAAGCCGCCGCCTATCGGCTGGCGAGCCTCGATCCGCAGGGCATTGACGTCACGGGCGCGCTGCCGCGCAATCCCGCGCTGCAGGTTCCATCGCGCTATCAGGCCTCCGATTTCCCAACCGTCAACCGGGCGCTGAAAGGCGACCGGCTCGTCGTCACGCCACAAAACACTCCCGAGCCCGCGGCGCCGGCGCCAGCCGCGCCCGCCAAGGAGGATCCGGCAAACTCGAATGCCTCGGTGTTCGGCGCCAGGACAGCGGAGGCTGGCGCGAGCGGCGCGACGCCGCTCGATCCCGAATTGCAGGCCGCGCTGAACGCGGCGCCGCTGCCGCAATATGACGTCTCGGCGACGGTCGAACAGCAGCGGCTCGACGAGTTGAAGGCGGCGCCGGATTCGACCGGGATCGGCGCCGATCAGGGGACCTCGCGCGACGGCTTCAACATCAAGACCGCGAGCCTCTATTTCGGCAACGCCTCGCTGGGTGGCGCGACCGGGAGCATGGAGCGCTGGCGGCCCGGCGAGGAGCCGCTGATCGTCGTTCCCGATCCCGATCTCAAACTGCCGCAGGTGCCGGACGCTGCGTCGAAGGCCGGAGAAAGCATCGCGCCGAAGGGCGAAGTCAATGCCGACGACCAGCGCACGAGGACGCCGGCCGAACGGCTCGGCCTGCTCGATGCGAAGCTGCGGGCGAAATCCGAAAAATGCCTGGCCGAAGCGGTCTATTTCGAGGCGCGCGGCGAGGCGGTGCGCGGCCAGATCGCCGTGGCGCAGGTGGTGCTGAACCGCGCGTTTTCCGGCTTCTACCCCAGCACGGTGTGCGCCGTGGTCTATCAGAGCAAGTACCGGCATACCGTCTGCCAGTTCACCTTCGCCTGCGAAAGCAATACCGACGTGATCCGCGAGCCCGACATGTGGGAGCGCGCCAAAAAGATCGCCAAGGCGATGCTCGACGGTCTGATCTGGCTCCCTGAAGTGGGCAAGTCGACGCATTATCACGCCTATTATGTGCGCCCCTCCTGGGTCGGCGAGATGAAGAAGCTGTACCGCTATGGCGTCCACACCTTCTATCGGCCGAAGGCCTGGGGCGACGGCAGCGAGGCACCGAGCTGGGGCACGCCGGCGCAGACCGCGGCCATCTCGCAGGAACTCGCCGAGGAAGCCAAGAGCGAAGCGGAAATCAATCCGAATTCGGTCAGGCGATAGCACTTGCCGTCATTGCGAGGCGCCAACGGGTCCGCGCGATGCGCGGCCCGATGACAGGCTCCGCGCCGAAGCAATCCAGAATGTTTCCTGCTGAGGCATCTCCGGATTGCTTCGCTTCGCTCGCAATGACGGCGTCAAACGTCACACCTCGATATCAAGCGCGACGTCGAAACTCGGTGCGGAATGCGTCAGTGCTCCTGAGGACGCGTAGTCGACGCCGGTCGCCGCGATCTTGGCGATGGAATCCAGTGTGACACCGCCGGAGGCCTCCAGCACAAGGCGGCCTTGCGCGATCTTCACCGCCTCCGTCAGCGTTGGGATATCCATGTTGTCGAGCAGCACGACGTCGGCGAGGCCAGTGTCGAGCACCTCGCGGAGCTGCGCCAGCGTATCGACCTCGATCTCGACCGCGACGAGATGGCCGGCATGCGCGCGGGCGCGCTCCAGCACCGGGCGGATGCCGCCGGTGACCGCGATGTGGTTGTCCTTGATCAGGATCGCATCATCGAGGCCGAAGCGGTGGTTGAAACCGCCGCCGCAGCGCACGGCGTACTTTTCCAGCGCGCGCAGGCCCGGCGTGGTCTTGCGGATGCAGCAGATGCGCATGTTTGTCCCCGCGGCGCGACGGACGTAGTCCGCGGTGAGCGTGGCGACGCCGGAGAGGCGCCCGACGAAATTGAGCGCGGTGCGTTCGGCGGTGAGCACCGCGCGAGCGGGTCCCGCGATGGTCAGGAGATGCGTGCCTTTCGCCACTTCCGCACCGTCGCGGCAATGCGCCGCGATCTCGATATCGGGCGCAAGCTTGTGAAGCGTCGCGAAGGCAAGCGGCAGGCCCGCGATCACGCCGGCCTGGCGCGCCACCATGACCGCGCGCGCTCTCGTGTCTTCGGGAATGGTGGCGATCGAAGTGATGTCGCCGGCGCGGCCGAGATCTTCGTCGAGCGCGCGCAGCACGGCGGCGTCGATCGCGAGCGGCGAGAGAAAGGCGTCAGGGTGCAGGAGGGCTGAGATCGTCGTCATGGGTTGGTTCCATTCATGCTGTGATTGGCTGCGGCGTTCGCTTCAGTTCCGCGAGGCGGTCCGCGATCTCGCGCGCTTGGACGAGGGTCGTCATGGTGCGCCGGGCAAGGGGGCTCTCGGTCGGATGGTCGGATCGATAGTGTCCGCCGCGGCTTTCCCGCCGTGCGAACGCCGCGGCGGCGACCAGCAGCGCCGTGATCGCCATGTTGCGGAGGGCAATGTTGCCGGTGTCGCGCTCGATCGCGGCAAAGCTGCGCACCGCCTCAGCGAGGCGCTCGCGATCACGGACCACGCCGACATGCGAGGTCATCATGGCGCGAAGGTTCTGGGCCGCCAGCGCGGGGAACGCGCAGTTGCGCGGCACAGGCTGCTCCGCAAGATGCGCAGGCGAGGGGATCTCGCAGCCCAAGATGTCCTCCGCGATCCGCGCGGCGTAGACCACGGCTTCCAGCAGCGAGTTGGACGCGAGCCGATTGGCGCCATGCGCGCCGGTGCACGACACTTCGCCGGCAGCCCACAGGCCCTGCACCGAACTGCGGCCACGCGCGTCGACGGCGATGCCGCCCATGTGATAATGCGCGGCCGGCGCGACCGGGATCGGTTCTCGCGCCGGATCGATGCCGGCGGCCCGGCAGCTCGCATGGACGGTCGGGAATTTTTCGGCGAAGCGCGCGCCGAGTGCGTCGCGTGCGTCGAGGAATGCGCCGCGGCCGGCAGCCACCTCCGCGAACACGCCGCGCGCCACGATGTCGCGCGGAGCGAGTTCGGCCAACGGATGGACGGCTTGCATGAAGCGCTCGCCATTGCCGTTGATCAGGACCGCGCCTTCGCCGCGCAGCGCCTCGGTCGCAAGCGGCGCGGGATCGCGCCCGACCATGATCGCGGTCGGATGGAACTGCACGAATTCGGGATCGGCGATGACGGCACCGGCGCGCGCCGCAATCGCAAGGCCGAGGCCGCGCGCTTCAGGCGGATTGGTCGTCACCGCGTAGAGATGACCGATGCCGCCGGTGGCGAGCACGATCGCACGGGCCGCGATCGTCACGGGCTTGGCGATGGGATCGCCGGCCTTGCGCAGCCGCAGTCCGGTGACCGCGCCGTCCGCGGTGAGAAGCTCCTCGGCGAGGTAGCCCTCGACGACCCGGATCGAAGGCGTGGCACGAACCGCCGTGGTCAGCGCGGCGAGGATCGCCTGTCCGGCCCGGTCACCTTGGACATGCACGATGCGGCGCGCCGAGTGCGCGGCCTCGCGGCCGACCGCGAGATGGCCTTCGAGGTCGCGGTCGAACGGAACGCCGTAGCGCAGCAGATCGTCGATGCGCGCCGGCGCCTCGCGCGCCAAGCCATGCGCGACGTCCGCGTCGACGAGACCAGCGCCGGCCGCAATCGTATCCGCGGCATGCGCCTCAGGGCTGTCGCCCTCCGCGACCGCCGCGGCGATGCCGCCCTGCGCCCAGGCGCTGGATGCACCCTCGCCGAGCGGCGCCGCCGTGATAACTGTGACCGGCCGCGGCGCAAGTTTCAGCGCACAAAACAATCCCGCAAGGCCGCCGCCGACGATGACGACGTTTGGCGTGTTGCGGATGTCTTCAATTTGGTTACGCATATTGCGTCCTCCGGTTTGTCGTCGCCTCGCTGTTCAGCGCATTCGTCGCGCCGCGAAAGCGGGGAGCCATAATCACAAGTGGGAATTGTTGTGCGAGACTCGCGGTTGGCTTTCGCTCGAATATTTCTGCCTGGGGTTATGGGTCCCGGCTTGCGCCGGAACGACAGCTCAGTTTTGGGAGCGCCGTCAGTGCTTCAGATTGATCATGCGCTCCACCGAACGCCGCGCGCGCTGTGCGATCTCGGGATCGATCACGATGTCCTCGCGCAGGAACAGCAGACTCTCAAAGATGTTCTGTAGCGTAATGCGCTTCATGTGAGGGCATAGATTGCACGGCTTGACCATCTCGACATCGGGCAGCTCGGCCTGGACGTTGTCGGCCATCGAGCATTCGGTGATCATGACGACGCGCCTCGTGCGGTTGTCGCGCACCCATTTGATCATGTGCGCGGTCGATCCGGTGAAGTCGGCTTCGGCGAGCACATCCGGCGGGCATTCGGGATGCGCGATGATCTGCACGGTCGGATCCGCATCGCGATAAGCGCGCAGCTCCTCGCCGGTGAAGCGCTCATGCACCTCGCAGGCGCCGGTCCAGGCGATGATCTTGACACGCGTCTGGGACGCCACGTATTTCGCGAGGTACTGGTCGGGCAGGAAGATCACGGTCGGTGCGTCGAGGCTTTCGACCACCTGCAGCGCGTTCGACGAGGTGCAGCAGATGTCGACTTCGGCCTTCACCTCGGCCGAGGTGTTGACATAGGCCACGACCGGCACGCCGGGAAAACGTTCGCGCAGCAGCCGCACGTCGGCGCCGGTGATGCTCGCGGCGAGCGAGCAGCCGGCGCGGGAATCCGGAATCAGGACCCGCTTCTCCGGATTGAGAATTTTTGAGGTCTCCGCCATGAAGTGCACGCCGCACTGGACGATGATGTCGGCCTGCACCTTGCTGGCTTCGATCGCAAGCTGCAGCGAGTCGCCGGTGATGTCGGCGACGCAGTGGAAGATTTCCGGCGTCTGATAGTTGTGCGCCAGGATTACCGCGCCGCGCTCGGCCTTCAGTTCGTTGATCGCCTTGACGTAAGGCGCCATCAGCGGCCACTCGACTGGCGGGATCACGTTCCTGACGCGCTCGTAGAGATGCGCGGTGGCGCGTTCGACCTCGCCGTTCCATTCGAGCGCGGGCCTGCGGTTGCTTGATGAGCCTTGTGGGCTGGGTGGACGGGTGAAGCTGCCGCGACTTCCGATGGCCAAGTCATCGGGACCAAGAATTCCAGCAATCGGCATCGAAACCTCCTCAGAAACGTATATATACTCATATTGAGTATATATGAGCTCCGATAAATCCGGCCGTGGCAGGCCGGAATGTTCTGGTGCTGCACCAAGCTCGAACAGGATCAATCCTGCGGTCTCAGCAGCGATCGCGCGATCCACTTATTCTCATAACGAGCAAAACGTATATAGCATGTCCTCGCGCCTGCCGCCAGAGCGTGCAGTGGGAAATCCGCCGGGTCGGGGATGGCTGAATTGCAACGCTGCCCTGCGAACAAAGCTTCTGTCGCAAATCGGATTGGCGCTTTCATGCAGATGCATTAATCCCGTGAGCCGGCCGGATTCGGGTCCGCGCGCAATAAGGGAGAGAACCCCAGATGTCGACGACCTCAGGCGACCTGCGTCCGGTGAGCGGACCTGTCAATTGGCGCACGCCGCTCATCATCATCGCCTGCGGTTGTCTGATCGCCATGTTGAGTTTTGGCCCGCGGTCCAGCCTCGGCTTCTTCGTGCAGCCGATGAGCGGCGAGTTTGCATGGGGCCGCGACGTGTTCGGTCTTGCGCTCGCTATCCAGAACCTGCTGTGGGGTCTCGGCCAGCCCCTTGCGGGCGCCATCGCCGATCGTTTCGGGATTCTCCGGGTCATGTGCGTCGGCGCGCTGCTCTATGCCGGCGGCCTGCACTTGATGCGCTATGCGGCAACGCCGCTCGCGCTCGATCTCGGCGCGGGCGTCCTGATCGGCTTCGGATTGTCCGGCTGCTCTTTCAACCTCGTGCTGTCAGCGTTCAGCAAGCTGTTGCCGGCCGAGCAGCGCGGCATCGCGCTCGGCCTCGGGACCGCCGCCGGCTCATTCGGACAATTCCTGTTCGCCCCGTTCGGCGTCGCGATGATCTACAATTTCGGCTGGCAGACCGCACTGACCGTGTTCGCCGGCCTGATGCTCCTGATCGTGCCGCTGTCGCTGGCGCTTGCGACGCCGCCGGCAATTTCGACCAATGTGCCGGCCGCCGACCGGCAATCGTTCAAGACGGCGCTCGTCGAAGCCTTCGGCCATCGCTCCTACGTGCTGCTCGTGCTCGGCTTCTTCACCTGCGGCTTTCAGCTTGCCTTCATCACCGTGCATCTGCCTGCCTATCTGGTCGATCGCGGCATTCCGGCGCAGACCGGCGGCTGGGTGGTCGCCGCGATCGGCCTGTTCAACATCGTCGGATCATTGAGCGTCGGTTGGCTGCAGAACTACCTGCCGAAGCGCTACATCCTGTCGGCGATCTATCTTTTGCGCGCGCTGTCGATCGTGGCCTTCATCTCGCTGCCGATCTCGTCGTTCTCCGCCATCGTGTTCGGTGCGGTCTCTGGACTGACCTGGCTGTCCACGGTGCCGCCGACCTCCGCGCTGGTCGCGCTGATGTTCGGCACGCGCTGGTTTGCAACGCTCTACGGCTTTGCCTTCGTCAGCCACCAGGTCGGGGGCTTCCTGGGTGTCTTTCTCGGCGGCGTGGTGTTCGAAAAATTCGGTTCCTACACTCCGATCTGGTGGCTTTCGATCCTGTTCGGCGTGCTCTCCGCCGTGATCAACCTGCCGATTGTCGAAAAGCCGGTGGCGCGCGCCATTGCGCAGCCGGCGTGATGGGCTAAACATGCCCTGAAACCTCAGGGATTTCAGGGAGCGGCCGGTGGCGACGTTCAAGGCGATCAGAGTGGACAAGGCTGTGAAAGGAACCACCGCCGCGCTCACGGAGTTCGATGAAGCCGAATTGATGGAAGGCGATGTCACGGTCAGGGTCGAATGTTCGTCGCTGAATTACAAGGACGGGCTGGCGCTGACCGGCAAGGCGCCAGTGGTGCGGCGCTTTCCGATGATCCCCGGTATCGATCTCGCCGGCACGGTGGAGCAGTCGTCCCACCCGCAATGGAAAGCCGGCGATAAGGTGATCTGCACCGGGTGGGGCATGGGGGAGACCCATCTCGGGGCCTATGCGGAAAAGGCCCGCGTCAAGGGCGACTGGCTGGTCGCGCTGCCGCAAACGCTCTCGGCGCGCGAGGCGATGGCGATCGGAACCGCGGGCTTCACCGCCATGCTGGCGATCCTGGCGCTCGAACGGCACGGGCTGACCCCAGAGAGCGGTCCCGTGGTGATCACGGGCGCCGCAGGCGGCGTCGGCTCGGTCGCGACCGCGGTGCTCGCCAGGCTGGGCTATCACGTCATCGCCTCGACCGGCCGCCTTTCGGAGACGGACTACCTGAAGGGGCTAGGAGCCACTGAGGTCATCGACCGCAACGAACTGTCGGCACCGGCCAAGCCGCTTGCGAAGGAGCGCTGGGCAGGCGGGGTCGACAGCGTCGGATCGACCACGCTCGCGAACTTGCTGTCGATGACCCGCTATGGCGGCGCCATCGCGGCCTGCGGCCTCGCCGCCGGCATGGACCTGCCGTCCTCGGTTGCGCCGTTCATTTTGCGCGGAGTGTGCCTTCTCGGCATCGATTCCGTGATGTGCCCCGTTACCTCGCGAAAACTCGCCTGGAACCGGCTCGCCAGCGATTTGGATCGGGCAAAACTAACTGAAATCACTCATGAAATTGCACTTGACCAGGTCATTGCGCAGGCGCCGCAGATCATCGCCGGCCAGGTTCGCGGCAGGGTTGTGGTAAAAATTCCCTAGGGACATTCAGACTTTACCAACCAACGTGCTCCAATGTTGCCACGGTTGGTATGGTAAGCAGCGGGTAAAGGATCGTCAGGAAGTGTGTGGAGGTTCAGACACATTCGTTAACCTTGCGGCGGCTGATCCCGGCGAATGTCCGAACCAGACCACACTGAAGACAAAGATTTCCAATGTCCTTCGCCCATCGGAATTCGCTCTTAGCGATCGATGCAAGACAGGGCGAATGACGGGGCGGGACACCGGCGGTCGTCCGCGGCTCGGTTCAAGTTGGAGTTTCGACATGCTTGCGCGTTTCGTATTGGGAACCGTCACGGCCGGCGCGATCGCGATGCCGGCGTTTGCAGGAATGATGACCGCCGAGGAGGCTCGTAAGTTCGTCATCGGCAAGGTTTTCACCTTCACCTGTTTCGACGGCACCCGCGGCGCCGGCCGGGTGCTCGATGACATGGGTGCGATCGGCGCCGTGCAGTTCAACGGTTCGGGCCCGGTGCGCCAACTGCGCCTGCCCGGCAACACCCTTCAGATTCGCGGCCAGTCGGTATGCGCCTCGATCAAGGGCATGCCGTTCGATCCGTGTTTCAATCTCGACAAGAAGGACGAAGTCAGCTTCCGCGGCTCGGTCTCCGGCATGGGCTTCGCCTATTGCGACTTCCATCATCAGGGCGGCGGCCAGCAGATGTTGATGGCCCGCGCCGTCGCGCGGCCGCGCTCCGGGCGCTCCGTACGAGCCATCGGTGGCTCGCAGACCGAGGTCGCCACCCACGTCGAAACTCCGAAGGTCGAGAGCAGCAAGATCGAGCCGATCAGGTCGGAGACGACCGGGTCGGGGAAATCCGAGGCCACGCCGGAACTGCGCCGGACGACCGAATAGTCCGCCGCCCGCACACGAAGGCTGACGCCGCCGCGACCGGCTCTGCCTTCTGCCGCAACTGCGCGCGGCCGTACAGAGGCCATTAGGCGACAGCGACCGCCTGAAGCCCGTGGGGTTTACGGGTTTCCCGGTATCGTGCGCGCCCTGCCGGCGCAACGTCCGTATTTCTGCGGCCGGTAACGTTAACGTTGCGTAGACTGCAGTGGAACAAGTTTGGGTCGGCAATGGCGCCGTCGCGAGAACTGTTGGCGTGCGCTTGTTCGCAACCTGCATGTTCTCGGAGCCCGCAATGCACTTCCTCGGCCGCTTTCGCATTCTGACCAAGATTCTCGCGATCGTCGTTCTGCTCAGCGGCATCGCGGGGATGATGGCCTATCTCGGCATCTCGGCGCTTGGCGATCTCAGCGAGAAGGCCGACCTGATGTCATCGGCGGCCACGCGCGCCCTCTTGGCCGCGCGCGCCAACCAGAACGTGATTGCCCTGAACCGCGCGGAGTTTCGCAGCGCGCTCGATCCGCGCGACGAAAACCGCCTGGCGGCGCGCGAGGTGATCGAGAGCCAGCTCAAGCAGTATCAGGAGCGAATGGACGAGATCGCCAAGACGAATGACGAGAAGGCCAAGGCGATGCTGCCCGAGGTTCACGAGGCCTTTTCCGCCTACAAGAGCCAGCTCACCGCGACCTTGTCGGCAATCGACGGGGAAAAATCGTCCAAGCTGAGCGACAGCGCCGAGCGGCTGCGCGAGAGCGCGCTGAAGAGCCGCGGCGCGGCCGAAAACCTGCAGGCGAAAATCCGCGTGGTCGCCGATCGCCTCAACGCCCGCGTCGAAGAGAAGAGCGTGGAAGCCCGCGCGCAATATGAGCAGACCTCGCGCCTGCTGCTGATCATGGCCATCAGCGGCGTCGTGTTCGGGGCCCTGATGGGTTTCGTGATCGGCCAGTTCGGGGTCGCCAAGCCGATCCGGGCGATCGTCGCGCTGCTGCAGCAGCTGGCCGCCGGCAATTATGACGTCGAGATTCATGGCGCCGATCGCAAGGACGAGGTCGGCGACGTGGCGCAGGCCGCCGCCGTGTTCAAGGACAACGGTCTTGCCAAGATCCGCATGGAAGCTGAGCAGAAGGAGGCGGAAACGCGCACCGCTGCGCAGCGCCGCAAGGACATGCTGCAACTGGCCGACAGTTTCGAATCGGCAATCGGGGAAATCGTCGACACGGTCTCGTCGGCGTCCACCGAGCTCGAGGCCTCCGCCTCTAGCTTGACCGGCACGGCTGACCGCTCGCAGGAGCTCGCGACCACCGTCGCGGCGGCGTCCGAGGAAGCCTCGACCAACGTCCAGTCGGTGGCATCCGCGACCGAGGAGCTCTCCTCGTCGGTCAATGAGATCAGCCGCCAGGTCCAGGAATCCGCGCGCATGGCAGGCGAGGCCGTCGACCAGGCCCGCCGCACCAACGATCGCGTCGGCGAGTTGTCCAAGGCGGCGAGCCGCATCGGCGACGTCGTCGAACTGATCAACACGATTGCCGGCCAGACCAATCTGCTCGCGCTGAACGCAACCATCGAGGCGGCGCGCGCCGGCGAGGCCGGCCGCGGCTTTGCGGTGGTGGCCTCCGAGGTCAAGGCGCTGGCCGAGCAGACCGCCAAGGCTACCAGCGAAATCGGCGAGCAGATTTCCGGCATTCAGGCGGCGACGCAGGAATCGGTCGGCGCCATCCGCGAGATCTCCGGCACCATCGAGCGTCTGTCGGAAATCTCCTCGACGATTGCCGCGGCCGTGGAAGAACAGGGCGCCGCGACCCAGGAAATCTCTCGCAACGTGCAGCAGGCGGCGCAAGGCACCCAGCAGGTCTCCGCCAACATCACCGACGTGCAGCGCGGCGCCACGGAGACCGGCTCGGCTTCATCGCAGGTTCTCTCCGCGGCCCAGACCCTGTCATCCGACAGCAGCCGCCTGAAGCTCGAGGTCGGCAAGTTCCTGAACACGGTCCGCGCGGCGTGACGAGGCTGAGGATGCGGCGCCTAACGCCGCCGGGCTCTTCGCGAGCCCGTCATTGATGCAGTTCAAATTGCAGTAGTTCTACGGAACGATTTGTTAAGCATTATTTGCAAGGGCGCGTTCATCCTCTCCTCCGGAAATTTTTGCGGCCGCGCCATCCCGAGCGCGCGCCTGACCAATATTTTTGAGGAGACGAACGTGTTGGGGTTCATTCAGAATCTGCGAATTTCGACCAAGCTCGCGACGACCTCGGCGCTGGCAATCGCGCTGGTCGCCGCCATGATCTACGTCCAGATGAGCGCCGCGGCGCATGTCGAGAGTGCTTATGGTGTTGCCACGCAGCAGCAGACGATCGCACATAACGCCAGCAAAACGGAAGTCTCGGTCAAGGGCATGCAGCTTGCCATGCGTGACATCCTGCTTTCGACCACCGAGAGTGAGCTGCAGAAGGGAGTAGCCCGGTTCGACGAGCAAAGGAGCGGCGCTGCCAAATCGACCGAGGACATGGAGGCTTTGTCGCAGTCGCAGGAAAACAAGCAGCGCATGGCGAAGCTGATCGAAGCGCTCGGAAATTTCGCCAAGGGCCGCGACCAGATCATCGCGGTTCAGCGGCAAATCATCGCGATCGAGGCGAAACGCGCGGCCGGTGAGACGGGTGCGGAAGCCGCCGCTCAGCAAACCAAGCTGAAAGGAGAGATCGAGCGCCTGCGCCGCGAGGTGACACTTCCGGTCAACGCCGAGATCGACGGTTTGATCAGGGCCGTTGCGGAATTTGCCTCGCACCGTTCCCAAGCTGCCCGCAATGAGGCCGGCGAGCAGGTTGCCTCGGCCAACCGGAACCTGCTGATCGTCGGCCTCGCCATCGCGATTCTGCTGCTCGGAAGCTGGGTATTCTCCTTCCTCACGATCGCCCGGCCGATCGCCGCGCTCACCAAGGCGATGCTGGAATTGGCTGAGGGCAATTTTGCCGTCGTGCTGCCGGGGCTCGGCCGCAAGGACGAGGTCGGCGATGTCGCGGCCGCCGTCGAAAAGTTCAAGCTCGTCTCCGAACAGAAGGCGCGCCAGGAGGCGGAAGCCAAGATCAAGCAGGATCAGATCGCAGGCCAGCAGCGCAAGGCCGACATGCAGAGGCTTGCCGACAGTTTCGAGGCCGCGGTCGGCGAGATCGTCGATACCGTGTCGTCGGCGTCCACCGAGCTCGAAGCGTCCGCCTCCACCCTGACGGCCAATGCCCAGCGCTCGCAGCAGCTCGCGACCACGGTCGCGGCGGCGTCGGAGGAAGCCTCGACCAATGTGAATTCGGTCGCCTCCGCCACCGAAGAGCTGACCTCCTCGGTCACGGAAATCAGCCGGCAAGTGCAGGAATCGGCGCGGATGGCCAACGAGGCCGTTGACCAGGCCCGCCGCACCAATGATCGCGTCAGCGAATTGTCGAAGGCGGCCGGCCGAATCGGCGACGTCATCGATTTGATCAACACCATCGCCGGCCAGACCAACCTGCTGGCGCTCAATGCGACGATCGAGGCGGCGCGCGCGGGCGAAGCCGGCCGCGGTTTTGCGGTGGTGGCTTCCGAGGTCAAGGCGCTCGCCGAGCAGACCGCAAAAGCCACCGGCGAGATCAGCCAGCAGATCTCCGGCATCCAGGCCGCGACGCAGGAATCCGTCGGTGCGATCAGGGATATTTCCGGCACCATCGAAAGGCTGTCGGAGATCTCCTCGACCATCGCGGCGGCCGTGGAGGAGCAGGGCGCGGCGACGCAGGAAATCTCCCGCAACGTGCAGCAGGCGGCACAGGGAACCCAGCAGGTATCGGCCAACATCACCGACGTGCAGCGCGGTGCTTCTGAAACGGGATCAGCCTCCTCGCAGGTGCTCTCGGCCGCGCAAACGCTGGCGAGCGACAGCAATCGTCTGAGGCTCGAGGTCGGAAAATTCCTCGATACGGTGCGCGCGGCCTGATCGTTGGAGCTCCGGCTCCATCGCCGGAGCTTGCCCTCAGCATCGTCCGCTCCCTGCCGGAGCGCATCCGCAGGGTTGTAGCGCGCGCGTTCGCCATTCCGAACGCGCGAATGCCGCCGGGGAAATTCGCACGATTCCCGTATTTTTACCGTGTGCGTTTAGCATTGTTTGGCAACTACCGCTCTACCGTGGCGGCATGAGCGCGCGTGCGCTCGTCGAACCGAGATCGGCCCCGGTCGACCGCGTTCGCTCTCGCGTGCAAGCGCAAGGAATGCCGTCCCATGTCGTTTTGGAACTTTCGAATTCGCGGCCGCCTCTATGGCGGCTTCGGCGCGCTGTTGGTGTTTTGCACCGCGCTGGCCGGCTTCGCGGTGTGGCAGCTGCTGTCGATCCGCGACCAGATCGAAACGATGACGGTCCAGTCGCGAAACGCCGTCCGCGCCGACGTGATCGGAACGGAGCTGCAGGCGATCCGCCGCGCCATTCTGCGCTACAATTTCGATCAGGACGAGCCTTCCTTCACTGAAGCGGGCGAACGGCTGTCGCATGTCGCGGACCTGATCGAGGAAGCCGGCAAGGCGGCGACCTCGGATGAGCGGCGCGCGACCTATCGCGAGCTCGGCAATCAGGTCGCGGAGCTCAAGCGCAAGCGCGTCATTCTCGGTGAACGCGTCCAGCAGTTCGTGGCCGGCCGCAAAGTGCTGCTCACCCAGGACGACGCAGTGACGGCCGACATCCGCAGGTTCGTCGAGGCCGCGGCCGACACGCCCTATCTGCAGCGCGCCAATGACCTGGAGACTAGGGTTCGCCTGGTCCAGGTGGCGAACTGGCGGATGCTCGCGAGCCGCGATGCCGAGAGCATCGCAGCCTTCAGGGTCAACGTCACCAAGGCGTGGCAGGCGATCGTCGGTCTCGTGGTGGCCGAGCCGCCGCCGGATCTCACAAAGCTGTACAGCGCAGTCCGCGACAGCCTGGCCGAATATTCCACCGCGTTCGAGAAGACCGGCCCGAACCTGCTGCGTGCCGACCGGATGTATTATGACGACGTCATCCCGGCGAGCAAACATGTTTTGGACGAACTCGACCGGATCAAGACCCGGACCGACCAGGCGTTCGAGACGACCACGGCGGAAACCGAACAGCGCATCAGCACCACCGTCACCCTGCAGGAAGCCGTCGCGGCAGCAGCCGTCATCGCGGGCCTTCTGATCGCCTTCCTGATTGGACGGAGCATCATCCGCCCGCTCGGCGGGCTGACCGCCGGCATGAAGGAGCTTGCCGCCGGCAATTTTTCCGTCGTGCTGCCCGGGCTCGACCGCGCCGACGAGGTCGGCGACATGGCGCAGGCGGTCGAGAATTTTAAGGTCAGGGCGGAGCAGGAGGCGCGCGAGGAAGCCGAAGCCAAGGTGCTGCAGGAGCAGATGGCGGCGGAGCGGCGCCAGGCCGACATGAAGAAGCTCGCCGATGGTTTTGAGGCCGCGGTCGGCCGGATCGTCGATACGGTATCGTCCGCCTCCAACGAACTCGAGGCTTCGGCGTCGACCTTGACGACGACGGCCGACCGCGCGCAGGTCCTGACCGCGGCGGTCGTGACCGCGTCCGAACAGGCGTCGACGAATGTCCGCTCGGTCGCCTCCGCAACCGAGGAGATGGCGCTATCGATCAGCGAGATCAGCCGCCAGGTCAGGGAATCCGCCAAGATCGCGACCGACGCGGTCGATCAGGCCCGCAAGACCAATGGGCGGGTCAGCGAATTGTCCAAGGCGGCAAGCCGCATCGGCGACGTCGTCGAGCTGATCGACTCGATTGCCGGGCAGACCAATCTGCTCGCACTCAATGCCACCATCGAGGCGGCGCGGGCGGGCGATGCGGGCCGCGGCTTTGCGGTCGTGGCCGCCGAGGTCAAGGCGCTCGCCGAGCAGACCTCGAAGGCCACGGGCGAGATCGGTCAGCAGATCACGGGCATCCAAGCCGCGACGCAGGAGTCGGTCGGTGCCATCAAGGAAATTTCCGGCACCATCGAGCGGCTGTCGGAAATCGCCTCGACCATTGCGGTCGCGGTGGAACAGCAGGGCGCGGCGACCCAGGAGATCTCGCGCAACGTGCAGCAGGCGGCGCAGGGCACGCAGCAGGTCTCGGCCAACATCACCGACGTGCAGCGCGGCGCGTCGGAGACGGGATCGGCTTCCTCGCAGGTGCTGTCGGCCGCGCAGTCGCTGTCGTCCGATAGCAACCGCCTGAAACTCGAGGTCGGCAGGTTCGTCGACTCGGTGCGCGCAGCCTGACCTGCACGTCCCCTGCGGTGACCATCCAAGTCCGCAAGCCGCCAAAAACAGTGCGCAAGGACGCTGGCGGGCTACGCATTTCCCCGGTGAGCGACACACAGGCTCGATCAATACCGCCGCTCACCGGATCATTCGCCCTCAACCCCCCTTTGGAACTCACAGCATGTCACGCAACGTGTCGCGCCAATTCAAACTGACGATCGGCGCGAAAATCTATGCGCTGATCGCCCTCAGCTTCGTGGGCCTTATCGGCGTCGCAGCCCTCGATTCCAGCGAGCTGGCTGCAACGTTGAAGCAGCAGAAGAAGATCGAGCTGCAGCACCTGACCCAGATCGGCACGGGAATCGTGCAGGAGGAGTACGCTGCCTCGCAGAAGGGCATCATCTCGGTGGACGAGGCGCAGCAGCGGGCGATGACCCGCCTCGGCGCCCTGCGATTCGGCAGCAACGACTATTTCGTCGTGCAGGACATGCGCAACTATGTGCTCATGCATCCGATCTCGCCACAGCTGAACGGCAAGGACATGACGGACCTGAAGGATCCCACGGGCAAGAGGTTCGTCGTCGAGATGACCGAATTGGTGAGGCGGCAGGGCAGCGGGTTCGTCGACTATTTCTGGATCAAGCCGGGCTCCAATCAGCAGCTGCCGAAGCTCGCGCATGTGGTCGGCTTCGAACCCTGGGGCTGGCTCATCGTTGCCGGTGTCTACGTCGACGACGTGGCAGCCCAGACCTGGGTGTCGACACGGCGTTCGCTGATGGCTGCGGGACTGGTCCTGGTGCTGACACTCGCCGTCTCCATTCCAGTTGCGCGTCGCATGACCCGGCCGCTGCGGGCGATGGCGGCGGCGATGAAGCGGATTGCACGCGGCGAACTCGAGGTTGCCGTGCCCGGCATCGGCCGTCGCGATGAGATCGGCGACATGGCGGAGGCCGTCGAGGTATTCAAGAACAACGCGCGCGCGAGCCAGGCCCAGGAGATCGAGCAGAGGCAGGCGGAAGCCCGCGCGATCGCGCGACGCAAGGCCGACATGCAGAAGATGGCCGACGATTTCGAGGGCGCGGTCGGCAGGATCGTCGAGACGGTGTCGACGGCCTCGGCGCGGCTGGAAACCTCGGCCTCCACGCTGAGCGGCACCGCCGAGCATGCCCAGGTCCTGACAGCAGCGGTCGCAACCGCGTCCGGGCAGGCCTCCAGCAATGTGCGCACGGTCGCCTCGGCGACCGAGGAGATGGCGCTGTCGATCCACGAGATCAGCCGCCAAGTCAAGGAATCCGCGCGGATCGCCATCGAAGCCGTCGATCAGGCGCGCAGGACCAATGGCCGCGTCAGCGAACTGTCCAAGGCCGCGAGCCGCATCGGCGACGTCATCGAGTTGATCAACTCGATTGCCGGACAGACCAATCTGCTCGCACTCAACGCCACCATCGAGGCGGCGCGGGCGGGCGACGCGGGCCGCGGCTTTGCGGTCGTGGCCGCCGAGGTGAAGGCGCTCGCCGAGCAGACCTCGAAGGCGACGGGCGAGATCGGGCAGCAGATCACGGGCATCCAGTCGGCGACCCAGGAGTCGGTCGGCGCGATCAAGGAAATTTCCGGCACCATCGAGCGTCTGTCGGAAATCGCCTCGACCATCGCGGTCGCGGTGGAGCAGCAGGGCGCGGCGACCCAGGAGATCTCGCGCAACGTGCAGCAGGCAGCGCAGGGCACCCAGCAGGTCTCCGACAACATCACCGACGTGCAGCGCGGCGCCTCCGATACGGGATCCGCCTCAGCGCAGGTGCTGTCGGCCGCACAGTCGCTGTCGTCCGATAGCAACCGCCTGAAGCTCGAGGTCGGCAGGTTCCTCGATTCGGTGCGTGCGGCGTGATTGGCGTTTGCCGGTTTTTTGATACCGTCTGCCGCCGGTCATGTGCGCGTGGCCCGTAGTTGTACGGGCTGTTGAATTAACGGAGGCGAGGCAACTCGAAGCGTAGGAATCCCGGGGGGCGGCGAAGACACATCGCCGCAAGTCTTACGGGATTCCTTGATGGCCAGACTGTCTATCCGCACCAAGATCATTGCGGTCATTGCGCTCATGCTCGCGGCGATGGCAGGCCTTGGGCTGCTCGCGATCCGCAGCATGCAGGCGATCAACGGTCACACGGTCGAGATCGCCGAGAGCTGGCTCCCGAGCGTTCGCGTGCTCGGCGAGATGCGCGCCGACATCAATCTCTTGCGGATCGCGCTGCGCGCGCATGTGATGGCCGAAACGCTGGAAACCAAGACCGCCGGCGAGAAGAGGTTGTCCGGCATCCTCGATGCCATTGCCAAGGATCGCCAGAAATACCAAATGCTGATTACCTCGCCGGCGGAGCGCGCGATCTATGACGACTGGTCGCGCGCTTGGGACAAGTACCTGAATGGCGTGCAAGAGGTCGTCGAATTGTCGCGCCAGAGCGTTGGACGGATTCCCCACGAAGCGACCGAGCTGCTGGCCAAGTCGGTTGCGGTGATGGCAGCCGAGTCCGACGAGTTTCTGAAGAAGGACATCGATCTCAACAATGCCGGCGCGGACGCGGCCACGCGTGCGGCCGCGGAAGGCTACAACACCGCTTTCTGGATCGTCCTGAGCATCATCGTCGCAACCGTAATCGCTGGCGTGGGCATTGGGGCCTATCTGGTTCGCGAGGTGTCCAACGGGATTGCCTCGATCGTCAGGCCGATGCAGGCGCTGGGCGACGGCGACCTCAGCGCCGAAGTCGAACATCGCGGCGAGAAGACCGAGATCGGTGCCATGGCCGACACGTTGCAGGTGTTCAAGGAGGCGCTGATTGCCAAGAAGGCCGCCGACGAAGCTGCCGCACGCGATGCCGAAGCCAAGATCGCACGCGGCCGCAAGGTCGATACGATCACGCGCGAATTCGAGTCCATGATCGGCCAGATCGTGGAGACGGTGTCCTCGGCATCAAGCCAGCTCGAAGGCTCCGCCGGCCGGTTGAGTTCGACGGCGAACCGCGCGCAGGAACTTTCGACCGTGGTC
The DNA here is from genome assembly GCF_019244115.1 of Bradyrhizobium sp. Classification (GTDB taxonomy): domain Bacteria; phylum Pseudomonadota; class Alphaproteobacteria; order Rhizobiales; family Xanthobacteraceae; genus Bradyrhizobium. The sequence goes on from NZ_JAFATE010000244.1 coordinate 22,165, forward strand.
GCCGCGGCTTCCGAGGAAGCGTCCACCAACGTATCCTCGGTCGCCTCAGCCACCGAGGAACTGTCATCCTCGATCACCGAGATCAGCCGCCAGGTGCAGGATTCCGCGCGGATTGCGAGCGAAGCGGTCGAGCAGGCGCGCCGTACCAATGACAGGGTCGGCGAACTGTCGAAGGCCGCAAGCCGCATCGGCGACGTGATCGAGCTGATCAACTCGATCGCGGGACAGACCAATCTTTTGGCGCTGAACGCAACCATTGAAGCGGCGCGTGCCGGCGACGCCGGCCGCGGTTTTGCGGTGGTCGCCGCCGAAGTCAAGGCGCTCGCCGAACAGACCGCGAAGGCGACCGGCGAGATCGGCCAGCAGATCTCCGGCATCCAGTCGGCGACCGAGGAATCGGTCGGCGCCATCAGGGAGATCTCCGGCACCATCGAAAAACTGTCGGAGATTTCATCGGCGATCGCCGCGGCCGTCGAGGAGCAGGGCGCGGCGACGCAGGAAATCTCGCGCAATGTGCAGCAGGCCTCCCAAGGCACGCAACAGGTATCCGCCAACATTACCGACGTGCAGCGCGGTGCGACCGAGACCGGTTCGGCGTCCTCGGAGGTGCTCTCCGCGGCGCAGGTGCTGTCGACCGACAGTGACCGGCTCAAGCGCGAGGTCGGCCGGTTCCTCGATTCGGTGCGCGCGGCCTGAGGATGACACCGTGCGTTCCATAGGTCTGGAGACTTTAACGAGTCCGCAAGGAGCTCGGCGGCTAGTTCTTTCACGAGGAGAGAAATGTCGCCCCGGGCCGGCGCCATTTCCGAGGTCTATTTTGGGGGGAGTTCGATATGTCGTTTGCGGTGCCGCGCCGTTTTAACGTGACGATTGGCGTCAAGATCTATGCACTGATCGCCATGACCTTCATCGGACTGGTAGGCGTTGCCGTGCTCGAGTCCCGTGAATTGGCCACAAGCCTGAAACAGCAGAAGCAGATCGAACTCAAACATCTCAGCGAAGTCGGGCTCGGCATCATCAAGGAAGAATACGCGGCCGCGCAGAAGGGCGAGATCTCGGCGGCGGATGCGCAGAAGCGAGCGCTGGCGCGGCTTGCGGTACTAAGATACGGCAATGGCGATTACTTCTGGGTCAACGACATGCAGCCGGTGATGTTGATGCACCCGATCAAGCCGGAATTGAACGGCAAGGATCTCTCGACCATGAAGGATCCGAACGGAAAGCTGCTGTTCGTGGAATTCGTCGAGGAAGCCAGGAAGAACGGCGCCGGATTCGTATCCTATGAGTGGCCGAAGCCGGGCTTCGACAAGCCGCAGCCGAAGCAGTCCTATGTGGTCGCCTTTGCACCGTGGAATTGGGTGCTCGGGACCGGTGTCTATATCGACGATCTCGACGCACAGACCTGGAGTTCGACCCAGCGTGTCCTCGTGGTCGGTGCTTTGGTTCTCCTGATCATGCTGTTCGTGTCGATGTTCGTGGCCCGGAGCATTACCAGGCCCCTGCAGCGCATGACGGCGGCGATGAAGGATATCGCCGGTGGCAACGTCGACGCAGAGGTGCCGGGCGTCCGTCGCCGCGACGAGATCGGCGAGATGGCTGGCGCCGTCGAAGTCTTCAAGAGCAACGCGATCGCGCGCCTCAAGCTCGAGGACGAGCAGAAGGAAACCGAGATGCGTGCGGTGGCGCGGCGCAAGGCCGAGATGAGCCGGATGGCCGACGATTTCGAGGGTGCCGTCGGCAACATCGTCGATGCGGTCTCCTCGGCCTCCGCGCAGCTCGAAGCGTCGGCGGCGACACTGAGCGCCACCGCCGACCGCGCGGGCGGACTGGCCAACTCGGTCGCCGCGGCGTCCGGCGAAGCATCCACCAATGTGCACGCGGTGGCCTCGGCCACCGAGGAAATGTCCTCCTCGATCTCCGAGATCAGCCGGCAGGTGCAGGAATCCGCGCGGATCGCCACCGACGCCGTCGACCAGGCCCGCAAGACCAACGATCGCGTCAGTGAATTGTCGAAGGCGGCAAGCCGCATCGGCGACGTGGTCGAGCTGATCAACACCATCGCCGGACAGACCAATCTGCTCGCGCTGAACGCCACCATCGAGGCGGCGCGCGCCGGCGAGGCGGGCCGCGGCTTTGCGGTGGTTGCCTCCGAAGTCAAGGCGCTGGCCGAACAGACCGCGAAGGCGACAGGCGAGATCGGCCAGCAGGTCTCGGGCATCCAGGCGGCGACGCAGGAATCCGTCGGCGCAATCCAGGAGATTTCCGGCACCATCGAACGGCTGTCGCAGATCGCCTCGACTATCGCCGTCGCGGTGGAGCAGCAGGGCGCGGCGACGCAGGAAATCTCCCGCAGCGTGCAGCAGGCGGCCCAGGGCACCCAGCAGGTCTCGGCCACGATCACCGACGTGCAGCGCGGCGCCAGTGAGACGGGTTCGGCCTCTTCGCAGGTGTTCGCGGCCGCGCAGTCGCTCTCGGGCGACAGCAACCGCCTGAAGCTCGAGGTCGGCAGGTTCCTCGACACGGTGCGTGCGGCCTAATCCAACCGGCGGAAGCAGCGCTCACGCGTTTCACCTCCGTCCGGTCACGCGCAGCCCGGGCGCGGGACGCTCCTGGAGCACATCGCGGCGGAAGCGGAACAGCGCCGCCGGCCTGCCGCCGGTTTGTGTCGAGATCACGCCGGTCGGTTCGACCAATGCACCGGTTTCCACCAGGCGGCGGAAATTCTGCTTGTGCAGATGCCGCCCCGAGATCGCCTCCACGGTTCGCTGCAATTCGGTGAGTGTGAACTCGGCCGGCAGAAGTTCGAACACCACGGGGCGGTACTTCAGTTTTGCGCGCAACCGTGCAATTGCGGTTGCGAGGATGCGGCGATGGTCGAAGCGCATCGAGGTGCCGAGCATCGGCATTGTGGCGCGCGCCAGCGCGGCGGGCCGTCCGTCCCGCCGCGCCTCCTCGACGAGGCCTGCTTCATAGAGCAGTTCGTAACGGTCGAGCACGCGCTCCTCGTCCCAGGATGCCCCTTCGGTGCCGAAGTAGAAGCGGACGCGGTCCTTGCGCGGCAGCGCGCGCGCGGTCTCCGGCGCCTCGCTCTCAGCCGCCCACCGCATGAGCTCCGGAAGAATGGCGCGCTCGATGATGTCGGGCCGCGTGATGCGCCAGTCCTCCCAGGGGAAGAAACGGTACCAGGGCTCAAAACTCGCCCCCTTCGCCTGCACGGCATTGTCGGCGACCCGGGTCAGCGCGAGATAGCCGATCGAGGCCACATGGGCCTCGGTGTCACCTTCGCGCGCGTGCCGGCCACGATCACCGAAGGTGTAGAGCTGCTCGACGTAACCGAGACGCAATCCGGTCTGCTCTTCCACCCAGGCGCGGAGGCCGATCTCGAAGGTGCGATGCGAGATCGCATCGAACGGGCCGAACGGCAGGCCGGTCAAAGGATCTTCGCCGCGTGCCGTGAGGATCCGCGGTTCATTGCCGTCGATCGCGACGATCGCCGCGGTCAGGCCGATCTCGATCGGCTTCAGCGGCGTGTCGCTCATTCGAGCTCGATATGGAAGGGGCGGCCCTCGGACATCATCGCGCCCGGGCCCATCTGGTCGAGTGCGCGCAGCATTCGCCCACAGCGTCCGAGCGCCTTGTCGGCGAGGCCCACGATCAGCCGGTTCGGCGCGGCAATGGGCGATGCGGCGCGGATCCGCAGCGCAATTTCGGTTTCATCGCGGTGCGGGTTGAGAGCGCAGGCCGCGGCGAATGCGCTCGCCGTGGAGCGGCTGATGCCGGCATAGCAGTGGACGACGAGCGGCGCGCTGCGGTCCCATGCGCGGACGAAGGTGAGCACCTTCGCAATATGCTGCTCCGAGGGCGCGACATAGCCGTCGATCTCCTCGGTGATGTCGTCCATCGAAACCTTGAGGTGGTTGGCAGGCAGCACCGAGACCGGCCGCTGCACCTGCTCGACATTGGCCATCACCGTCAGCACGTGGCTGGCGCCGGTCAGGCGGACGGTTTCGGGCAGGGCTGCCAGCGAGCAAACGTGAATCATGGTCATCTCGTCTTGCGCTGGTCGAATATAGAGGCGCGGACGGCATGGTGAAAGCAGCTTTAGGCTGCCCGTTCAAGCCGTTGGATTGAGAAGATTAACCGAGCCGCGGCGGAAGCGTGTTCACCCTACAGCGGAGGGTGAAGACATCAGATGCAACGGCCTCACAGATCAGTTTGGCAGCAGCCCGGTAAACCGCGCCAGAAAGCGTTTCTCGGCCTTGGCCGCGCTCCACGGGGTCAGATAGTCGCGCTTCGTGGTCTCGGGCAGGCCGGGGTCGCGGCCGAACAGGCGCCTGGCTTCGCTTTCCGAGAAGCCGGCGAGTTCGGTAGCCTCGAGAAAAGCGGCGCCCCGGTCCGCAGCCTTGATCTGCCTTTCGACCTCGGGGCTAAGCTGCGGCGGTAATCCGAACCGGATATGGATCGCGGCCAGGAGCCGTTTCTCCACCACCTTGTAGTCGCCGCCGAGGACCGCCTTGAACGGCGAGATCATGTCGCCGATGACGTATTCGGGCGCATCATGCAGCAGCGCCGCGAGGCGGACGCGATCGTCGGCGCGCGGCGCGGCGGCCCGCATGACAGCTTCGACCAGGAGCGTATGCTGCGCCACCGAGAAGATGTGGGCACCGCTGGTCTGACCGTTCCAGCGCGCCACCCGCGCCAGCCCATGGGCGATGTCGGCGATCTCGACATCGAGCGGCGAGGGATCGAGCAGATCGAGCCGCCGGCCCGACAGCATTCGCTGCCAGGCGCGTGCGCTTACGGGCGCGGTCCGCGTCGTGCTCATTTGTGCTTGAGGCGCAGCGCGCGGCGCGATCTGCCGCAGGTTTCATGGCAGAAGCAGTCGACGAGATGATCGTTGACCATGCCGGTCGCCTGCATGAAGGCATAGACGATGGTCGGCCCGACGAATTTGAAGCCGCGCTGCGACAGGTCTTTGGATATTTTTACCGACAGCGGCGTCGAGGCCGGCACGCTCGCGGTGGTCTTGAAACGGTTCACCTTCGGTTGACCGTCGACGAAATCCCAGAGGAGCTTTGAGAAGCCCGGGCCGTCTTCCATGATCGTCAGGTAGGATTTCGCGCTCGCGATCGCGCCCTCGATCTTGGCGCGGTTGCGCACGATGCCGACATCGTTCATCAGCGCATGGACCTTCTTGTCGCCGTAGCGCGCGATCTTTGCCGGCTCGAAATCGTCGAAGGCGCGGCGGAAATTGTCCCGCTTCTTCAGGATGGTGATCCAGGACAGCCCGGCCTGAAAACCGTCGAGGATCAGCTTCTCATAGAGCGCGCGGTCGTCATATTCCGGCACGCCCCATTCGGTGTCGTGATAGCCGACATAGAGCGGATCCTCGCCGGGCCAGGGGCAGCGCGTCTTGCCGTCGGGATGCAGGCGAGGGGAGCGGCTCATGCGACGGACGGTTTCGCCGCTGATTTGAGTGCATCGGGATCTGCAAGGCGCAGCGACAGCCCGCCCGCCGTGAGCGCATGTCCGGCCTCCAGCGCATCGGCGACGCGGTCGACGCGGACCAGCGCCAGGCCGCGTTCGCCTGCCGTCGAGCCCATCGTGCCGACCGCCTTGTCACCGGCGAGAATCGTGGTGCCGGCTTCCGGGGACGGTCCATCGAGCGCGATGCGCACGATCCGCGTCCGCGCGGTGCCGCGATGCTGCATCCGCGACACCACCTCCTGGCCGACATAGCAGCCCTTGTCGAAATCGACGCCGTGGAGGCGGTCCATGTTGGTCTCGTGCGGGAACGCATCGCCATAGATGAAATCGAGCCCGCCGCGCGGCACGCCGCAGGCGATGCGATGCGCCTCATAGGCGCTGGCATCGACGAGTTCGGCGCCGATCAATTCGGCGATCTTTGGCGCAAGCTGTTTTGGCGCGAGGATCCGCAAGCCGAGGGATGGCTGGCGTGGATCGGCGAAGGCGAGATCGGGCAGCGCGCCCGCTTCGCCGTCCCAGACGGCGATGACGCCGAGGCCATCGGAAAGATTCTCCACCGTGACCTTGGCGCGCAGCTTGTAGAAGCGGAGTTTGTCAGCGAGCGTCTGCGCCAGCGCACGCGGGCAGTCCAGCAGAAAGCCGCCATCGCCGCTCGGCGCCTCTGTGATCAGGAAATCGACGACGATCTTGCCCTGGGGCGTCAGCAGTGCGCCGAAGCGGCCGCTGCCGGGCCCGATCCGCTCGACGTCGGTCGTGACCAGCCCGCCCAGAAAGTTGCGCGCGTCCTCGCCGAGCACCTTGACGACGCCGCGATCGGGAAGGAACGCGGCTTTCATGCGATAGTCTCGTTGTTCATCTTGCAGCGAAACGTAAGCCGCGGCGCCGCAAACGACAAGGGCGCCGCCCAGCGCGGCCGCGAGGCTACTGCCGTGCCAGTGCCAGCGAATACTCGCCGTTGCGCACGCGCGAGGGGATGCCTTCCAGATAATCCGCCACCGCATCCTCGCCATAGGTGCCGACCAGCTCGGCGAGCGCGGCGAACAGGCTCGCCTGCGCGAGGCAGTCGCCATCGACACCGTCGTGGCGCGCTTCCGCCCAGGCCTCGTTGAGATAGCTGAGCGCCGCCTTCTTCTGGTCGGGATCAGGCAGCGGAGCACGAGCGGGACGAAACGGCACTGGCAGGCTCTTGTCGTTGAGATCAGCGCGAGGTTGCGGCCCCCAAAACCCCCCCGGATTCGCCTGTGCCTCGCCTGATCCGAACTCCGCAGGACAGCGGGATTCATGAGGTACGAACCTCGGAAGGCGCGACAGCGGCAGGCCGCATTAACGAACGAGGTGTAGCACGCGTTTTGCCGGTCGCTAAACCACTTCTTTAGGAACGGTTAACGGCCGCGATCGCAGTGAATCGATCCGAGTAAACTCCTTTGATATCACGGGAAATGGCCGCGGGCCGCCGGCCGCGCGGATCCGCATTGGAGCCCGTCCGGCGCAGATTCCTCATGCGGATAGGCAACTTCCAGGCGAACTGAAAGCCGTTCATGATCTGGATGAGTGCCCGTAAATCTACGGGCGCGGCGCCCGCATGAAATCGCCGGCTCGGCTAGTTCGCGTAGCGGGCGGTCAGGTCCTTGGAGATTTTTGAGCCCTCGTCGATGTAGCGGCGGATCGCGACCAGGGCCGCCGGCGTGCAGGTCCGATAGGTCTGCTGAAAGCCGTTATAGCCACGGTTGAAGCCGGCGATCATCCGGGTGCGACGGTCGCCAGAGGGCGTCTCGGCGTCGATCAGCGCCTGCATCTCGTTGCGCCACTTGCCGCCTTCATTGGTGCCGCAGATGCCGCGCAGATAGTGCAGGGTTCCGAGGATCTCGGCGAGCCGCTGCAGGTCGCCGTCGAACGGTGCCGCGGCATCCTGCGCCCGCGCCGGGGCGAGGGCGCAGACCGAGAGCAGGATCAGGGCGGCAGCCGCAGGCTTGGATTTGAAGGGGCTCACAACCCCGATTGTATGGCGCCGCCCGGCATCGGAAGCAAGTTGATTGAAGATGTTGAGGTTCGGCCCGGGAGCGACTGGGGTCAGCCGACGACCAGCTTGCGCGCGGCTGCGACGATCTCCTCAAGGCCGCCGGTGAGTTTCAGGCTGCCGATCTCTTCGGGCGCCAGCCATTGGAAATCGTCATGTTCCTCATTCAGGTGCGGTTCCCTGTCCACCCACCTCGCCGCGAACGACAGGATGAGATAGTGCCCCGAGCCGGCGGCCTGCGGCAGCACCTCGCGCCAGCCGGCGAGACCGAGAATTTCGATTTTCAGGCTGGTTTCCTCGTCGACTTCCCGGTGCAGGGCTGCATGCAGCGACTCACCGAACTCGACGCGGCCACCGGGCAGCGAGTAGAATCCCTTGGCCGGGGAACGCGCCCGCCGTACCAACAAGACCTTCCCTTCCCGAAAAATCGCCGCGCTGACGGCAAGCTGGGGGCGCGGCGGCTGGGGTCCCGATGCCGGATCGGATGGCCCGGGCATCAATGCGTCATGATGTAGTCGACGTCGCCCTCGGAGCCGCCATTGATCACGCCGCCAGCGGCCATGACCAGCGGCTTGACCCAGGCGGTGGCCTGCTCGGCTAGCCTGGCGCGGGTCTTGTCCTGGCTCGCCTCGCGCATGGCCTGACCGACGGCCGTCAGGATCGACGTCATGGTGCCGGTGAGCTGGTCGAATTCGGCCCTGATCGCGGGATCGGCGGATTCATAAGCCGAGATCGCCAGATCCCGGGCCTTGAAATTCGACGCATGGAAGTGTTCCGCGTACGACAAGGGCCGCCATTCCAGAAAGTCGCCCGCGCATTCCGGCATGTCCGGGATCATCTCAAGGAGCATGATCGCTTCATTGAAATGGTTGAGGTAATCGGTGGCAAGCCCGGTGCGCGGATTGATGTTGGCGGCGCGCAACTCGGCCGCCCGGTCCTCGTCGAGACCCATGGGAATCATGTGATCGGTATGTGCGCGCGTGGGTGTCGAAGTCATTGACGTCATCGTCGCACTCTTGGCACTTGGGGTTAAAAGGACCTGAACGATGGGCTGATTATGGCGAGATAATGTGCGGACGGTTCGTAATTACCTCACCTCCTGATGCCTTGCGGCTAATTTTTGGTTACGTCGAACAGCCAAATTTCCCGCCAAGGCATAATATTGCGCCGACACAACCTGTGCCTGTTGTCATCATCGAGAACGGTGCGCGGCATGTTCGGCTGATGCGGTGGGGTCTCGTGCCGGCCTGGGTCAAGGATCCCCGGTCCTTTTCGCTGCTGATCAACGCCCGTTCGGAAAGCGTTAAGGACAAGCCGGCCTTCAAGAATGCGCTAAAACGCCGGCGCTGCCTGATCCCGGCCGACGGCTATTACGAGTGGCAGGCGGCCGATGGCCGCAAACATCCGTTCTTCATCTATCGCCGCGACGGACATGCCTTTGCGCTCGCCGGCGTCGCCGAAACCTGGGCCGGTCCCAACGGCGAGGAGGTCGACACGGTTGCAATCGTGACCGCGCCCGCGAGCGAGGACCTCGCGGTGCTGCACGATCGCGTCCCCGTGTCGATCGCGCCGTCGGATTTCGCGCGCTGGCTCGACTGCAATGCGTTCGATGTCGAGGAGATCATGCCACTGCTCGCCCAGCCGCAGGCGGCCGAGTTCACCTGGCATGAGGTGTCGAGCAGGGTCAACAGCGCGGGCAATGACGATGCGCAGTTGCTCTTGCCGATCACGGCGGAGCAGCGCGCCGCGGAAGAGCCGAAGGGCGCGAAGAAAGCCGCGACCCGCAAAGCCACGTCATCGCCACGCGGCGATGACGGGCAGGGGAGTTTGTTTTGAGGTGCGGACGGACCACCCGCTGGTTGATTGGGCTCAACCGAAGCACCGGCGGCGGTGCGGCCCCTCCGCCTTTGCGGGGGAGAGCTGGGGAGGGGGGTACCCAGCCGCGAGCTGCATCCTGGGACCTCCACCCCCGACCCCTGCCCGCAAGGGGGAGGGGAGAAGAACCTGCGTGCTATCAACTTCCGCGTCTCATTTGAAAATCTTCAGCGCGGCGTACTGCAGCAGCATGATGGTCTTGGCGTCGACGATACGCCCATTGTCAATCATGGCGAGCGCCTCGTCGAAGGACAGCTCGAGCACCTCGATGTCCTCGCCCTCATGCGCAAGACCGCCGCCGGCACCGATCCGCATCTCCGGCTCGTATTCGCCGACGAAAAAATGGATCTTCTCGGTCACCGCGCCCGGGCTCATGAATGCTTCAAAGATCTCGCGGACGTCGTGCAGGCGATAGCCGCTCTCCTCCTCGGCTTCGGCGCGGATCCGCACATCCGGATGGGCATCGTCGAGCAGGCCTGCGATGGCCTCGATCAGCAGGTCGTCATGGCCATTGATATAGGCTGGATAGCGGAATTGGCGGATCAGCACGATCGTGCGTTGTCTGAGATTGTAGGGCAGGAGCGCCGCCGCATTGCCGCGCTCGAACACGTCGCGCGTTTGCTGCTGCCAGCGGCCGTCGCTGCGCCGCCACTCGAAGGTCGTGCTCGTGACCTTGGC
>NZ_JAFATE010000247.1 GCF_019244115.1 Bradyrhizobium sp.
GGCCTATCTGCCGAAGCAGATGTCGGAGGACGAGGTCAGGGCCGCGATCACAGCCGCCGTCGCCGAGACCGGCGCGGCCGGGATCAAGGACATGGGCAAGGTGATTTCGGCCTTGAAGGCGAAGTACACCGGCCAGATGGATTTCGCTAAGGCGAGCGGCCTGGTGAAAGCGGCGCTGTCGTCTTAAGAGGTTGGGCCAGCTCGTCGTTTCATCTTTCTTTGCACCACGAGCGCCTGCGGTTATAGGTCTCGGATCGGCGCTCGGCCCCTAGGGACGCTTCGCGTCACTCTCGCCTCGCTCGCATAATAAGCATCTATGGCGTCTTGATTCCGAGCTCGCGCAGCGCCGCGAGCATGCGCTGCGGCGGGGCCATCTTGATAACCATCGGCTGGCCCGTCTCCAGCACGCTCTTCAGGCTGGAGAGGATTGCCGGCCAGCCTTGGCGGCCGCCGGAGAGGATGTCGTCGGACAGCGGCCGGTCATGTGATTCCGTCATCGTCAGCTTCACCGCATCACCGGCCGGTTCGATCTCGTAGGTGACGAGCGTCGGGCCGAGCTTTTCGATCAGCTCCGGCCAGTTGACGTTGAATGTGACCGTGAGCTTGTTTGGCGGATCGCATTCGAACACTTCACCCGAGATGTGCCGGGCGCCATCGGGCGTGCGCACGATGAAGGCGCCGCCGACCCGGAGCTCGACCTCGACAGAATTGCCGAAAAAGTATTTTTGGCTGAACTCCGCCGAGGTCAGCGCCTGCCAGACCTTTTCGGGCGTGGAGGCAATGTAGATCGTGTAGACGGTGGCCGGCTTGAATTTTTCGATGCTCATGTCAGCAGAAACCCTCCGATAGATCGTCATGTCTATTGGAAATCCCGCGATGCCGGATCGCTAGGCATGGGCCAGCTCCTTCGCCGCCGCCGGTTCGATGTCGAGCGCGTGTCCGGTTTCCAAAATGCTCTTCAGGCTCGCCAGCACCATCGGCCAACCGGCGGAGACGTTGCGCAACGTGCGGCCAGCCTCGTCGAGCTCGTCATGCGTCACGACAAGCTTGATCACCTTGCCGTGCGGCACGAGATCGAAAGTGACGCGCGAGGTGCGCTCGCGCGGCGCCTCGTCCGAGCAGGAGGAATCCCAGCTATAGGCGAGCTGCCGCGGCGGATCGGAAACGAGCACCTTGCCCTCGACGCTCGGCTGGCCCTCTTTCGCGAAACGGTAGCTCGAACCGACCTGCCAGTCGGAGGCAACGCGATGGCCGAACCAATAGCGCTCCGTGAAGTCGCCGTCGGTCAGAGCCTGCCACAGCTTGTCTGCCGTTGTTTCGATATAGGTGGTGTAGACGAAGACCGGTTTACTCATCGCGCTTCTCCAGTTGACGTTTCAACTCGCTGAGCGCGGCGAGTTTGCCGCGCTCGAATTTCCTGATCCACCGCTCGCCGATCTCGTGGATCGGGACCGGGTTGAGATAGTGCAGCTTTTCGCGGCCATCCCTGAACGTCGTGACCAGGTTAGCCTCTTCCAGAACGCATAAGTGCTTCGTCACGGCCTGACGCGTCATGTCGAGACCGTCGCAGAGCTCGTTCAGCGTCTGTCCGTTTCTGGCGTGAAGCCTGTCCAGCAGTGACCGCCGCGACGCGTCCGCCAGCGCTTTGAAGACTTCATCCATCGGTCCAAAATAGGCAACCAAATGGTTGCATGTCAAGGGCGTGTTTTCACGACTGCGTGTGCGCATGATAGGATGCACGGGAAGTCAGCGGAGACTGGCTGAGAACAACTCGGGGTGGAACAAGATGTCTGGTCGCGTCACCTTCGCGTGCGGTGTTTCATTGTGTCTTCTCGCCTGCGCGGGCGTTGCGCAGGCGCAGCAACAACAGATCGGCGCGCCGCCTGAAGCGTCGAACATGAAGCTCGTCGGCTATAACGACCTGCAGGCCCGCAGCGCTTATCAGCCGACCATTCATCATCAGGGCGACCGCTGGATCGCCTATATCGGCCATCATGGCGGCACCGACGATGTGCCCGATCCGGTCAATACGCTGACCGGCAAGGCCGAGCCGAACGGCACCTCAATCGTCGACGTGACCGATCCGGCACACCCGAAATATCTGCATCATATTCCCGGGCAGGAAGGGAAATACGAGTCCGGCGGCGCGCAGATGGTGCGCGTTTGCGACGGCAAGTCCCTGCCGAAAGGCGAT
>NZ_JAFATE010000481.1 GCF_019244115.1 Bradyrhizobium sp.
GTCGGCGCCCTCAATCTGCCGATCATCAAATTCTCGGTCGACTGGTGGAACACGCTGCACCAGCCGGCTTCGGTGCTGCGGCTCGGCGGGCCCACGCTCGACCGCGCCTTCCTGATTCCGCTGCTGGTCATGGCGGTCGGCTTCACGCTGTTGTTTTTCACGCTGCACCTTGCCGCCATGCGCAACGAAATCCTGCGCCGGCGCGTGCGCAGCCTGCAGATGATGCAAGCGCGCGCCTTTGCGAGCGATGTCGGTCCCGGCACGCACGGCGCGCCGACGCAAGTCGGAGCTGTCTGAACGCCATGTCGCTCGGTCCCTACGCATCCTTCATCCTGATCTCGTATCTTTCGGCTGGCGCCGTCGTGCTGGCGCTGATCGGCTGGATCCTCATCGACTACCGCAACCAGACCCGGCGTCTGCACGAGATGGAGCAAAGCGGGGTCCTCAGGCGCTCCGGCCGTAGCGCGACGGACAATGCATGAGCGAACAGGCCGCATCCCCCTCGGCGCCGCGACGCCGCTCGTTTTTGATGGCGCTGCCGCTCATGGTTTTCGCCGCGCTGGCCGCGCTGTTCTGGCTGCGGCTCGGCGACGGCGATCCATCGCGCATCCCCTCGGCCCTGATCGGACATCCGGCGCCGCAGATTACATTGCCCGCACTGGCCGGCCTCAATGACGAGGGCAAGGAGGTGCCCGGGCTCGATCCCGCTGTCTTCAAGGGCAAGGTCACGCTCGTCAATGTCTGGGCCTCCTGGTGCATCCCGTGCCATGACGAGGCGCCGCTGCTCACCGAACTCCGCAAGGACAGGCGGCTGCAGATGGTCGGCATCAACTACAAGGATACGCCCGACAATGCGCGCCGCTTCCTCGGCCGCTACGGCAATCCGTTCGCCGTCGTCGGCGTCGACGGCAACGGCCGCGCCGGGATCGAATGGGGCGTCTATGGCGTGCCGGAAACGTTTGTTGTCGGCCGCGACGGCACCATCGCCTACAAGCTGGTCGGCCCGATCATGCCGGAAAACATCGACACCGTGCTGCGGCCGCAGATCGAGAAAGCGCTGCAAGCGGGGAGTTAGCGCGCCGTCATTGCGAGGCGCTTTGGCGCCGAAGCAATCCAGACTGCCGACGCGGACGCAGTCTGGATTGCTTCGCTTCGCTCGCAATGACGGCGTGGAGGGACAGTTGCGCGTTACCCCTTGCGAACGTCGCCGGCGTCGGCCTCGCTGGTCTCCAGCGACACCGGATCGAGATGATAGCGCTTGATCAGCGGCATCTGCAGCACGGCAAAACCCATCGTGATCGGGATCACCCCGAAGGCCTTGAACGTCACCCAGAAGTCCGTGCTCTGGGTGCGCCAGATCACCTCGTTCAGCACCGCCATGCCGGCGAAGAACAGCGCCCAGCGCAGCGTGAGCAGGCGCCAGCCATGCGGGGTGAGGTTGAACATCTGATCGAACAGCAGCGCGATGAAGGAGCGGCCGAACAAAAGGCCGCCGCCGAGAATGGCTGCGAACAGGCCGTAAATGATGGTCGGCTTGACCTTGATGAAGGTTTCGTCGTGCAGGACCAGGGTCAGCGTGCCGAACACCAGCACGATCACGCCGGTGACCAGCGCCATCAGCGGCACGTGGCGCGTCACCACATAGGAGGCAATCATCGCGGCGACGACGGCCACCATGAAAGCACCCGTCGCGACGAACAGATGATAGCGGGCATTGGCGAAGAAGAACACGGCGAGCGGTCCGAGTTCGGTCGCAAGCTTGAACAGCGGATGCGGCTGTGTCTTGTCCATGGCGCGCCTTTTACCGTTTGTCATCACCCGAAAAACGGGTGATCCAGTACCCCGAGCGGCTTCAATTTCCAATGAGCAATGCCGGTTGCTGGATGCCTCGCCGACGCGGGGCATGACGAAGGAGATTCACGATTCGATTCCCGCGATGGCCCGTGCGAAATCGCGCGCGGTGAAGGGCGCGAGGTCATCGACGCCCTCGCCAACCCCGATGAAATGCACCGGCAATTTGTGCTTTTCGGCGAGCGCGACCAGAATGCCGCCGCGCGCCGTACCGTCGAGCTTGGTCATGACGAGACCGGTGACCCCTGCCGTACGATGGAACGCCTCGACCTGCGACAGCGCATTTTGTCCCACCGTGGCATCGAGCACCAAGAGCACCGCGTGCGGCGCCGACGCATCGACCTTGCGAATGACGCGCACGACCTTTTCCAGCTCGTTCATCAATTCGGCCTTGTTCTGCAGCCGGCCGGCCGTGTCGATCAGCAGCACGTCGCGCTGCTCGTTCGTCGCCGCGGTCAGCGCGTTGAAGGCAAGGCTCGCCGAATCCGAGCCCTGGCTGCCTGCGATGACGGGCGACTTGGTTCGCTCGCCCCAGACCTTCAGTTGCTCAATGGCTGCCGCGCGAAAGGTGTCGCCGGCGGCCAGCATCACCTTGCGGCCTTCGGCGGCAAATTTCGCCGCGAGCTTGCCGATGGTTGTGGTCTTGCCGGAGCCGTTGACTCCGACCACCAGGATGACGAACGGCTTTCGCGCCGCATCGATTTCGAGAGGCTTCGCTACCGGCGCCAGCACCTTCTCGACCTCGGTCGCCACCACGCTCTTGACCTCATCGGCGGAGATCGCCTTGTCGTATCGTCCGGTGCCGACCGCCTCGGCGATGCGCGCCGCCACCTCGGTCCCGAGATCGGCGCGCAGCAGCACGTCCTCGATGTCCTCGAGCATGGCGCGATCGAGCTTGCGCTTGGTGACGAGATCGGCCACCGCCGTGCCGAGCGAACTCGACGTCCGCTTCAGCCCGCTGGACAGCCGCCGCCACCAGCTCAGTTTGGGTGTGTCTGTCGTGGTGTCATTCATGCGAGGGGTGTGTTAGCCGTTTCGCCCTGGGAACGAAAGCCTTGACGACCGATGGATGTTCCGGAACTGAGCGCCGACGAGATTCTGGCGCGCGTGCTTCACCGCGACGGACTGATGCTGGTCATCGACAAGCCGGCCGGCCTGCCGGTGCATCGCGGCCCCAAGGGCGGCGCCAATCTGGAAGCTTCCTTCGATGCGCTGCGCTTCGGCCTGCCGCGTCCGCCGGTTCTGGCCCACCGGCTCGACAAGGAGACCTCCGGCTGTCTCGTGCTGGGACGCCATCGCAAGGCAACGGCCTCGCTCGGCCTTTTGTTCAAGCACGGCAAGATCGATAAGACCTATTGGGCCGTCGTCGAGGGCGGCCCGGCCGAGGACGAAGGCATCATCGAACTACCGCTCGGGCGCAAAAATGCCGAGCGCGGCTGGTGGCAGAAGCCGGACCCGGATGGCCAGGTTGCGATCACGAGATGGAAGGTGATGGGGCGCGGCACCGGAATCACCTGGCTCGCCATGGAACCGGTCACGGGACGCACCCATCAGCTCCGCGTGCACGCTTCGGCCCAGGGCTGGCCGATGGTCGGCGACAACATCTACGGCAATGGTCCGCGTTTTGGCGAACCGCGCCTGCATCTGCATTCTCGCGAGATCGTGATTCCGATTTCGAAGAACAAGGACCCCGTGCGTGTCGTGGCGCCGGCACCAGCGCACATGCATGCGCGGCTCAGGGCATGCGGATGGAATGGGGAGTAGTTGGCCGTCATTGCGAGGCACGATGGCGCCGAAGCAATCCAGACTGCCTCCGCGGAGATAGTCTTTGGATTGCTTCGCTTCGCTCGCAATGACGACCTGACGACACCAACTTCTCCGCTGTCATCGTCCGCGAAAGCGGACGATCCAGTATTCCAGAGACAGTCGTGCTTGAGCCAAGAAGCTGCGCGTACTGGATCGCCGAGCCGGGCGATGACGCCGGAGTTAAACCGTCAATCGCAACCCGTCATGGCCGCTCATCGTGAGCCGCCGCACCTCGCCCGGCGTGCCGCCGGTGATGGCAACCGGCAGATAATGTTCCGTGCGGCCCTGGGCCTCGCTTTCGATCAGGACTTCGCGCGTGGCGCCGATTTCCGACGCCAGGCGCCGCTGCAATGCCGCCTCGCCCGCCGCTCGCAACCGCCTTGCACGCTCCTTGACCGCACTGTTTGCGATTTGCGGCATCCGTGCGGCCGGCGTGCCCGGCCGCGGCGAGTAGGGAAACACGTGCAGGAAGGTGAGACCGCATTCGTCGACCAGATCGAGCGAGCGGGAAAACATCGCCTCGGTCTCGGTCGGAAAGCCTGCGATCAGATCGGCGCCAAGCGCAATGTCCGGCCGGAAGCGGCGGACCTCGGCGCAGAACGCAATCGCGTCGGCCCGCGCATGCCGCCGCTTCATCCGCTTCAGGATCAGATCGTCACCTGATTGCAGCGACAGATGCAGATGCGGCATCAGCCGGCCGTCGCTGGCGATGACATCCAGAAGATCTGAATCCGCCTCCACCGAATCGATCGACGAGATCCGCAAACGCCGCAGTTCCGGAATGTGACGCAGGATCTGCTTCACGAGCTTGCCGAGTCTCGGCGCGCCCGGCAGGTCCGCGCCGTAGCTCGTGAGATCGACTCCGGTCAGCACGATTTCGGTGTGGCCGTGCGCGACGAGCGTACGGACCTGATCGACCACCGCGCCCATCGCAAGCGAGCGGGAATTGCCGCGGCCGAACGGAATGATGCAGAAGGTGCAGCGGTGATCGCAGCCGTTCTGCACCTGCACGAAGGCGCGCGGCAGGCCGCCCTGAAAGCCGTCGACGAGATGCGGCGCCATCTCCCTCACGGCCATGATGTCGGTGACGGCGAGTTTTTCGCCCGCCGCGGCTCCGCCATCGAGCGCCATTGCGGTAGCGCGCCAAGCCTCGCGCCGCAGCTTGTCCTCGTTGCCGAGGACGCGGTCGACTTCCGGCATGCGTGCAAACATGTCGCCCAGCGTCTGCGCGGCGCAGCCGGTGACGACGATACGCTGACCGGGGCGCTCGCGCTTCAGTTTTCGGATCGACTGCCGCGCCTGCGCCACCGCCTCATTGGTAACCGCGCAGCTGTTGATGACGATGGTGTCCGTCAGGCCAGCCGCATCGGCCTTGCGCGCGATCACCTCCGACTCGAAGGAATTCAGCCGGCAGCCAAAGGTGACGACTTCGACGCCCATGACCTCAAGCCGACGCAGGCGTCGCAAACAGCGCCGGGTCGAAGCTCCCCTCGAACTCGAATGTCGCCGTGCCCGTCATCAGCACGTGATCGTCGCGCTCGCGCCACTCGATCATGAGATCGCCGCCGGGCAGCGTGATCTGCACGATGCGATTGGCGCGCTTCAGCCGCGCGGCCGCGACCGCGGTGGCGCAGGCGGCCGAGCCGCAGGCTTTCGTCAGCCCGGCACCGCGTTCCCAGGTGCGGATCGTGATGTGGTCGCGATCGACGATATGCGCGAGCGTGATGTTGGCGCGGTCCGGAAAGATCGGGTGATTTTCCAAGAGCGGCCCGATGCGCGACAAATCATAGGCGTTGACGTCGTCGACCCAGAAGACCGCGTGCGGATTGCCCATGTTGACCACTGAGGGCGAATGCAGGATCGGCGCGTCGATCGGACCGATTTGTAGTTCGATGTAGCGGGTGTCGCGAAATTCCTCGGCCAGCGGAATGTCCTGCCAACCGAATTTTGGCGCCCCCATGTCGACCGTGTACAGATCAGCCGCCGGCCCCTGCCAGCAGTTCAGAAGGCCCGCACGGGTCTCGAAGGTCGCGGCGGTGTCGCCGGTCGCCTCGAACAGCTTTTTCACCACGCAGCGCATGCCGTTGCCGCAGGCGCCGGCCTCCGAGCCGTCACTGTTGTAAATGCTGATGAAGGCCGTGGTGCCAGAAAGCCGCGGCGGCTGCAGCACCATGAGCTGGTCGTAGGCTACGGCTGACGCGACCGCGCGCGCGTCATCCGGCGTCACCCTCCCCCGGGACTCGCGCAAATCCACGACAACGATCTCGTTGCCGATCCCGTTCATTTTAAAGAAGGCGTGGTTGGCGAGCGCGCTCATAAAGGGTTCCGGTTCTAGCCGCCCTTATATGGCGGGTGGCCGGCCCTTGGCCAGCCCATCCAAGGCGGCAGGGCAGATGACCGAACTGTCATGAGACGACGGCGCGTGCACATGTTAGACAGCGAAACTTTCGCCGGGCGGGTTCCGATGCGCCGCAAGGCAGACTGTCCCGGCCCTGGGAGATCCCCCATGAGTTTCCGTTCCTTATGCGTTTCGGCGGCCCTGCTTGCCTCGTTCTCGCTGGGTTTCGACCGGGCCATCGCCCAGTCGTCCCCGTCGCCTGCCTCCCCGGCGCCTGCCGCATCGCCCTCGCCAAGCACAAGTCCTGCCCCCGCGGCGAGCGCCTCGCCCGCTCCCGCTGCGACGCCAGCCCCGGCAGCGAGCGCCTCGCCCGCCCCCTCGGCCTCGCCGCCGGCGGCCACTGAGGCACCCGCGACGGCGCAGGCCGCCGAGCCCTTTGGCGAGCCCATCACGCTCGACGCCAAGAAAGTCGTCATCGCCAAGGGCAATGCGAACTGGGATTCCGCCTTCGACACCTTGATCGACTCCTTCAAGGCGCTCGAGGCTCTGCTCGACAAGCAGGGTATCAAGCCGGCCGGCAATGTGATGATCGTCTACACCTCGACCGACGACACCGGCTTC
>NZ_JAFATE010000536.1 GCF_019244115.1 Bradyrhizobium sp.
GCGGGCCCGCGGGCTGGTCGTGCAGGCCACAGTACCTGCGAAGACGCTGGTCGGGGCGTAGCGCGCACGTCATTGCGAGCGCAGCGAAGCAATCCAGACTCTCTCTGCGGCGACAGTTTGGATTGCTTCGTCGCTTCGCTCCTCGCAACGACGAGGATGCGAGCCGCAGCTTCAGATATTCGCGTCGCCCGAGGGACCAACGGACGCGATCCGCACCATGTTGGTGGTGCCGGGAATGCCGAGCGGCACGCCGGCAACGATGAGCACGCGCTGGCCCGCGCGCACAAAACCGTCGCGGAAGGCGATCGAGCCGGCACGGTCGACCATGTCGTCCTGGTCGCGCGCGTCCTCGGCGACCACGCAATGCACGCCCCACACGACCGACAGCTTGCGCCCCGTCGCGATGTTCGGCGTGATCGCGACGACCGGCGGCTTGGGCCGCTCGCGCGCCACGCGGATCGCGGTCGAGCCCGACGAGGTCCAGCAGATGATCGCCGGCAGATCGAGCGTCTCGGCGATCTGGCGCGCGGCGTCGGCGATGGCATCGCCGGCGGTTGATTCCGGCTCCGGCCGCTGCGCGGAGAGCACCCCGCGATAGGTCGGATCGCGCTCCACCTCCTCGCCGATGCGGTTCATGGTGGAGACCGCCTCGACCGGAAATTTGCCGGCTGCGGACTCCGCCGACAGCATGATGGCGTCGGCCCCTTCGAACACGGCGGTCGCGACGTCGGAAACCTCGGCGCGCGTCGGCACCGGCGCCTGGATCATCGATTCCAGCATCTGGGTTGCGATCACCACCGGCTTGCCGGCGCGCCGCGCAAGCCGCGTCATCTGCTTCTGCAGGCCCGGCACGCGCTCCAGCGGCAGTTCGACGCCGAGATCGCCGCGCGCCACCATCAGCGCATCGGAGGCCTCGATGATGTCGGGCAGGCGGTCGATCGCCTGCGGTTTTTCGATCTTGGCCATGACCGCGGCGCGGCCGCGGATCATCTTCTTGGCCTCGATGACATCCTCCGCACGCTGCACGAAGGACAGCGCGATCCAGTCGACGCCGGTGGTGACGGCGGCTTCGAGATCAGCGCGGTCCTTCGGCGTCATCGCCGACACCGGCAGGTCGGTATCCGGCAGGCTGACGCCCTTGCGGTCCGACATGCGTCCGCCGATCACGACGCGGGTGACCGCGCGCTCCGGCGAGGTTTCTTCGGCGATCAGCCGCACCTTGCCGTCATCGAGCAGCAGCGCATGGCCCGGCCTGAGCGCCGCGAGAATCTCCGGATGCGGAAGCTGGACGCGCTTGGCATCGCCCGGCGTCTTGTCGGAATCCAGCACAAAACTCTGGCCGTTCTGCAGCTGGATAGCGCCATCGGCGAACGAGCCGAGCCGCAGTTTTGGCCCCTGCAGGTCGACCAGAATGCCGATCGGCCGGCCATAGGCGGATTCGACATTGCGAATCGTCGCCACCAGCTCGCGCATCTTGTCATGCGGCGTGTGGCTCATGTTGATGCGGAAAATATCGGCGCCCGCCTCGAACAGGCGGCGGATCATCGCGCTTTCCGAAGAGGCCGGTCCCAGGGTCGCGAGGATCTTGATTCGGCGTAGACGTCTCATGGCTTGTTTCCGGGCGTTGCGGCTGGCGGCAGGCCAGACGCGCCCGGAGGCGCCGCACCCGGCGAGTTTGGCAGGCCCGGCACATTGCCGCCGGGTCCGACCGTTCCCGGTATGCCGGGAACGCGTTGCTGTGCCGGCTGCTCGTTGGATTCCGTCAGCTGGACGGTCCAGGCGCGCTGATCGCCGGTATCGACCTCGAAAAAGCCGGTGCGGTCAAAGCCGCGCGCCAGGCAGTTCTCGGTGCCCTTGATGGTAAATTCCTTGTCGCGCGAACACATATAGGCCTGCCCCGACCATTCGCCGCCGCGATCATAATCGAGCGCGTAGATGTAATAGTAGCGGGCGACCAGGGTTCCCTTGAGCAGGGTCTCGCAGCTGCGCGAGGAGACGTTCCACCATCCCTCCGTGGTCCATCCCTCCGCGTCCTTGTAGCCCAGCGCAATGCCGACCCGGCTCGCAGTGTTGTTGCAGAGACGGAAATCGGCCGCGGCGGGGCTCGCGCACATGGCAAGAACACCAAAAGCAAGGAGCGCTCCCAGCCTCGGGCAAACAGAGATCGGCGTGCGGCGGAAGGATTTTTCAGCCATCATTGCTCAGATGATGTCAGGTTCCCGGGGATTCGCGTCGCCCTGTTGTCACAGTCAACGATCAGGGCACGATTTAAGGCACCATTTTCATGCAACAGAAGCGCTCCGAATTCCACCCCTAATTCCGCAGGCAACTCTCCTCTCGCGCTGCGACATGGCAAATGCGAAAGCTCAATTCCACATCATGGGCAATCATCGACAACGAAAGGACGACAATCATGGCCGTCGACGACAGGACAAAGACTGAACTCGAGGCGGCTGCGTTCCGTCGCCTGGTTAAGCATTTGCGCGAACGAACCGATGTCCAGAACATCGATCTGATGAATCTGGCGGGGTTTTGCCGCAACTGCCTCTCCAACTGGCTCAAGGATGCGGCCGATGCCAAGGGGGTTACTCTGACCAAGGAAGAGAGCCGCGAGGCGATCTACGGCATGCCCTATGAGGAGTGGAAATCGAAACATCAGCGCGAGGCGAGCCCGGTGCAGCTCGAGACGATCAAGAAGACCCATCCGGGGCATTGAGGTGTTTTCTCACCGGCTCGTCCTTAAGAATTCCCCTATCGGAATATTTTCGTCACAACAAGGTGTGGGCGCACTGTGGATGAGCGCGATGTCGCCTTGACGGTCGCCGCGCCAAACTTGAGGGTCCCCGGCAATTGCTGCGCGGCTCGCGTGACCGCGGGGCGTCGAGCATGGCCCGGGGAATGGCGGATAGCTTTCCGATGAGGTCAGGCTCAAACACGGTTCTGGAGCGCGTCGATTCGCCTCTCGCGGCGATCGCGCACAGAAGTATGAACGCCAGTTCTATTCAGGAGTAAGAGATGGCCACCTCTGCCGCCCTCAAGGAAGACGAAGCGCCGGCGACGAAATTCGCAAAAGACCAGCTCAAATCCATCATCGAGCGCATCGAGCGGCTGGAAGAGGAGAAAAAGGCGATCTCGGACGATATCCGCGACGTCTATGCGGAGAGCAAAGGCAACGGCTATGACGTCAAGGTGCTGCGCATGATCGTGCGCATGCGCAAACAGGACGCCAATGAGCGCCAGGAACAGGAGACCATCCTGGAGACCTACATGCAGGCGCTGGGGATGATCTGAGCGAGACTTTCTCTGTCGTCATGGCCGGGCTTGTCCCGGCCATCCACGTCTTTGAACTTGGCAACCAATTAAGACGTGGATGCCCGGCACAAGGCCGGGCATGACGAGATGATAGTGTCGGGGGCGCAAAGTCGCGACAGCACTCAGCGCTGGATCACGGCGGTCTTCAGCGACGTCGTCTCGAGCTTCGCGACGGCCGATCCGGAAAACTGGTCGCAGGTCAGGCCCATCATCGGATCGGCCGAGAAGCCCATCGCGATCGCCGTCTGCGGCTTGATGAAGAACTGACGCATGCCGCTGAGATCGGTGTCGCCGAAGATGGTGACCGACATGGTTGCGGCGCTCGGGGCGAGCAGCATGATGCGCATCCAGGTCTCGTTGCCGCTTCCCGCGGCGAGCCGCGTCGAGGTCGCAACAGGTCCATTCCGGTCTTGCGGCCGCTGATCCTGCGATCCCTTGGCGGCCACCGTGTTGATGTCGGTCGCGGGCGCAGAATTGCGCTCGGCCTGCGCGAGGCGGACGTTGCGGGGCATCGGGGCAGAGGCTGCGACGACGTTGGCGCGATCGACCGGCGGGGACGAGAGCGGCGCGTAGGCAAAGGCCTGGTAGGCCGACGATGCGTTCGGCGGGGATTGCGGCGGATCCACGCTGGCGAGTGCCCGACGGGCATTGAGCGCAGCGATCTGCCCGGGCGTTGCCTGCTTCGGCGCCGCCGCGAGCTCACCCCAGAAGCCGCGGGCGTTGATGATATCGGCGGGCGTTCGCGGTGTGGCTTCGGAGTCGGTGTCAGGCTTGTCGGCAACCGGAGCGGCGGGCTTCGGCTTGGCCGGCTGGACAGCCTGCACGTCGGCCGAGGCGAGCTGCAGGGTGGTGGCGATCTGCGGTTTTGCGCGCGGCGTCGGTACCGGGCCCGCCTTGGCATCCGCCATCTTGACCGGTGCTGAGGCCGGCTTGTCGTTGCCATCCGCGGCATTGGCGACCTCGTCATCCTCCTCGCTCTGCTTGCCCCGGAACAGGGCGGCGAAGAAGTTGCCGGGGGTTGGCAGGGAGCCTGCATTGTCGCCATCGCCGCGCTTTTCGATTTCGGCGCGAGCGAGTTCATAGCCTTTCAACGGTACGCCGTCCGAGGGGACATGGACGGTGCGGCCGTCCGGAAACACCCTTGCAAGCTGGTCGTGGGTCATCCGCGGCCAGTGACGGATGCTGCCGGTGTCGAGATGGACGAAGGGCGATCCGGAGGTCGGATAGAAGCCGACGCCGCCGCGCTGCAAGCGCAGGCCGGCAAAACGGATCTGCTCCAGCGGCACGTTCGGAATGTAAAAGTCCATCGCGTGGCCGAGCATGTGCTGGCTGTAGCGCGCCACGCCGGAATGCGCCGAGCGGTGGCGCAGCATGGCATTCGTAGCCGGCGAGCGATAAGAGGAGACGATCTGGATCGGCTGCTTGCCGTCGACGTCGCGATAGACTTCCCAGAGGATGTCGAACAAATGGCGGTCCATCACCGTCTCGTCCTGGGTCCGCCAGTCGCGCAGATAGTGATTGAGCTTCTTCAGCGCATCTTCGTCGTAGCGGCCATTGCGCTTGAAGGTGACGGTCAAGTCTTCGTCGGAATGGGTGTGGTGGAAGGAGAGCGTGCGGGTCTCGTTTTCCGCAGTTGCGTCGTGGACGGATCCCGCGCCGAGCAGGAGCAGCGCACCAGCGACGCCAAGTCGAGCCACGCCGAGGCGGCCGGCTCTCCATAGCGACAGCGCAATCGATCGGCGCGCGAAACCAGCCAGCAAGATGAGCCCACCCCGTCGACGAGCGATCACATGGACTCTTTCGCCAACCCCGT
>NZ_JAFATE010000767.1 GCF_019244115.1 Bradyrhizobium sp.
CAAGCCGGGAAACCACTCTCGTCCAGTCTTCGTTTACAAGTGATTCGTGACTCATCTCGTGTTGGAATCACGAGCGTTTCCAATACGCAAGACCAAACTTAACGCCTATGGGGAATGCCGGGTGCTGGCCGCAACCCATGGCCCGCCTGCAGCAAAAAAACGCAGGCGGCAGTTACCACAGGTTCAGCCGAATCATCCGGCATTCCCTGCGCGATGGTTTTACGGCTTACTTCGTACTCTCCCCGGGGACCGGGCTTGTTTGCCCCCGTCGCCCGAGAGCCTCGTCGGCTCGCGGACTTGACACCAGCGTCGGGGTGTCAGGACCATACGACTTCACCGTCCGCGATCACATCAGTCGTCCGCGCAAAGCTTGCGCGCCGACATGACCGCGTCCATCGCATCCCGCCTCACGTGTCGTGACGATAGCGCATACGCCCCTCTTGCCGAGGCGGGACGGCGCAGATCATGCTTCTGATTCGGAGAAAAGTCAAGCTGGTTTATGAAAATCAGCAGACGTAGGGTGGGTTAGGCGACCGCCGTCGCGCAGCAACCTCACCGGACAGGTCGAACCACGGCGGCCGCTAACCCACCCTACCAGCCGGCGCGGGCACTCGGATCTCGCGCGGCAGGATGAGCGCGGCAATGATGGACAGCACGCAGATCGCCGCGAACGCGTGCAGCATGGTGGTGAAACCGCCCTGCTGGTACAGCCAGGCGACCAGGCCGACGGAGGCGCCGGCCGCGGTGAAGCCGACGAAATAGCGCACCGCGTAGGCGCGCGAGCGCCATTCCTCGGTGGTGTATTTGCCGATCATGGCATCGTTGACCGTGACCTGGCCGAACGCGCCCATCACGATGCCGATCGAGACCAGGATCAAAGGCAGGTTGGAGAGGGTCGCTGCGAGATAAAGAAACGGCGCCAGCATGAAGGACAGCGGCAGCGCCACCGTCTTCAGCGAATGGCGGTCCAAGAGCTTGCCGATGGTGTATTGCGTCATCGCGCCGAACACGTATACGCAGGCCGCGATCACGCCGAGCAGCGCCGGGCTTTTGGTGAGATCGGCGAGCCGTTCGGCGAACAGTTTTGGCAGCGCCACGGTGACGGCGTTGAACGTCGTGGAGACCGCGATCACCACGATCAGCAACGCCAGAATCACCCGCCACATGTCCTCTTTCGCAACCCGCGCCTGCGCGGCCGCCTGTTTCGTCCCCTTGCGGTCTTCATGCACGACGGTTGCGGCGAAAGTCGCCCCGACCAGCATCGTGACCGCACCGGGAATGATGAAGGCAAAGCGCCAGCCAAGATATTGCCCGATCACGCCGGTGACCAGCGCGGAGGAGGCGACGCCGAGATTGCCGAACACGCCGTTCAGCCCCATTTCACGTCCGAGCTTGTCTGCATAGGACACGATCATCGCGGTGCCGACGGGATGATAGATCGAGGCGAACAGGCCGATCGCCAGCAGCGCGGCGCCGAGCTGCAGCGGCGTCTGCACCAGGCCGACCGCGATCATCGAGGCGCCGATGCCGAGGAAGAAGATCACCATCATGTGGCGCCGGCTCCAGCGGTCGCCGAGCCAGCCGGTCAGGAGCGAGCCGGCGCCGAAGGCAACAAAGCCCGGCGTCGCATAGGGCAACAGTTCCGAATAGGCCATGCCGAGCGCCGGTCCCATGATGATGACGGCGGCGGCGAAGATCAGCATCGCATAGTGGTCGATGAAATGGGCGGCATTGACGAAGCCGATCACCCGGCCCGGACTGTTCATGGACGATTTCCTCGTGCTTTCCACTTAGGTTATATGTCCGGAGCCTGACGGGATGTCGCCAATGATTGTCGTGGAGAAGCCAATCGCCGAGGTCAAGGGCCGCCATCGCGCGACCGGCGATGGCGTGCATCTGGTGGCGCAAAACTACCGCAAGGGCGTGCGGCTCGATCCGCACCTGCACCGCGAGGCGCAACTGGTCTATGCGGCGAAGGGCACGATGCAGGTCACCACCCCGCGCGGCCGCTGGCTGGTGCCGCCGGACCGCGCGGTGTGGGTGCCTGGTGGACTGCCCCACGCCATCGACGTGCTCGCCGACATCGAGATGCGGACGCTGTATTTCGAGCTGTCATGGCTCGCGCGCGCGCCGCGCAGCAAGAGTCTCGCCTCCGAGTTCGTGGTGCGGGTCTCGCCTCTGCTGCACCAGGCGATCCTGGCCCTGTTCGATGCGCGCGACACGGTGGAGCGTACCGAGCTGCTGGTCCAGCTGATCATCCTCGAACTGCACCGGGCGGAGGATTCGACCACCTTCATGCCGCTGCCCCAGGAGCCGCGCTGCCGGCGCGCCGCCGAGATCGTGCTGTCCGGACCGGCACAGGCCCACGAGATCGAGCATCTGGCGCGCGAGGTCGGCACGTCGGTGCGCACGCTGTCACGGCTGTTTGCCGCGGAGACCGAACTCAGCTTCAAGAGCTGGTGCCAGCGGGCGCGGATCGCGTCCGCGATCGAGCGCCTCTCCACCAACGGCAATGTCCAGGTCAAGCAGCTCGCCGCCGAGCTCGGCTATGCCAGCGTGCCGGCCTTCTCCCACGCCTTCCGGCGCATCACCGGCAAGACCCCGACGGAATTTTCGCGGCGGGCGTGAGGAAAGCTTCCACCTGCAACCCTTGATGACGGCTTTTTGGGCGCTTGATTGTGACCGGTTCTGCCATAAATCGGATATAGGATATCCCCGTTCCGTTCTGGGGATTCGATTCAAAAAACATGGCCAACGCCTTCTTTTCCGACCTGCTTGCGACCATTTCCGAACGCGGCCGCACGCTGCTCCGCCGCGGCGCACCGTCCGACGACAAGCCCGATGCTTCCGGCCTGATCGAGCTGTGCGAGGCGCTGCTGTCCGGCCGGGGCGAAGCCTCCGGAACCGCGATGGCACGCGAGGTGCTGGACCGCTATCACGACCTCGACACCGCCGAGCGGCGCATTTTCTTCGAGACGCTGGTCCGCGATTTCGGTCCGGACAAGGAGCGGGTCGCGAAGGCGATCGAGGCCTGGCGCGAGAACCCGGGCGACGGCAATGGCGGCGAATTGCATTTCGCCTCCGAGCCGCGGCGGCAGGAGCTGATCCGCCGCCTCAATCGCGCACCGGGCGGCACCGGCGATCTCGTCGCCATGCGCGCCGACCTCCTGTCATTGCTGAACGGCCACAAGGGCCTCGCCGCGCTCGACCGGGACGTCGTGCATCTGTTGTCCTCATGGTTCAACCGAGGGTTTCTCGTGCTGCGCAGGATCGACTGGTCGACACCCGCCAACATTCTGGAGCAGATCATCCGCTACGAGGCAGTGCACGAAATCCACGACTGGGATGATTTGCGCCGGCGCCTCGATCCGGTCGACCGCCGCTGCTACGCGTTCTTCCATCCGGCAATGGCGGACGCGCCGCTGATCTTCGTCGAGGTGGCATTGACGGAGCAGATCCCGTCGGCGATCGCCCCGCTGCTCGCGGTCGAGCGGGAGCTGGTGCCGATCGAGCGTGCGCGCACCGCGGTGTTCTATTCGATCTCCAACACCCAGCGCGGGCTCGGCGGCATTACCTTCGGCAACTTCCTGATCAAACAGGTGGTCGAGGAACTGCGCCGCGAGCTGCCAAAACTCGACACCTTCGTCACGCTGTCGCCGGTGCCTACCTTCCGGCAGTGGCTGAAGCAGGACAGCGACCTTCCGCTCTCGGAAGACGATCGCGAGGCCCTAAAGCAGCTCGACGAGGCGGACTGGCACGCCAACCCCGATGTCGAGGCGGAGCTGCGCGTCGTGCTCGAGCCGCTCGCGGCCTATTACTTCCTCAGGGCGCGCAATCCCAAGGGCCGGGTGATCGATCCCGTCGCGCGCTTCCATCTCGGCAACGGCGCGCGGCTGGAGCGGATCAACTGGCTCGGCGATCTCTCGCCGAAGGGCCTGCGCGAATCCGCCGGCATCATGGTCAACTATCTCTATCGCCTCGACGACATCGAGAGGAACCACGAAGCCTTTGCCAATGACGGCGAGGTCGTCGCCTCCAGCGCGGTGAAGAAGCTCTTGAAGAACGAAGGCCGCAGGCTGCTGGACATGCGGCTGTCGTAGACGATCATTTGCCAGCACACGTTGCCACCGACGTTTCTCCGTCGTCATGGCCGGGCTTGTCCCGGCCATCCACGTCTTTGAAACGTCGGAAAAGCAAGACGTGGATGCCCGGCACAGGGCCGGGCATGACGAGTCTGAGGGACGGCCTGTTAATCAGACTGAACCTGAACTCAGTCCGGATTGGTGTAGGCCGTCTTGACCGTGGTGTAGAACTCGCGGGCATAGGCGCCCTGCTCGCGCGCGCCGTAGCTCGAACCTTTGCGGCCGCCGAACGGCACGTGGTAGTCGACACCGGCGGTCGGCAGGTTGACCATCACCATGCCGGCCTCGCTGTTGCGCTTGAAGTGCGAGGCGTATTTCAGGCTTGACGTGCAGACGCCGGCGGCGAGCCCGAACTCGGTGTCGTTGGCGATCGCCAGCGCTTCCTCATAATCCCTGGCCTTGATGACGCCGGCTACGGGCCCAAAGATCTCCTCGCGCGCGATCCGCATCGCGTTGGTAACCCCGGTGAACAGCGCCGGCTGCATGTAGAAGCCGGGCGCTTCGCGGTTCAAGAGCTCGCCGCCCCAATGCAGCTTGGCGCCCTCGTCCTGGCCGATCTTCAAGTAACGCAGGTCCTGGTCGAGCTGGCTCTGATCGACCACGGGGCCGACATGCACGCCGCTCTTGAGCGCATCGTCGACGACGAGGCCCTTCATCCGTTCCGTGAGCGCCTCGACGAAGCGATCATGGATGCCGGCGGTGACGATGAGCCGCGAGGAGGCGGTGCAGCGCTGGCCGGTCGAGAAATAGGAGCCATTGACCGCGACCTCGACCGCGACCTTGAGGTCGGCGTCGTCGAGCACGACCAGAGGATTCTTGCCGCCCATCTCGAGCTGGAACTTCTTCATCGGCGTCGACAGCACGCAGGCCTGCGCGATCTTGCGGCCCGTGGAAACCGAGCCGGTGAACGAGATCGCCGAAACATCCGGATGTTCGAGCAGCGTCTGGCCGACCACCGAGCCGGAGCCGACCACCAGATTGAACACGCCGGCCGGCAGGCCCGCCCGCGCGATGATCTCGGAGAGCGCATGCCCCGAGCCGGGCACCAGCTCGGCCGGCTTGAACACGACCGTGTTGCCGTAGCAGAGCGCGGGCGCGATCTTCCAGGCCGGGATCGCGATCGGGAAATTCCACGGCGTGATCAAGCCGACGACGCCGAGGCCCTCGCGCGTGATCTCGACATCGATGCCGGGACGCACCGAAGATCCTTTTTCGCCGGTGAGGCGCAGCGCCTCGCCGGCAAAGAACGCAAAGATCTGGCCGGCGCGCGCCACCTCGCCGATGCCCTCCGGCAGCGTCTTGCCTTCCTCGCGCGCAAGCAGTTTTCCGAGCTCTTCCCGGCGCGCCAAGATCTCGGTCGCGACCTTGTTCAGCGCGTCATAGCGCTCCTGCGGGGTCGAGCGTGACCAGGCCGGAAAGGCAGCTTTGGCCGCCGCAATGGCCTTTTCGGTCTGCGCGCGGTCGCCCCTGGCATATTCGCCGACGACGTCATTGGTGTTGGACGGGTTG
>NZ_JAFATE010000036.1 GCF_019244115.1 Bradyrhizobium sp.
AACTTGAACCACCAGACGAAAAAAGCGAGCGGCCGATAAATCGACCAGCCTCCGATCGTGAACCAGGGAGGCCCAAGCTGCGGCTGAAACGCCAGACGCCAGGCCGTCCACTCGGTCGCCGTCCAGAGGAAGGCGAGCACGACGATGGAGGCGCACAGCAGTTGGCCCCAAAGTATCTTGGTTCCTGACATGACCAGAGTTAGTGCGCACCAGTAGGCGCAAAGTGCAACGGCAATCCTCCCGTCGTCGTGGTATGGCGCAAGGTAGCGCAGAGATCGGCAGATCAGAGCGAAAGGTCGCGCTTGCGTCCAAAACTCCAGTCAACGCCGCTGGGACTAGCGATGCCATTCACTTGCCTGCCCAGTTCGCGCTCAAGGGACGGTGTCCAGGGCACGAGCTGAAAGCCCAAGCCGTTGTCGATCATCGCGAAGCGGCCAGAGGCAAGCGACAGTCGCTGGCGATAAACCCCTGAGACGCGGTCCCCTGTTTCAGCAGACAGATGCGCCTGCCCGGTTTCCGAGGCAAGACGCCGTCCGACCGCGTCGAGTTCGCGGCTGCGCAACGTACCTACCAGGTTACGCCCGATCGTGACCTTATCTCCCTCGCGGCGTGCCAGGCCCTGCTCTGCCAAGGTATCGATCCGCCGATCAAGCGCGGTACGAACCTCGGCACCGAAACCCGCGCGTGAAAGCTCGACACCTTCGCGGGCGACTAGCCGCCGGTCGAGCCAGGTCGCGCCTTCCGCTGCCACTTGCTGTTCGAGGTTAAGATCCGAGCGGACCGCGAGCGCGATCCGCTGCCGGCCCCTCGTATCCTCGAAACGGCGCAGCTCAACAATACCGCCGATCGGCCCATCACTGGCCGATTCGATGTCGGGAAGCTTGAGATGATGAACGCGTCCGTCGATGCCGTCGACAACGGCGAATGCTGAGCCCCTAAGTTCGTCATCCAACCCGCGGGCGATAAGGCGGCCGATCACGGGCTCGCCATGGCGTTCGCCTTCGAGCGCCCAGGACGACGGCGCGCGAGATGCGCCATCCTTTGCGATCGCCCTATGCAGCCGTTTGATGATGTCCCCGCGTTCCCCAAGCGCACGCAGGCGCTGCTCCGGGTCAACGGCAAGGACCCAACGCGCGGGGCCGGCTGGCTCAGCGAGCCCAAGCCGCTCGAGGGTCCGCATCCGACCAATTTGGATGTCCCTTAGCGGGTTGTGCCCGGCATCGCGCTCCGGCCGCAGGTCGACAACCCCCTCCGCCCTTCCCGCTTCCCGGGCCAGCGCCCGATCGAGGCGTGTCCAGCGTTCGGCCGTGACCTCCGCCTCAAGACCGCGCCGAACCTCAAGCTCTGATCGCGGGCCGAGCTCTCGGGTGAGAAGATCACCAGCACGGGTACGCAAGCCGGCTGCGATATAATCGCGACTGATGACAAGGTCGGTACCATCGTCGGCGCGGCCGCGCACGAGGATATGGATATGGGGATGCTCGGTGTTCCAATGGTCCACGGCGACCCAGTCGAGCTTTGTGCCGAGATCACGTGAAGCCTGATCCATGAGCTCGCGGGTAAAGCTCCTCAAGCTTTCAAGCTCGCCGGCATCATCCGGTGAGACAATGAACCGAAAATGGTGCCGATCGCCTTCGCAGCGCTCAGCGAAGGCGCGGCCGTCCGCGTCATCGCCGGCAGCGTCGAACAGTTTCCCCGGCGATCCATCACGGGTTACGCCGTCGCGCTTAAGATAACCGATATGGGCCCTTAGGCTACCGGGCGAAGGCGCCCGGCGCACGACACGCGCCTTGACCATGGCGCCGCGGCCGTGGTTGTTGAGGAACCGTGTCGCGGCAAGGCTCGCGGTGCGCCCGCGGCCAAACCTGGACCTGGTGCTGCCGCCTCCCCTGGAAAGACCGCCAGCCTTCTGTGCGGCTTGGAGCGCCTGCGCCAGAAACGATTTTGTCCTGGGCGCGCGCGTCGAACGGATCCGGCCTGGGCGAACGCGAAACTCGTCATTTTTACTCATTGTGTCCATCGCAAGGTGTCGAAAGCTGAGTTACGACGGCGCATTGCCACGAATCGCAGGTTGCATGAGACTTTCGCAATGTTTGAGGCGAGCCTGAATTTGACCCTGTTTGTCTCACCCCACCGACCGGCCGCACCTTGCGGCTTTTATCCTGCCCTCGTCGGTCGCTGCTCCCCAGCACCCATTCTCCAGGCTTTTCACATTCAAGGACGCCCGACAGGATCCGACAAAATGCAATTCCGGTCATCGCGACTGCTCCTCGTTTGATTGACGGACGAACAGATCGGTCGGAAGCGGAGCGAGCGTCGAAGAGCCGACCGTTACCCGATCGCTCGGCTGCAACGTTCGCTGCACATCTGGTGCAGACGCATCGTCAGCCAACTCAGGCTTTACGGGTGTGATAAACAGTGGGGATTGCCGCCAAGGAACGGCAGATCTGCTGCGGAAAGCGACGCGTTCATTTTGCGCAGGTCCGAGCAACGACGAAACCGCAGCGACGTAGGCCAAGGTCTCTGTCGGGAGCGGTCGTCCGGCCGCGAGATGCTGCTCATAGCGCAATGGACCGGCGTGGTAGGCTGCAAGGAAGCCCTCCGGCCCGAATCGGTCGCGCATTTCCTTGAGGTACGCGGCGCCGGCGAGGATGTTGGCGTGCGCGTCAAATGGGTTGTTGCCGAGCCCATAGCGAGCAGTGAGTTCTGCCCAGGTTCTGGGCATGATTTGCATCAGTCCTATTGCGCCCCGAGGCGACGTCGCACGCTCGTCGCCTCCGCTTTCTATTTGCATGACGGCGCGAATCCAGCACGCCGGAACGACAAAACGCTCAGACGCTTCGGCGATGAACTCGGCAAGCCGATCGGCGGGTTCCCCGCGCGAGGCGTTCTGTGCACATGCAACTCCCTCGAAGAAGGGTAAAGGCGCGATCGGGCACACCAATGCCGTGACTGTA
>NZ_JAFATE010000100.1 GCF_019244115.1 Bradyrhizobium sp.
TCGCGCCGGGTCGGATGTTTTGTCATCGTTGTTTTCTCCCTAGATGCGAGCATTGTGCTGGCATCCGCTCGGCCGGGCAACAGGCGAACAGCCGGCATCGCGGCGCAATGCCGCTTCCTCTGCAGAGCGCTATTTCCGTACGACGGTAATCAGGGCATGCTTGCTACGACGACAAGACCCGGGACCGGGACATTGTCCTCCGTGCGCGGCGATGCGGCTTCGAGATGGGCGAGCGAGAGGCCTGCCGCCTGAACGACATCGCGCACATGGCTGGGCGCATGCGCATAGCGCAGCCCCGCGCCGAGGATCACGCCATCGCCTTCATGCGTCTCGAGCGTGAACGCGACGAGCCCGCCTGAAGCCAGCACGCGCCTTGCTTGCGCGAGCACGGGCGCGAGGTCGGAGACATAGACCATGGCATCGCCGGCAATGATCAGATCGGCACTTGTCTCCGGCCTGCCCGCCAGCCCCTCGACCATGTCGGCGACTTCGAACTCGGCATAAAGACCGGTGCCGCGCGCCTGCTCGATCATGCCCGGTGACAGGTCGATGCCGACGAAACGATCGACCTGCCTGGCGAAGGCAGCGGCCGCAAGCCCGGTGCCGCAGCCGAGATCGATCGCGCGCTTGAAGAACGCCGGCTGCTTTGCGGCTGCGCGCACCGCGAGCACGGCCTTGAACAGGATCGCCGGCCCGCGATAGCTCAAATGATCGAGCAGCGCGGCTTCGAACCGCGGCGCATACTGGTCGAACAGCGTCTGCACATAAGCCTTCGGCATGTCCGACAAAGCTTCCGCGCCGAGCCGCATCAGGCGCAGGCTTGCGCCGTGCCGGTCTTGCCGATCGGCGTCGCGAGCCCGGCGGAACGCTGCGATCGCTGCGTCATGCTCGCCGAGTTCGAGGCGGATTTCACCCAGGGTGAACCAGGCCGAGACGAAATCCGGTGCGAGTTCCACGGTCTGGTCCAACAGATCGGCCGCCGCCGCGAGGTCCCCTTTCAGTTGCAGATCGCGCGCGAACTCAAAACGGCGGTCGGCGATCAGGTCACCGGAGGAAAGGAACAGGGGCGGGGGCATCGTGAAGGCTGCTCTGAAACAGACTCGATTGGCGATGGCCCCGAACCTATATGAGGCAGATGCGACCGCAAGACATTCTCGTCCGCACGCCGGCCGGCCTGTGCTGCAAGCCCGGTAGCTTCCATATCGACCCGGTCCGGCCGGTCGAACGGGCGCTCATCACCCATGGCCATTCCGACCATGCGCGCGCCGGTCACGGCGCGGTCCTCGCGACGCAGGAGACGCTCGACATGATGCGCCTGCGCTATGGCGACAATTTTGCCGTTACCACGCAGGCCATCCGCTATGGGGAAAAGATCCGGCTTGGCGATGTCACGGTCGCCTTCCACCCCGCGGGCCACGTGCTTGGCTCGGCACAGATCGCGGTGACCTGCAAGGACACCTGCATTGTCGCCTCCGGCGACTACAAGGACGCGCCCGACCCGACCTGCGCACCGTTCGAGCTCGTGCCTTGCGATGTGTTCATCACGGAAGCCACATTTGGTCTGCCGGTGTTCAGGCACGGCGATGCGATGGAGCAGATCAGGAAGCTGCTGATGTCGGTCGCGCTGTTTCCCGAGCGCGCACATCTGGTCGGCGCCTATTCGCTTGGCAAGGCGCAGCGCGTGATCGCGCTGCTGCGGCTGGCCGGCCATGACGCGCCGATCTACCTGCACGGCGCGATGGAGAAGATCACCAATTACTATCAGGAGCGCGGCGTCGCGCTCGGCGAGCTTCGTCCTGTGCGCGGCATGAAGAAGGCCGATCTCGCCGGCACCATTGCACTGGCGCCGCCGTCGGCGACCTCGGATGTGTGGACCCGGCGCTTTCCTGATCCGGTCACCGCTTTTGCCTCGGGCTGGATGCGCGTGCGTGCGCGGGCCCGCCAGGGCGGCATCGAACTGCCGCTGGTCATCTCGGACCATGCCGACTGGGACGGCTTGACCGCGACCATCGCGGCGACCGGCGCCGGCGAAATCTGGGTCACACATGGTCAGGAGGACGCGCTGGTGCACTGGTGCACGACCAGGGGACTTGCCGCGCGCCCGCTCGACCTGGTCGGTTATGGCGACGAGGAGGAGGAAACGGATGTCGCACCGGCGACGGAAGGCGGCCAGACATGAACCGTTTTGCCGAACTGCTCGACCGCCTCGGCTACGAGCCCGGCCGCAACAACAAACTTCGGCTGCTGTCAGCCTATTTCCGCGAGGTCGGCGATCCCGATCGCGGCTATGCGCTGGCCGCGCTCACCGGCGCGCTGTCGTTCAAGCACGCCAAGCCCGGCCTGATCCGCGATCTCATTGCCGAACGTACCGATCCCGTGCTGTTCGGGCTGTCCTACGACTATGTCGGCGACCTCTCCGAAACGGTGGCGCTGATGTGGCCGAAGACTGCATCGTCCGGCAACACTCGGTCCGTAGCCCACCCCCCTCCCGCAAGGGGGGAGGGAGCTGAGCGAGATTCTGGGCGAGCAGATCGCGACACATCTGCCGCGGCTCAAGCAACACCTGTTTCTATCCCCGCGCAGGGTCTCTCAGTCCCCTCCCCCACGCAACCGGGGTCCACCCCGGTTGCGCATCATTATTCTGCGCAAGTCGGCCAGGCCCGACTTGCGTTGGGGGAGGATCAGGGAGGGGGGTATCCCGAGCAGAAAGCCGATAGCAGCACTCAATTCCTTCACGGCCACAACAATCCGCCGCCGCCGACGCTGAGCGAGGTCGTCACCACGCTGCGCACGCTTGGCAAGTCCGAGCTGCCAAAGCAGCTTTCGCGCTGGCTCGACGAGCTCGACGAGACCGGCCGCTGGGCGCTGTTGAAACTGGTCACCGGCGCGATGCGGATCGGCATTTCCGCGCGGCTTGCCAAGACCGCCGCGGCCGCGCTCGGCGCGAAGGACCCGCATGAGATCGAACTGCTCTGGCCAGGCCTGGTGCCGCCCTACACCGATCTGTTCGCCTGGCTGGAAGGCAAGGCCGACAAGCCGGTCAATCGCGACCCCGCGCCGTTCCGTCCCGTGATGCTGGCGCACGCGCTGGAGGACACGGATTTCGCAGCAATGAATCCTGCCGACTACATCGCAGAATGGAAATGGGACGGTATCCGCGTGCAGGGGGTGAGCGGGCGCGACCCGCGCGGCCACATCGTGGCACGGCTGTTTTCGCGCAGCGGCGAGGACATCACGGGCAGCTTTCCGGATCTGTTGCCAGCGCTGCATCTGCCCGGCGCGCTCGATGGCGAGCTCTTGGTGATGCGCGAGGGCCGCGTGCAGAGTTTCAACGTGCTGCAGCAGCGGCTCAACCGCAAGACCGTCTCGCCAAAACTGGCAAAAGACTATCCGATCCATCTACGCGCCTACGACCTGCTCGGCGACGGCGACGAAGATTTGCGACCCCTGCCCTTTGCCGCGCGCCGCGCGCGTCTGGAAGATTTCGTGAGGCGTCTCGACGATCCCCGCATCGACCTCTCGCCGACGATCGCCTTCGACAGCTGGGAGGCCCTGAAAGCCGCGCGCGCCGATCCGCATGAGGCCGGTGCCGGCGAGGATGCGGACGCCGTCGAAGGCGTGATGCTGAAGCGTCGCAGCGCGCTCTATCTGCCCGGCCGGCCGAAAGGCGAGTGGTGGAAATGGAAGCGCGACCCGCACATCATCGATGCCGTGCTGATGTATGCGCAGCGCGGCCACGGCAAGCGCTCGTCCTATTATTCGGACTATACGTTCGGCGTGTGGACCGACCGTGAAGACGGTGAGCAGCTCGTCCCGGTCGGCAAGGCCTATTTCGGCTTCACCGACGAGGAGCTGTTGCAGATCGACCGTTTCGTACGCCGCCATACCACCGAGAAGTTCGGTCCCGTGCGCCACGTCGTTCACGAGCCCGATCAGGGGTTGGTGTTGGAAGTCGCCTTCGAGGGACTGCAGCGCTCCACGCGCCACAAATCGGGCATC
The DNA here is from genome assembly GCF_019244115.1 of Bradyrhizobium sp. Lineage (GTDB taxonomy): Bacteria > Pseudomonadota > Alphaproteobacteria > Rhizobiales > Xanthobacteraceae > Bradyrhizobium. Next base: position 4,000 of record NZ_JAFATE010000100.1, read on the forward strand.
GCGATGCGCTTTCCGCGCATCAGCCGGCTCCGCTGGGACAAGCCGCCCCGCGAGGCCGACCGGCTGGAGACGCTGGAAAAAATGCTCAAAGACGACGACGAAAATAAAATTCTGGTAACATCTGGCCGCGGCTGAGATGTTCCCCATTTTGCTGTCGCCGTAGTAGACTGCGCCCATCACCAATTTGGAGACAACGATGCCGAACGACACCAGAGAATTGCCGGCAGCCCCTGACGGGCTCACCCGCTTTCTGGGCGGCTCGCCGCTGTCGGTGGCATTCCGGCTCGTCCTGCTCTCCATCCTGGTCGGCGTCGTGCTGGCAGCGATCGGCTTCGATCCCTACAACATCATCCGCAGCATCGAGCTGCTGTTCCGCCGGCTGTGGGATCTCGGCTTCGACGCCGTCAACTGGCTCTGGCGCTATTTCCTGCTCGGTGCTGTCATCGTCATTCCGGTGTGGCTGTTGTCGCGCCTGTTCGGCTCGCCGCGCAGCCGCTGGTGAAGGACCAGTGCCGATGCGCCTCCGGTTCGTCGGCTGCGGCGACGCCTTCGGCTCGGGCGGACGCGGCAACACCTGTTTCCAGGTCACCGGCAGCGAGGTCAATTTCCTGATCGATTGCGGCGCCTCCGCGCTGCCGGCCATGAAGCGGCTCGACATCGTCCGCGATGATATCGAGCTGATCCTGATCACCCATTTCCACGGCGACCATTTCGCAGGGTTGCCTTTCTTCCTGCTCGATGCGCAGTTCTCGCGACGCAGCCGCCCGCTCGTCATCGCGGGGCCCGCTGGCCTCCCGACGCGGCTGACGCAGGTCATGGAGGCCTTGTTCGAACACTCCTCTAAAACGAAGCAGAAGTTCGATTTGCAACTCGTGGAGATGGCCGACGGACAGGACAGGACTTTTGGCGCGGTGAACGTCACGCCGTTCTCCGTCGTGCATGGCTTGTCCGGCGGCCCCTTTCTGGCCTACAGGATCGCGGCCGAGGGACGCGTGATCGCCTACAGCGCCGATACCGAATGGACGGACTCGCTGATTTCGCTCGGGCGGGATGCAGATCTGTTCATTGCCGAGGCCCATAGCTATGACAAGATCGTCAGAAATCACCTGAGCCTGACCGCGCTGGAAGCACATCTTGCAGCCATCAGGGCGAAGCGGCTGGTCCTGACCCATATGAGCGACGACATGCTGACACGGCTTTCGACACTTCCCTACGAAGCCGCACATGACGGCATGATCGTCGATCTCTAGCGGCGGGCCCGACGTGGAGCTGCGTCCGCTAAAACTGTCCGAGGTCACGACGGCGCGGGTTTTTGCCATCGCGGGACCCGCGATGGTCGCCAATTTGACGACGCCCCTGATCGGCATCGTCTCGACGACCGCGATCGGACGCCTGGGCGATGCGCCGCTGCTCGGCGGCGTAGCGATGGCGTCGTTCATCTTCGACTGCCTGTTCTGGCTGTTCGGATTCCTGCGCATGAGCACGCTGGCCTTCACCGCTCAGGCGATCGGCGCAGGCGATACGCGGGAGCTGCGCGTCCATCTGGTGCGCGGGCTCGCCCTTGCGGTCATGATCGGCTGTGGCCTGATCGCGCTGCAGATGCCGCTCTCGGCCATCACCTTCCGCCTGATGGGCGGCAGCGATGCTGTCACAAACGCTGCGAAAGCCTATTTTGCCATTCGCATCTGGTCGGCACCGCTCGCGCTCGCGAACTACGCTGTTCTCGGCTGGTTGATCGGACAGGCGCGCGCCCGCCTCGCGCTGCTCGTGCAGGTCGCGATCAACCTCGTCAACATGGTCGCGACCATCGTGCTGGTCCTCGAACTGGGCACCGGGATCGCCGGCGCGGCGGCCGCGACCGTCGTTGCCGAAGCGTGCGGACTTGCCATCGGACTGGTGATCGCGACGCGCCTTGCAGGTGGCTCGCTGGCCATTGCACGCGCGGCGATGCTGGATCGCGACGCGCTGATGCGCATGCTCGCAGTCAACCGCGACATCATGATCCGCACTGCCGCGCTGATCGCGGCATTCTTGTTCTTCGTCGCGCAAGGCGCCCGCGCCGGCGACGTGACGCTCGCCGCCAACGCGGTCCTGAACAATTTTCTCCTCGCCAGCGCCTTCTTCCTCGACGGCCTTGCCAATGCCGCCGAGCAACTGTGCGGCCAGGCGCTGGGCGCGCGCGATCGCAAGGCCTTCACCGGCGCGACTCGGCTCGTGGTCGCCTGGGGCTTTGGGTTCGCATTCGTGGTGGCGGCAAGCCTCGCGCTGTTCGGTCCCGGCCTGATCGACCTCATGACCACGAGCGAAAGCGTTCGCCTTGCCGCCCGCGCCTATCTGGTTTTCGTCGTGGTCTCGCCCCTGCTTTCGGTGTTCGCCTTTGCCTTCGACGGGGTCTATATCGGCGCGACCTGGGCGCGCGACATGCGCAACCTGATGCTGGCATCCCTCGCCGCCTTTCTCGTGGCCTGGCTCGCACTGCGCGCGTTCGGCAATGCCGGGCTCTGGGCCGCGCAGCTCGTGCACTACGCCGCGCGCGGCGGCCTGCAGGCGCTGCGCTATCCGGCGCTGCTGAAGGCCTCGTTCGGTAACGGCTGAGGACGCATCCAGCCTCTCAGCCGTCATCGCCCGGCTCGACCGGGCGATCCAGTATTCCAGAGGCAGCAGTGCTTGAGCCGATGGGCCGCGGCGTACTGGATACCCCGCTTTCGCGGGGTATGGCGAACAGAGAGCTGGACTAAATAGGCCAGGGCTCGGCCGTGATTGTCGCGGCGTCGGCGCCGACGATTTCCGACAATGACTCGCGGCCGGTGCGGAGCAGGGTCGAGGCGAGGTCGCTCTTGATCTGGTCGATCACGGCGAGCCCCTTGTAGATCAGCGACGAATA
>NZ_JAFATE010000119.1 GCF_019244115.1 Bradyrhizobium sp.
CGAATTTCTGGTGCAGGGCGGCTACTCGCTGCCGCATGCCGTGATGATGATGATTCCGGAGGCGTGGGCCGGCAATCCGCTGATGAGCGAGGAGCGCCGCGCCTTCTACGAATATCACGCCGCGCTGATGGAGCCGTGGGACGGCCCCGCCGCGATCGCGTTCACCGACGGCCGCCAGATCGGCGCCACGCTCGACCGCAACGGCCTCCGCCCCGCGCGCTATCTCGTCACCAGCGACGACCGCATCGTGATGGCGTCCGAAATGGGCGTCCTGAAGATTCCCGAGGACCAGATCGTCACCAAGTGGCGGCTGCAGCCAGGAAAAATGCTGCTGGTCGATCTCGAACAGGGCCGCCTCATTCCCGACGACGAGATCAAGGCGGATCTTGCGAAGAGCCATCCCTATCGCGACTGGCTCGACCGCACCCAGATCGTGCTCGAGGAGCTGCCGGATGCGCCGGTCACCGGCGTGCGCTCCAATTTGCCGCTGCTCGATCGCCAGCAGGCGTTCGGCTACACCCAGGAAGACATCTCGATCCTGATGACGCCGATGGCCGCGACCGGCGAGGAGGCCACCGGCTCGATGGGCAACGACACGCCGATCTCGGCGCTGTCCGACAAGCCAAAACTGCTGTTCACCTACTTCAAGCAGAACTTTGCGCAGGTCACCAACCCGCCGATCGACCCGATCCGCGAGGAGCTGGTGATGAGCCTCGTCTCGATCATCGGGCCGCGGCCGAACCTGTTCGACCTCAAAGGCCTCGCCTCGACCAAGCGGCTCGAAGTGCGCCAGCCGATCCTGACCGATGCGGACCTGGAAAAGATCCGCTCGATCTCGGATCTTGCCGAAGCCCATTTCAAGTCGGCGACGCTCGACACCACCTATGATGCGAGCCTCGGCGCCGCGGGTCTCGAGCAGACCCTCGACAACCTCTGTGCGCGCGCGGAGGCCGAGGTGCGCGAGGGCGTCAACATCATCATCCTCTCAGACCGCAAGGTCTCGGCCGAGCGGATCGCGATCCCCTGCCTGCTCGCTTGCGCCGCCGTGCATCATCATTTGATCCGCACCGGATTGCGCACCTCGGTCGGACTCGTAGTCGAGAGCGGCGAGCCGCGCGAGGTGCATCACTTCGCCTGCCTCGCAGGCTACGGCGCCGAGGCGATCAATCCCTATCTCGCCTTCGAGACCATCATCGCGATGAAGGACCGCCTGCCGGTCTCGCTCGACGATTACGAGGTGGTCAAGCGCTACATCAAGTCGATCGGCAAGGGCCTGTTGAAGGTGATGTCGAAGATGGGCATCTCCACCTATCAGTCCTATTGCGGCGCGCAGATCTTTGACGCCGTCGGCCTCAAGGCCGACTTCACCGCAAAATTCTTCGCCGGCACCCACACCCGCATCGAGGGCGTGGGCCTCTCCGAGATCGCCGAGGAGACCACGCGCCGCCATGTCGATGCCTTCGGCGACGCGCTGGTCTACAAGAGCGCGCTCGATGTCGGCGGCGAATATGCTTTCCGCACCCGCGGCGAGGACCATGCCTGGACTGCGGAGTCGGTCTCGGCCCTGCAGCACGCCGTGCGCGGCAATTCGCAGGAGCGCTACCGGGCCTTTGCAAAGATCCTCAACGAGCAGTCGGAGCGGCTGGTGACGCTGCGCGGCCTGTTCCGGATCAAGAGCGCCGCGGACGAGAAGCGCAAACCCGTTCCGCTCGACGAGGTCGAGCCGGCCAAGGACATCGTCAAGCGCTTTGCCACCGGCGCGATGAGCTTTGGCTCGATCTCGCGCGAAGCGCATACGACCTTGGCGATCGCAATGAACCGGATCGGCGGCAAGTCGAACACCGGCGAAGGCGGCGAGGAAGCCGATCGGTTCAAGCCGCTCGCCAACGGCGATTCCATGCGCTCGGCGATCAAGCAGGTCGCCTCGGGCCGCTTCGGCGTCACGACGGAATATCTCGTCAACTCCGACATGATGCAGATCAAGATGGCGCAGGGCGCAAAGCCCGGCGAAGGCGGACAGTTGCCCGGCCACAAGGTCGACGCGACGATCGCCAAGGTGCGCCACTCGACCCCCGGCGTCGGCCTGATC
>NZ_JAFATE010000263.1 GCF_019244115.1 Bradyrhizobium sp.
AACTCGATCGGCAAGCTCGTCGCCGGTTCCATGCTGCAGGATATTGCGACTTACGCGATGGACCTCGAGGGCGCGGCCGGCGTGCTGACGGGAGCCGACGAGGAAGAGGCGCGGGGCCAGTTCCAGCAGATGCTGCTCTCCTCGCCCTCCATGCGCATTGCCGGCGGTACCGACGAAATCCTGCGCAACATCATCGCCGAGCGCGTGCTAGGGTTGCCCGGCGACATCCGTGTCGACAAGGACGTGCCGTTCAACAAGATCCCGACCAGGGGACGGACATGAGGTCATTCCCGGGCGCAGCGGAACGCTGCGAACCCGGAATCTGAGATTCAGGATGGCGCGGTGCAAAAGACCGTGCCTCGTGCAACCGCAGCCCTCGGCTGGAGATCAGCTCCGGCGAGGCGACTGAAAGTTCCGCAAAGCGATGGTTCGGGCCGCCACGAGTGGGCAGCCGGCGAACTCCGATCTTTCCTGTCCAAGACAATACCATGGCGTCGATCTGGAATGGCGGCGCGAAAGCGCTCGGCATCGCCAGGGCGACCACGACGCCCATGCCAGGCAGGCACTGGAGAATTTCAATTTCTTCGCGATCCCGCATGTCGCGATCGCCGACACCGACGAGGCGCTTGGGGTCTACGGCGCCATCGATTGCGGGGACTATGTCACCAGCTTTACGCTTGCAGCTCAGGCGCTTGGGGTCGCGACCATCCCGCAGGCCGCGCTGGCATCCCAGTGCGGTGTCGTACGCAGCCATTTCGGCATTGGCGGCGAGCGACGGGTGCCGTGCGGTATCTCGTTGGGATACCCGGACCGCGCGCACAGGGCGAACACTTATCGCACTGGTCGGGCCTCGATTGCCGATACAGTGATGTTTATTGGCAACTGGTGGAACCCGGATCCGGCGTGGAGGCAGCTAGGCGTGGGCAAAATGTCTCCACTATATTAGTAAATTATAACGTCTTGTTGCGCGAGCACTTGTGCTGCAATATGCAACTAGGCGTGGCCTTTCCCCTGCTCGGCGCCGGACTTGCTTTGGGCCTCATATGCCTCAAGTAGAGCTATCGACAAGATTCGCTCCAAAATCTTGAGTTGCATAGCCCTCGCGTCGACGATGCAAAATTGTAGAAGTGCAATGACTTTGTCGAGTGATGGTTCGGTCACGTCATGAGATCCGGAATGTCAGCGATGGGTTCCGACCAGATGCCGCCTAAGCTTGCATCCTTGAAGCCGGACGAGATGACGGCCTCGGGCCTGAGGTTGATGCGATATTTCCTCAAGCTGAAAGATCGCCGTCATCGGGAAGAACTCATTGCGCTTGCTGAGCAGCTGGTTGAACACGAGTTGAAATATCCGGCAGACTCCGCCGATTGACCCCTGTCAGCCCGCGCCAGGTCAGGACCGGTCTGCTCAGTCCGATCTGACTGCAGAGCGTCGTCCATGTCCCCTCGTCGCAATCGACCAGCACCGCGAGCACCGACATGCCATCCATGATGTGCGGCACGCCGAGCGGATGGGCCTTCCAGCCGCAGCGTTCGAATCGCGGCAGCCACCAGGATTCCAGCACGATCGAAAATCCCGTCAGTCCGGTGCTGAGGCCGTATTCCATGATCGCGGTCAGCAGCAGCATGTCGATGCGCGGCCCCGCATGTTCGCCGCGGCGTTCCGGGATCACGAAGATGCGCGACAGCTCGTAGACGTCGGGCCGATGGATCGGCCCGCGAAGGTTGAGATAGGGAAACAGCTCGCTCATCAGGGTCGGCATCAGGGTTGGTATGGCGCGCATCGCTCCGATCAGCTGGTCGTTCTCGATGCAGAACAGATAGACCGCGTCTTCGGTATCGAATTGATCAATTTCCCTTCCGTCCGGCCGTTCCAGCGCCATCCATTTGCGCTGCTTGACGTAGATCTCGTGGCGCAGACGGAAATAGGGGTCGAAATAGGCTTCATAGAGATGCCGGTTGTCTTTCCGGACGACATGAATATCGGGCATTGCGGTCACCGCTCGAACTGAGACTCGGTCGGTTGGCGAGGATGCCTATCGAAGTGAATTGATCCACTGGAAGAACTCCCAGTTCAGAGATTGATTTCGCCGTTGACAAGCGCGAGCGCAACGGTGGCCGTCTTGTTCTTCGTCATCAGCTTGCGCTGTGCCTCCTCGAGATGCCACCGCACCGTGCGTTCCGAAAGATTCAGGATCTGGCCCGTCTCCCACGCGGTCTTGCCGCGCGCAGCCCAGCGCAGCACTTCCGCCTCGATTTCGTTCAGGCGGCGGGCGGGCATCGCTGCGGCGGGGCGTGCCAGCGCCCGCAGCCGGCTGTGCGTGAACACCCCCACGAGATGCAGCGCGCTCCTGGTTTCCGCGTCCAGATACGGGCGCTCCCCGGCAATGCTGACGGCGGCGGTGGCATCGTCATAGTGAATCGGGATGCAGAAGCCTTCGTTGAGACCAAAGTCGCGCGCGCGCATCATGACCTTGTGCGCCGCCGGCTCGCGCTCGCGATCGTAGGGCACGTCCTTCCATTCGAACGGGTTCAAGGTATTGAAGCAGTGCCGTGGGATCGGATCGACCGCCTTGAAGTTCTCCCGGTTGTAGAGCTCGAACCACTGCGGCGGCCAGCCATTGGCGACAGTCGATTGCATGAGCGATTCTCCTGGGCTGGGAATGCGCGCCATGATGTAGGCGTGAAAACCGAGATCGCCGATGATCTTCTCAAACTGCGTGACCACGCCGGCAAAACTGTCCGTCGCCTCGATCGCATCGACGAAGTCCAGCGCGCGCCGTCCCCAATAAGGCTCCTGTTGCTGCATTCGTCTGTCTCCGGCCTCACAATCAAGCTAGACGAGGACAACCTTTAGTCAATCGCAAACTCCGTGGAATAAACCGTGTTGTTGTTTGTCACCTGATTCTTGTGCGCGCGTTCGCCAAGCTGAAATGTTCAGAGACATAATCTTTATCGCGGTGACGTATTCCACCCGGGCAATGGTGTCGGGATCCGAAGCGCCGCGCGAGCAGCGATTGAAGACAACTGCGAATACGCGCAGTCGTTCGAGAAAGATTGAAGGGAACGGCGCCGGCGAAACACCTCAAGATACCTCAGAGGCGATCAGAATTTAGGCACCTCCGAACACACATCAGGAAGACTGACGCGGTTTTCAGCTTCAGTAAACCTCGCACGAGGTGGAATTCCGTCGACACACGTTCAGATTGTATGAACGGGCCACCGTAAAAATACGGGTTTTATTGGCGCCCTGTGCACGACCGGTCGCGGGCAGCACAAGGCGGCTCGTAGGCATAGAGTCAGAATCTCGGCGGCCGCTTCTCGGCGAAGGCCGCGATGCCCTCCCTGATCTCGGTACCTTGCATGCTGTCGCGGTGGCGGCGGTCGGCGGCCGCCGCATCCAGCGTGCCACGCGCGATTTCGTTGATCGTATGTTTCATACCACGCATCGCGATCGGTGCGTTGGAGGCGAGCGTCCGCGCCAGGCGATCGACTTCCTCGTCGAGCACTGCGACCGGGACCATCGCGGTCAGGTAGCCGATCCGCAGCATCTCGCTGGCGTCGATCTTCTCGGCGGTGAGGAACAGCTTTTTGGCATTGTCCGTGCCAAGTCGTGACACATAGCGGCGGATGCCGTTCTTGTAGTAGTGCAGCCCGAGTCTTGCTGCGGGCATGAACATCTCGGCGGTGTCGACACCGATGCGGAAGTCGCAGGCCAGCGCCAGATCGGTCGAGCCGCCATAGACGCCGCCGTTGAGCCGGCAGATCGTCGGCACGCCAAGGTCCTCCAGCCTGTCGACCACGATCTCGAACGCGCTACCCGCGCTTTGCTTCTCTGCGCCGGCGGTGCGGTCGCCGATCGAGCCGAGGTCATAGCCCGCGCTAAAGGCGCGCCCGGTGCCGGTCAGAACCACAACGCGGATCGCCGAATCAGCTTCGATGCGGTCGAACAGTACGAGCAAGGCGTCGAGATCCTCCGGCTGCAATCGATTGAGATGCCTTGGCCGGTTGAGTCGGATGGTTGCGCGCGCCCCCTCGATGGCGAGAACTGGGGTGCTCGCCGCATCGGCTGTTCCACCGGGCTCAGCTTGCATCATTCGTTCTCCTGAGTGCGACGCTTGGCCTCGGCGTCGATGGTTTCCGCCAGGTCCGGATGGCGCGCCATCAGAAGACGAAAGTCGACGAGATCAAGCACCAGCAGCTTGGAGAGCCTTGTCGTGGTGATGTTGGCCGAGCGCAGATTGTTTCCGAGCAGCGCCATCTCGCCGAAGAAGGCGCCCTCGCCGAGCTTCACCTTCTTGCCGGGCAGATCGACCTCGACCTCGCCGGAGGCGATGAAATACATGCAGTCGCCGTGCTGGCCCTTGCGGATGATGGTCGTGCGCGGCGGCAGGTCGATGGTGCGCAGCATGTGGGTGACGTCGGCGATCGCCGAGGGCCCGAGGGTTGCGAAGAACGGCACCTTGCTGACCGATTCCCAGGTTTTCAAGAAATTGTCGCGGCGGGTTTCCGCAGCGAAGCCGGTGGCGAGAATGCCGGTCCACAGGCCGAACACGCCGAGGCCTGAAATCATCACCAGCGCCGCCACCATCCGCCCGAGCGGCGTGATCGGCACCACGTCGCCATAGCCGGTGGTAGTCAGCGTTACGACAGCCCACCAGAGCGCGGCCGGCACATTCGGGAACGTCGCCGGCTGCAGGTCGCGTTCGAAATAATACACCGCGACCGAACCGAGAAAGAGCACCATCAGGAAGAACACCAGCACGCTGAGCAGCGGCCCGGATTCCTGCACCAGCACGCGGCGCAACTGGCGAAGCCCGGGAACGCCGGGAATGACCTTGACCAGCCACAGCACCGCAAGCAGCCAGGCGGTTCGCTCCGGCACGCCGAGCAACAGGGCCAGCGGCACCGCGGCGGCCCCCGCCGTATCGACCAGTCCACGCGGCGAGACCAGATAGGCCACGACGCGCCTGCCGCGCAGCGCATAGCGGAGCCGCACCAGCCATTCGAACGCGAAGAAGGCCTGGCACGCCCACAGCACGGCATGGCCCCAGCGATGCGCTGCCTCATAGGCCGGGTCGATCGACAACAGCACCATGGTGAGCACGCCAATCACGATGGCGGCATAGGCAGCCCGGGTCATATTGCGGCCGCTCGTTGCCGCAACGAACTGTGCAATGGGAGAGAAAGCTAGCGGCTTGGACATTGGACGACGGCGCCTGTCGCTCACGAACCGGCCTCGCATGTCGCGGCCGTGATCGACAAACTGCCCCGGCCGGGGCAAGCCCGTCAACGCGGCTTGGCGCACGGCCCCATATCCATGGTGGCGGTCAATTCGTATGAGACCGCGCCGTGGTTCCGATCGCAAAATGGCGGCGGCGAGATTGCCGGAATTTCGGACTATTCCAACGGCTTTCGCGATCAGACGGGTGATTTTTAGCGGGAATTGCCTCGTTTACCGGTCAAAACCTCGCCTTTTCGCCCTATATGACAGAGTCCCGCGAACGTTTCGGTGGCGGGGAGAGACGAACCCGCAAAGACCACATTCACTCTCAAACGCTGGTTGGCCCCGATGGATACTTCCCACCTTGCCGAGCACGCAGGCGCTGCTGGCAGCTTTTTTGCCTCGATCTTCGTGGTCGCGACACTCTCGATGCGCACGATGATCCCGCTGCGCGTGTTCGCCATTCTGACCAACATCGTTTTGATTACGACCGCGATCCCGATCCACAATTACCCGACGCTGGTGCTGCATACGGTGCTGCTGCCGCTCAATGTGTACCGGCTGCACCAGATGCTGCAGCTGGTGCGCAACGTGAAGAAATCCGTCAACAGCGATCTGTCGATGGAGTGGCTGAAGCCGTTCATGACCGAGCGCAGATGCAAGGCCGGCGAGGTCCTGTTCTACAAGGACGAAAAGGCCGAAAGCATGTACTACATCGTCAGCGGCCGCTACCGCCTGGTGGAATCCGGCATCGAACTGCCGGTCGGAGCCATCGTGGGCGAGTTCGGCATGCTGTCGCCGTCCAATGTGCGAACCCAGACGCTCGAATGTACCGCGGACGGGCTCATCCTCTCGGTCAGCTACGACCAGGTCGAGCAGCTCTACGTGCAGAACCCGGCCTTCGGCTTCTATTTCCTCCGCCTGGTCAGCGCCCGGCTGTTTGAGAACATTGGCAGGCTCGAGGAGCGGCTGGCGCTCGAGACCGTGAAGGCTCCCGCCGCGGCACCGAGCCCGGCATGAGCAGTCTCGAGGAGGCACGCGTGCCGGACGACGACGGCCTGTTGTCATCGCTTCGCTATCTGTTCGCCGATTTCCTCGACGAGCAGGATACGACGCCGCCACGCCTGCCCGATGGCCTTCCCGATTCCCTCTCGTCCATCGTGGACGACGGCATTTCGCTGTTGATGGACTATCAGGGCGCCGCCTACGCCAAGCTCTATGTCGAGAGACTGCAGCGCTTTATCGGCAGGGTCGATGTCAGTCCCGCGATGCTCGCCGAGATCGCGCGGCTGCTCGCCAGCCGCATGGCCTATCAGGATGCGATCCGGATCGCGCAGCTCAAGCTCGCCCAGCTCAACCAGACCGGCGTCCGCTCCGTCGAGAATGTCAGGCTGCGGTTCGACGAGCTGGTCGACACGCTTCCCGCCGTCGCCGCCGACCCGGTGCTCACGGTGCTTGGCTATCTCGGCTGGCTGCACAAGCAGGTGTCGATCCCGTTCTCGACGGCGAGCCTGTGGGGGATCCGGCGGCTGAAGATGGAGGCCTGGCTGCGGCGCTGGCGGATGTTCTCGATTCGCTACGCCGAGGAGCGGGTGTGGGTCGAGCGCTGGCTGCACATGATCGCCCGCTGCCTTGCCAAGCAGCCGCAATCGGTGTCGGCGGTGATCCAGACCGCCACCATGGTGCAGGGCTACGGCGATGCCTACCGCCAGGGGCTGGCCGACTGGCATGCGATCATCGACGCGCTGGCGAAGCCGACCTTCGACGGCGCGTTGCCGCTCGGCGATCTCGCCGGGGCCATCGTCGAGGCGCGCGCGGCCGCCATGCCCGACCCGCGGCAGGCCTCGCTCAAGCGCAGCATCGCGCAGATCAGGGCTCGGGCCATGGGCGGCGCCGTTAACGCGGCCGCTTGACCGTCTTCTTCATACGCCAGCCAAGTGCATGCTTGCATGTGCACGCCTCTGGCTTTGCTTCAGCCAAGCGTGCCCACGGTTCCCGCAGGCTAACGACTTAAAATAGAATGGCAATTTCGTACAATCCGGATGATATTCGGCGCGTTCCGATTGCACATCATAGTGCCGGGTAACCTTGCCGGGCGGCAGCGACGCGGTCTTCTGTCCCGCTGTCAAGGCCGATCCTGTGGTTTTTTCGGCTCACCGCAGGTGAATTCCGGGCGGGGAGATGTCATAAAAGGCCGAGATGTCATAAAAGGTCAACATGCGCCCGGTTCTAAGCATGAGTTCCGCTGCACGCCTGCAGTCCTAAAGGTTGGTTCCAGCGAGGACGCGAACGTTGTCGTTTCCCCTTCTGTCGTCGTCGATTCCGGTTGGTGCGCTGGTCGGCTGGATGCTGCTCCTTACCGTCAAGCACATCATCGCCGACTTCGTTCTACAGAATTCCTGGATGGCCTTCGGCAAGGACCAGAAGACCGGCTGGGCGCTGCCGCTCTTGGTGCACTGCCTGATCCATCTCGGCGTTCTCTTGGCGCTGCTGTTGATCGTCGCACCGCGGTTCTGGTTCGTCGCGCTGATCGATTTTGCTGTTCACATCACCGTCGATCGTGCCAAGGGGATCTGCTCGTCGACCTTCAAGATGACTCCGGAGCATCCGTGGTTCTGGACGCTGATCGGCGTCGATCAGGCGCTGCATCACGTGACGGGTTTTGGCCTTTCGATCTTCATGGCGGCGAACGGCTGACGTTCGCGAGTCGCGGGATGAGAGATCAATCCTGTTGATCGATCGCGGCGCGAGAACATGTGTCGCCGATGAAGCACTCTTCCCGCAATTTCACGTGCTTTCTCTCCGTACGACTACCGCTCAGAAAATAGTTTACCTTCCGTTAGAAGGTTGCAGGCCAATTCTTGCCGTACAAGGGAGAATTGAACATGTTTTCAAGCCAGAACGTCTACGAAAACGACTCCTGTCCGGTTCGCGATGAACTGCTTGGCGAACTCTATCGCGCAGACCAGAACGGCCTGCCCCAGCTCGTCGAGAGCGTCGCGCCCGACGTGCGCGCAATGCTGGCCCTGTTCTGCTATCGCAAGGCGCACCTGCATTCGCTGGCCATCGCGATTGCCACCAGCTGCAGCGAGCGCGATCTGGTCCGGATCGGCGGCCGCGCGGGACTGGCGCTGTTCACGCTGTCCCGTGAGGCGCCCGCTGCGCGGCCTGCGCCGGTCTCGTCCTATGGCGGCCGCAAGCCGATCACGTTGTCGACCACGCCGCTCCGCGCGCTTGCACCGCTCGATGACGATCTCGACGACGATTTGGTCGAAGCCGCGATCGCGTAGTTTCACTGCTCAACCGGCCGGCGGCGACATCCGTTCGGCGAGCGGTGGCAGTCCATATCTCCTGCGCGCCATGTTGCACTCGGCATCGCCGGGCATGCAGGTCCGGCACACCTCCGGCCGCACGTCATGGATCGTGCACGAGGTGGCGATACCGATCCTGCCGGCCAGCGCCGCGCAGCGGTCGCCGTCACAGCGCATGCCGCTCTGCGCCGCATTGACGAGCTCTCGCGGAATCAAGTCGAGCGCCGCATCCTCCTCGGTCGAAAAACGCGGCCAGTTCGCGGAATAGGCGCAACAGGCGCCGCAGGACCGGCAGATCTGTGCGATCGCCTCGCTTGCATCAGACATCCTGCGGGTGCTCCCAGACCAGCGACCGCCGCCATTTCGCGCGCAGCGCGTCGCGCCGCTCCGGATAGCGTTCGTCGAGATAGTCCGCATCCACCACGCGGTCGGTGCGGAAGCTGCGGAAATCGCTGCGCAGCTCGCACCACGCCGCGAGGATGCGCACCGCCTCGTGATAGCCGATCGCGATCGGCCAGATGGTGCGCTCCGAGTCGCGGCCGTGCTCGTCACGGTAGCGCAGCGCGATCTTCTTGCCTTCGTGGATCTGCGAGCGGGTCCGCGCCATGTCGATGCGGTCGGGCTCCTTGCGCCAATAGGGCCGGGCGCGGCTCGCCGGCTCAAGCACGAAGGGCCGCAGCCGCTCCGGCACCGTGTCGGCGATCTTTGCCATCAGATCTTCGGCAGCGCGCGCCAGCACCGGATCGGCGTGGCCGATCACCCACTGCGCGCCGAGCACGGC
>NZ_JAFATE010000269.1 GCF_019244115.1 Bradyrhizobium sp.
CGCCGTCGACATCGAAGTCGCCGTGGCCAGGCGGCTCGGCCTGCGGGTGCTGTTGACGCGCGGGTCGATGAACCTGTCGCAACGCGACGGCGGCCTGCCGCCGGACAGCGTGGTGCAGGACGAAGACACGATTTTGGCCGACAGCGAGCGCGTGGTCGCCAGACATCATCAGCGTGGCGAGGATGCGATGGTGCAGATTGCGCTGGCGCCGTGCTCGCCGTTTTCGGTGACGACCTCGCTGATGAGAAAGACCGCGGAGCTCGCCGGACGTCTCGACGTCCGGCTGCACACGCATCTTGCCGAGACCGAGGACGAGAACCGTTTTTGCGAAGACAAATATGGCTGCCGCCCGCTCGACTATCTCGAGCAATGCGGCTGGCTGGGGGCGCGGACCTGGCTGGCGCATGGAATATTCTTCGATGCTGCGGAAATACAGCGCCTCGCGAAAGCCAAGACGACCATCAGCCATTGCGCCTGCTCCAACCAGATCCTCGCGTCGGGCTGCTGTCCGGTCTGCGAGATGGAAGCGGCGGGGGTCGGCATCGGTCTTGGCGTCGACGGCTCGGCGTCGAACGACGAATCCAATTTGATGCAGGAGGTGCGTGCCGCCTTCCTGCTGCAGCGGGCGCGCTATGGCGTTTCCAGGGTCAGTCACAAGGACGCGCTGCGCTGGGCGACGAAAGGCTCGGCAGCCTGTATCGGCCGTCCCGAACTCGGCGAGATCGCGGTCGGCAAGGCGGCGGATTTTGCGCTGTTCAAGCTCGACGAGCTGCGCTTCTCCGG
Organism: Bradyrhizobium sp.; assembly: GCF_019244115.1. GTDB lineage: Bacteria > Pseudomonadota > Alphaproteobacteria > Rhizobiales > Xanthobacteraceae > Bradyrhizobium. The sequence continues at coordinate 784 of NZ_JAFATE010000269.1, forward strand.
CGCCGGCGATCCGCTGGCCGCGCTGGTGCTTTGCGGCGCACATCGCGCCGACCGCGTGATGGTCGGCGGCAGATGGGCGGTGACCGATGGCGCGATCCCCGGTCTCGATATCGCCGACCTGATCCGCCGCCACAACGGCGCGGCCAGGAAGCTGCAGGCAGGGTAGCGCTTTCGTCGAGATCGAGAATCGCACCGCGAGTTGCGGTCTGCTCTCTCCCCCGCTTGCGGGGGAGAGGTGGAGAGGGGGCCGCCACACGCACCTGTCGCGCAGTCGCCCCCACCCTAACCCTCCCCCGCAAGCGGGGGAGGGAATGCGGCGGAGCAAGCGGCTTTACTTCGCGGGCACCTTGTCGTCGACGCCCTTGACATAGAAGTTCATGCCGAGGACCTGCCCGTCGTCGAGATGGTCGCCGCCCTTGCACTCGACCGTCTTGCCGTCCTGATCCACGACCGGGCATTTGAACGGAAACAACTTTCCATCGATGATCGCGGCCTTGGTGTCCTCGGCGAGCTTTTTCACATCGTCGGGCATGTTGGTGAAAGGCGCCATGACGACCATCTGCGACTTCAATCCGCCCCAGGTGTCTTCCTCCTTCCAGGTGCCGTCGAGCTCGGCCTTGACGCGCGCGATGTAATAGGGTGCCCAATTGTCGATGATCGACGTGAGTTGCGTGGTCGGGCCGAACTTGATCATCTCCGAATCCTGGCCGAAGGCGAGCTTGCCGCGTTCGGCCGCGACCTTCATCGCCGCGGGTGAGTCGGTGTGCTGCATGATAATGTCGGCGCCCTGATCGACCAGCGCCTTGGCGGCATCGGCCTCCTTCGGGGGATCGAACCAGGTGTTCACCCAGATGATCTTGACCTTGATGTTCGGGTTGACCGTCTGCGCGCCGAGCATCGTGGCGTTGATGCCCATGATGACTTCGGGAATCGGGAACGAGGCGATATAGCCGAGCACACCGGCCTTCGACATCTTGCCGGCGACGACGCCCTGGATATAGCGGCCTTCGTAGAACCGGCCGTTGTAGATCGACATGTTCTTGTCTTTCTTGAAGCCGGTGGCGTGCTCGAAATGCACGTTGGGATACTTCTTCGCCACCTTCAGCGTCGGGTCCATGTAGCCGAAAGAGGTGGTGAAGATCAGCTTGTTGCCGGCGCGCACCAGCTGCTCGATGGCGCGCTCGGCGTCCGGTCCCTCCGGCACGTTCTCCAGATAGGTGGTCTCGATCTTGTCGCCGAACTCCTTGACCAGCGCGAGGCGCGCCTGCTCGTGCTGATAGGTCCAGCCGAGGTCACCGATCGGGCCGAGATAGATGAAGCCGACCTTCAGCTTGTCGGCGGCATTGGCGCTGCCGCTCAGCGATCCCAGCAGCAGGAGCGCGGCGGCCGCGGCAAAAAGTGTTTTCCTCATGGTCAATCTCCAAAACAGGCGGGGAAAGCTCTGCTCCGAGCGCGGCGCCCCATCGCGCACGCCGGACAACGACATCAACGATCCGGCACGAACACGGTGCCGAGCGCGGCCGGTGCGGTCGATCCACCGGTGCGTGTTCGCGACAACGCGACCAACACTATGACGGTCGCAAGATAGGGCAGCGACGACATGAATTGCGAGGGAATGCCGATGCCGGCGCCCTGCGCATGCAATTGCAGGATCGAGACCGCGCCGAACAGGTAGGCGCCGGCGACCAGCCGGCCGGGCAGCCAGGATGCAAACACCACCAGCGCCAGTGCGATCCAGCCGCGGCCCGCGGTCATGCCGGGAATGAAGAATGGCGTATAGGCGAGCGGCAGATACGCTCCGGCAAGGCCGGCGCAGGCGCCGCCGAACATCACGGCGAGCAGGCGGATGCGTAGCACCGGATAGCCCAGCGCATGCGCCGAGACGTGATTGTCGCCGCAGGCCCGCAGGATCAGACCGGCGCGCGTGCGGTAGAGCAAATACCACACGGTGATGACGAGCGCGATCGACAAATAGACGAATGCGTCCTGGCCGAACAGGACGTGGCCGAGCAGCGGAAGCTCGGTGAGGCCGGGAATATGCAGATGCGGCGCCGGCGTGATCTGCTCGCCGACAACGCTGGCGCCGATCAGGCCGGAAAGGCCGACGCCAAAAATGGTGAGCGCAAGACCTGTCGCAACCTGGTTGACCGCAAGCCCCAATGTCATGAGCGCGAAGAGCAGCGACATCAGAGTACCCGCGATGATGCCACAGAGCGCACCGATCGTGATCGATCCCGTGGCGAGCGCGCCGCCAAAGCCGCAGACGGCGCCCATGATCATCATGCCCTCGACACCCAGATTGAGCACGCCTGCGCGCTCGGTGACAAGCTCGCCGGTCGCCGCGATCAGCAGCGGCGTCGATGCCGACAGCACCGAGAGGATGATGGCCTCAGCGAGTTCCACGGGCGACCTTTTGTGTCGGCAGGATCAGCCGGAAACGATAGAGGATGAGCGAGTCACAGGCGAGCACGTAGAACAGCAAGATGCCCTGAAACACCTTGGTGACATCAAGCGGGATTTTCATTGCGATCTGGGCCTGCTCGCCGCCGATGAAAGTGAGCGCGAGGAAAAGCCCTGCAATTAATATTCCAACAGGGTTCAGCCGCCCGAGGAACGCGACGATGATCGCGGTAAATCCGTAGCCGGGCGAGATGCCCGGCTGCAGGTGTCCGACCGGTCCGGCTACCTCGATGATCCCCGCGAGCCCTGCGAGCGCGCCGGAAATCGCGAAGGTCACAAGGATCAGCTGGTTGGCGTTGAAGCCACCGAAGCGGGCCGCGCGCGGCGCGGCGCCGACCACGCGGATCTCGAATCCCTTGATGGTGCGGCCGAGCAGAACGGCGGCGGCGGCGACGACAAGAAGAGCGATGATCGAACCGACATGCAGCCGGCCGCCTTGGATCAGCACCGGCACGGTCGCCACCGGATCGAACTCGGCGGTGGTCGGAAAGTTGTAGCCGTGCGGATCGCGCCACGGCCCGCGCACGAGATAGTCGAGCAGGAGGTCGGCGACATAGACCAGCATCAGGCTGGTCAGGATTTCGCTCGCGCCGAACTTCACCCGGCACAGCGCTGGGATCAGGGCATAGAGCGCGCCCGCGGCCGCGGCCAGCAGAAGCATCGCCGGCAACACCCAGACGCCGGCGTCGGTGCCTTGCGTCCGCACCGCGATCCAGCTTCCAGCGACCGCGCCGATCAAAAATTGCCCCTCCGCACCGATGTTCCAGGCGTTGGCGAGATAGCACAGCGACAGTCCGATCGCGATCATGACCAGCGGCGTCGCCTTGACCGCGATCTCCTGCAGCGAATAGCCGTCGGTGAGCGGATCGATGAAGTAGACGGCGAGTGCCGTAACCGGGTTCTTGCCGAGCAGGGCAAACAGGATGCTCATGGTCACGATCGTCAGCCCGATCGCGATCAGCGGCGAGATGACGGCGATCGCGTTCGATCGTTCGGAGCGCTTTTCAAGCACGAGCTGCATGCGCTGCTTCCCTG
>NZ_JAFATE010000431.1 GCF_019244115.1 Bradyrhizobium sp.
AAACCGTATCTTTGGGATCCCGCGCCTCCGGCCAAGCGCATTTCCTCACCTTGGATCTCCGACAATGTCGCTGCGCCGATTACGACGATGCAGGGGGCGATCCCGCCCTCGATCAATGTGCAGCATGATTTCGCCAAGCAGATCAAGAAGGCACTCGTGCAATATGGCATCGAGAAGGAGCCGATCGGGATCGATATGATGGAGATCGGGATGCTCCGCGCGCTCGAGGCCGAAGGCATCGAGGTGGTCGACGGACAACAGGCCTTGTTGGACGCGCGCGAAGTCAAGACCGAGGACGAAATCGAATTGTTGAGAATGGCGGCAGCCATGGTTGACGCGACCTACGTCGACATCGCGCGGGCGATCCGCCCGGGAACCAAGGAGAACGAGCTCGTCGCAATCGCCAATGATCGGTTGTTCCGAATGGGGGCGGAGCGTGTCGAGTGCGTTAATTCCGTTTCAGGTCGTCGCGGACGACCCCATTCGCACACCTTTTCGGATCGAATGGTGCAGCCGGGTGACATGATCTTCCTCGATATCATGCATTCCTTCAACGGCTACCGAACCTGCTATTATCGAACGTTCATCTGCGGCGAGCCGAACAAGCATCAGATCGATGCCTATGAGACCGCTTCCAAATGGATCAGCGCGTCGATCGACATGATCCGACCCGGTGTGACGCCCGATGAGGTCGCTTCGGTGTGGCCGGATGCACAGGAATTCGGTTATCGCGACGAGGCTGAAGCCTTCTTGCTCCAGTACGGTCACGGCGTCGGCTTGTCGCTGTGGGAGCGGCCGATCTTTTCCAAGCGCTTCCGGGGCCAGAACCGCCCGCTGACGGAAGGCATGGTCTTCGCGCTGGAAACCTGGAAAGGCGCTGAGGACGGATCGGGCGCCGCCCGCATCGAGGAAGAGGTCGTCGTCACGGGTGACGGCTGTGAGATCATCACCAACTTCCCCTCCGACCGCTTGATCTCCTGCGGGCTGCCGGGTTGCGAAGTCTTCTAGACGGAGACGTGAGTGTCCGGCGAAGCGCCTATCGACGCCAAGAGTCGTATTCCGGTGACGCTCGTGACCGGATTCCTCGGCAGCGGAAAGACGACGTTGATCAATACGGCGCTTCGCTCCCCAGAGCTGGCGAGGACGGTCGTGGTGGTCAACGAATTCGGCGAAGTCGGACTGGACCATAAGCTTTTCGCCAGAAGTTCGGACTCCGTGGTCGTTCTCGAGAACGGCTGCCTGTGCTGCACTGTCCGCAGCGACTTGGTTGGAACACTCAATTCGCTCTACCACGCACGACAGGCAGGGGAGATTCCTGCGTTTGACAACGTCGTCATCGAGACCTCCGGGCTGGCCGAGCCGGGACCGGTTCTGCAAGCGTTCCTTTCCGAACCGACGCTGGATGGTCTCTATCGCATCGCGAGTGTCCTCACTCTCGTCGACGCGGTCAACTGGCGGAATACGTCGGTGGAGCACGACGAGTCGGTGCGGCAGGTCGCGTTTGCGGACCGGATCCGCATCACCAAGCTTGATCTTGTGGCACGGGACAAATACGAAGAGGACTCGGTCATCCGGAGCGACCTTCGCCGCATCAATCCCGCGGCCCAGATCGATACCATCGCGTGGTCGTCTTCGGCAGTCGCGACGCTGTTGGCGTCGCGAGGGTTTGACGCGGCCAATCCACTTTCGGACCCGCGTGCTTGGCTCAAAGTTGAAGCTTATCAGCAAGCCGCCGGCGGTTGCCAGCAATGCGATCACGATCATGAGTCCCACAGTCATGATCACGTGAAACATCTGGGTGATCGGGGCATCGAGAGTTTCGTGCTCACGCGCGAAAACCCGCTGTGCAGGGAAGAGCTGCAGTTTCTGCTCGATGGCATCACGCAAAATCTGGGTACCGGATTGCTGCGCGTGAAAGGCCTCGTGAACATCGCCGAGGAGCCGGGCCGTCCCGCCGTCATCCAGGGCGCACAACATCTTCTTCACACCATGACCTGGCTCGACCACTGGCCCGATGAGGATCAGCGGACCCGCGTCGTGTTCATCACACAAGGCGTGGTGCGCAACAACCTCCGGGACATGATCGATCTGCTGGATCGTGTCAGCGAACGCACGTTCAATGCGCGTGCACGTGGGCGACGCGCTTTCGAGGCGCGAAAGCCGAATTCGAACGGATGATGATCCGGAGGCGTCCGGCCGCGGTCGGAAAGAAGCGGACGGCTTAGCGTCGACCGCTCGCATGTCTTCATCTCGGCCCGGTCCCGGTATCCATTGATTGCCCAGGCGATGGGTGCGGGCATGGTTGACAGGGTTTGTGTAAGTCCGGCCGGCCGAGCCGAATTTATCCATTTTGAATAATTCAGTGCAAGGCCGGCTTGTTTGGCTTGTTAGCATCAGCCTTGGCGGTCGGGCCAGCATGCATCAAAGCGCGCGGTTCTCGATCGGTGCGGCGGCAAGGCTGGGCGACAAGGCTGCAAGGGAGGGATGAGCGCGAGATGAACCTCAATTGCTTTTGCTGCTTTGGTTACAGTGGCCTGGCTCTCGGCTGCGCGGGGCGATTGACCGAACCGCGTGGCTCGCACTTTCTAGGCCACGAAAGCCGCGAAGAAAGCCGCACATGACCTCGCCCGTCGGCATCGCCCTCATCGGCCTGGGCTGGTGGGGCAAGAAGATCCTCAATGTGCTCGCGACGGCACCGGCGGACATTCGCGTCGTGCGCGCAGTTGAACCGAATATCGAGGCGGTGCGCGGGCTTTGCGAGGACAAGGCCGTCGTGGTGTCGGCGGACTACGCGGACGCGCTGACCGACCCTGCGGTGGAAGCCGTCGTGCTGGCTACTCCGCATTCGCTGCATGGCTCACAGATCGAGGCTGCAGTCGCAGCAGGCAAGCACGTTTTCTGCGAGAAGCCGCTGGCCCTGACTAGGGCGGGCGCCGTGAAGGCCGTTCGCCTGTGCCGTGATGCTGGCCTCGTTCTCGGGATGGGACATGAGCGGCGCTGGGAGCCTCCGATCGCCGACATGTTGGCCAGAGCCGACGCCGGTGAACTGGGCCGCATTCACCAGATCGAAGCCAATTTCAGCCACGACAAATTCCTGACGCTCGACCGTGACAACTGGCGCCTGAAGGCCGACCAAGCCCCGGCTGGGGGGATGACGGCCACGGGGATCCATCTGCTTGACCTGTCTGTGCGCCTTCTTGGCCCGGCAGAGAGCGTCTTATGTATCTGCGAAAAGCTCTCGTCGGATCTGCCGCAAGGCGACACCGTGGCAGCCTACGTCAAGTTTCGGGGCGGTGGCACCTCTTACGTCTCGGCCTCGCTCGCCAACCCCTTCATGTCGCGTTTCACGGTCTATGGCTCCAAAGGCTGGATCGACATTCGCGACAAGGCGCACGTCGAGGCGCCCGACGGCTGGATCGTCACTTCCGTGGCCGCCGGCGGCCCTATCACGACTGCAGAGGTGCCACCTGCTGAACCGGTGAAGGACAATCTCGTGTCCTTCGCCCGTGCTGTTCGGGGCGTTGAGAGCTATCCGATTACGGCGGCCCATCTCGTCGACAATATTGCGTTGCTTGAGGCGGTCTTCGCCTCCGCCTTGAGCGGGAAGATCGAAGCCGTGGCCTGACAGGCCCCGATGGTTCAAGGGAGAGAACGATGAAAGCCCTGTTCTTCGACGAGCCGAAGAAGCCGATCATCTCGCAGGTCCAGTCGCCGTCGATCACGGCAAATGAGGTCATGATCCGTTCGCGGCGGGTCGGGATCTGCCACTCGGACTACGAGCTTCTCGCCGGCCAATACATCATCCCGATTTCTTACCCGGTCATCCCAGGCCATGAATGGGTGGGCGAAGTGGTCGAGGTTGGCGAGAACGTCACCGGCCTGAAGTCGGGTGACCGCGTGGTCGGCGAGTGCGTGATCAAGACCCCGGAACGCATCCATCATTTCGGCTTTTCGATGGATGGCGCCAACCGCGAGTATTTCGCCGCCCGACCCGAATGGCTGCACAAGCTGCCGGATGCGGTCGATGATGCCAAAGGGGCTCTGATCGAGCCGTTCACTTGCGGCTTCTATGCGGTCTTGCGCAATGGAGCTCCCAACGCTGCCGAGACGGTCGTGGTCTCGGGCGGGGGCACCATTGGTCTCGTCACGGCGGCGGCCGCCATCGGCATGGGCGCGCGCGTGATCGTGGTCGATCCGGTGCCGCTGCGCCGCGACATCGCGAAACGCCTGGGTGCCGATGCGACCGTTGACCCGTCGGCGGGGGATCCGGTCGAAGCGGTGCAGGAACTGACGCAGGGCGGCGCCGACCTTGTCATCGAGGCCTCGGGCCATTCCTCTTCGCTGGGCAACGTGTTCGACTACGCTCGACCAGAAGGCCGGATCTCGATGGTGGGGATCAACATCGGTCACAAGATCCCGGCCGAGCTTGGCAAGATCCAGATGAAAAACCTGACCGTGCGCGGCTGCATCGGATCGCCCGGGGTCTGGCCTGCCGCCATCAGGTTTCTTGAGCGGACTGGCATCGACCTGTCGCCCATTCAGACCCACAGTTTCGCTCTGGACGATGCCTTGAAGGCGCTCGAGCAGGGCAAGAACCTGAGAGAAGCCGTCAAAGTGACGCTGGAGATCGCATGATCTCCGGCTGCCTGAGAGAGCGGGAACATGAGCGAGGGGATACCGACATGCGCTTTCGAGCACAGCCTGCCCCGGTGAAGCCGGTAAGAAGAACGGATTCATGCGGTCATGGAAAGTGTCCGGCCTGAGAGCAGTCGGATGAACATCATCAGTGAACAGGTGGACGGCCGACCCCTTGCGCAGCGGGCCTACTTCGCTTCGTTGTCGCGAGAGTTCGTGACGGTCGTCATTTCGACCGCCGCGCTCGTCGTGGTGTGCCTTCTGTTCGCTCCGTCCAGCGTCACCTATGGCTCCCTGGCCGGAAGTCTGCCTTTTGCCGCCATCTTGTCGATCGTTGGACTGGGGCAGATGCTGGTCGTACAGCAGGGTGGTTTCGACCTGTCGGTTGCCGGCGGTGTATCTCTGGCCGTCGTCATTTCGACTCACGTTCCCGCCGGGAGCAACGATGGCCTCCTGCCCGCGGTGCTGCTGGCGGCGAGTTGTGCGATCGCAGCCGGTCTCGTGAATGGCGTGATGGTCGGCCTGCTGCGGCTGAACGCGATCGTGGCCACGATCGGCATGAACGCCTTGATCTACGGCGGCGTATTCGCCGTTTCGGGCGGCATTCCGAGAACGACCACCCCCTTGCTTGCGGCAATCGCGGGCGGAGACACGCTGGGGATCGGACACTCCATCTATTTCGCCCTCGCGATCCTGCTGCTCGTGACGTTCGTCATGAAGAAGACGGTCGTCGGGCGCCGCTATGAAGCGATCGGCGCGAATCCAATGGCGGCGCGGGCCGTTGGGCTTCACGTCCGACTTCATCAGACGATGGCTTATGTCTACGCTCAGCTGCTGTACTGCCTCGCAGGCATTCTGCTCGCTGGCATCACCAACCAGCCGACGGCCTTCCAGGGAGACTCGCTTCTGCTCCCGTCCGTCGCCGTCGTGGTGCTTGGGGGAACCTCGCTGATCGGCGGTCGCGGCTTCCCGATCTCCACAGTGATGTCCGCGTTCTTTCTGACTCAGCTGAACCAATTCGCGCTGGCGGTCGGTGTGCCCTATTCGGCCCAGACGATCATTCAAGCGCTCGCGCTCGGATTTGGCATCGCCGTGTACTCGTTTCGTTGAAGCAACAAGGCCCAACAAAGCAACTGGCAGATGAGGAGGAGGAAGAATATGAAGTTCTCAATTCCTAAAGGTGGCATCGCGCTTGGCGCGGCGGTCGCGATGCTAGGTCTCGGCGCTTCGGCGACGTATGCCGATACGCCAGCGTGGTGCGGCCCGAAGAAGGCCACGATTGCGCTGCTTGACGGCTTCGGCGGCAACAGCTGGCGCCGGATCACGACGACGTCCGCGAAGGAAGAAGCCGCCAAGTGCCCCAGCATCACCGACTATCAATACGCGGACGGGCAGGGCAATACCCAAAAGGCGATCTCCGACATCAAGAGCATGGCCGCGCGCGGCATTGACGCCTTGGTCGTCTTCGGCGATGCAGGCCCGGCGGTATTGCCCACGCTGACGAGCGTTTACCAGGCCGGAAAGGTCGTCGTGCCCTACCGCGTCGAGGTCGGCGGCGAAGCCGGCAAGAACTACACCAAGTTCGTCGGCGCGTCCTTCAAGGACGATGGCGTGAGCTGGGGCAACTGGATCAAAAGCATTCTGCCCCAGGGCGGCAACCTGCTCTTTCTCAGCGGTCCGGCCGGCAACAGTCAGGGCAAGGACGAACTCGAAGGTCTCAAATCCGTTCTCGGGCCTGAGTACAAGTTCCTCAATCCCGCGCCGTTCGATGTAACGAACTGGGACCCCGCGTTGACGCAGCAGGTTCTGACCGCGGAGATCGCGAAAAACCCCAAGATTGATGTGATCGTTTCCGACTTCGGCCCATCGTTGGTCGGTGCGCTTCCGCTCTTCAAGAAGTCCGGCCGGTCCATCCCCGCGCTCGCCACGTCCGACGGTAACGTTCTCGGCTGCTTCTGGACCGAGAACAACAAGGACAATCCGGACTTCAAACTGTTCACCGTCGCGACCGGCAACGACAACGCGCGTCTGGCGGTTCAGTGGGCCGTGGCCAAGGCGACCGGCGGAGAGCTGCCGAAGGAAGAAACCTTCAAGGCGCCCAACTTCGAAAATTCGGTTACCGGCAAGCCGAGCGCCGTGCAGTGCCGCAAGGATCTACCCGGCGACATCTATCTTTCGGCCGAGATGAAGGCCGACGAACAGACCAAGGCGATCAACAAGTAAGTCTTTTGCGAGCCCCGGCGGAAGCTTCCGATCCGGGGCCGCATCCCTCTCATGCGACCGCAAGAGATCGTCGCGCAATGCAGAACAGCGCTTTGGCAGTCGAATCCCGAAACGTCAGAGATCTTGTGCCCGCACTCGCTGCGCACGGTGCCGCATCCATTCGGCTGTCAGGAATTTCAAAGTCCTATTCCGGCATCGCCGCGCTCTCTGATGTGACCGTCGAGTTCTACGCAGGCGAGGTCCATGCCGTGCTCGGCGAGAACGGAGCCGGCAAGTCGACGCTCATGAGCATCATCTCCGGAGTGAACCAGCCGGACACCGGCGAAATCGAGTTCGAAGGCCGACGGGTGTCGCCGATGTCTCCCGAAACGGCGACTGCACTCGGAATTTCGATTTCCTATCAGCACCCTGCTATCCTCGACGATTTGTCCGTGCTCGACAACCTTCGGGTCGCGCAGCCGCAATCGCTTTTCGCGGGAAGAGCGCCGCGTGACGTTGCCGAGGAGTTGCTGAATGCGGTTGGTCTGCATGTCCCCTTGCAGTCGCGCGGCGACTCGCTGACGGTCGCGCAGAAGCAACTTCTCGAAATAGCAAAGGCCTTGGCACTAAGGCCCAAGGTGTTGATCCTCGACGAGCCGACAGCTTCGCTGGATCAGGACGCAACCGAGATGCTGTTCGACCGCATCCGGGCGGTGGTGAAGACCGGAACATCGGTCATCTATATCACGCACAGACTGGCGGAGATTCGCCAGATCGCGCATCGCGTTACCGTCCTGCGTGACGGCCGTGTGCGGGGCGGGGCGCTGGTTGCCGACGTGACCGACGAGCGCCTCCTGAGCATGATCATAGGCCGCACGCTCGGGTCGACCTTTCCGCCAAAGGCGATGGACCTCTCGGCAGACGTCAAGCTCTCCGTCGAGTCGCTCAGCGGGCCCAAGTTCAAGCAGGTGAGCTTCGATGTTTCGCGCGGACAGATCATCGGGGTGGCCGGAGTTGCAGGCAACGGCCAATCCGAGTTGATGCGGGCGCTGGCGGGTCTGGAATCGTCGACCGGCACGGTCCGTCTGGACGGCCATTCTCTCACGCACCACGATCTGCTGCGCGAAGCCGCCTTCATGCCATCGGACAGATTGGCCGAAGGCCTCGCCAGCAGCCTGTCGGTTCGCGAAAATGCGTCCATGGCGGCTCTGGAGACGTTTGGCTCGTTGGGGGTTCTTCGTCGCACGAAAGAGCTGGACCAGGTCGCCAAGGCGTTCACTTCGTTGGCCGTGAAGGCTCCGAGTATCGAGGCGCCGGTGACGTCGCTCTCGGGCGGCAACCAGCAGAAGGTCGTCATGGCCCGTGCGCTGCTATCCAAGCCAAGGCTGATTGTGGCTGACGAACCGACCCAGGGCGTCGATGTCGGCGCGCGGGCCGAAATCTATCGCATCTTGCGAGAAATCACCAATTCGGGAACGCCCGTCGTAATCAATTCGTCCGATGCGATGGAGCTTGAAGGGCTGTGCGACAAGGTCGTCGTGATGTCCAGGGGACGTATCGTACGGACCCTGGCGGGCAACGATGTCGCCGAGGCCAACATCATCGCGGCGGCCCTGGGCGCCGAGCGTCACATCGACGCCCGAGACGAGGATTCGCAAGGCGATGGCGCGGCGGCGCGGGGCGGATGGAGACACTTTGTCCAGACGGACAACGCGCCGGCCGTTCCGCTGGCGATCGTCACCGTTCTCCTGGCGCTCTTTGGGTTCAGTCAAAACCCGAATTTTCTGTCGTCGTTCAACGTTGCCAACATCCTCACCCTGTCAACCGCCCTCGGTTTCATCGCGGTCGGACAGACCATTGCGCTCCTGCTGTCCGGCGTTGATTTGTCGGTTGGCCCGCTGACAGGCTTTCTGGTCGTGGTTGCATCGTTCTTCGTGAACGATGGCCAGCCGTGGACGATCATCCTCGCGGGATTCGTGTTGATGGTTGCGGGCGCCCTGGCCATCGGCACGATCAATGGCTGTCTTGTCAGGTTTGCGAATTTCACGCCCATTGCCGCGACCCTGGCGATGTATATCGGCCTCCAGGGGTTCAGCTTCCTTCTTCGCGACGGGCCAGGCGGGTACATCAACGCATCCGTGGTGCAGGTCATTACCATGCAGGTTGGGCCGATTCCTCTAGCCTTTGTCGTGCTGGTCGCACTCGTCCTGGGTGCCGAGTATGCGCTGCGGAACACCCGACCCGGCTGGCAGCTTCGGGCGGTCGGGTCCGACGAGGAGTCGGCACGGCGGATTGGACTGCGAATCGACCGCATAGTTGTCGTCGGTTATATTGGCAGCTCGCTTCTTGCGGCGCTTGGCGCCGTGATGCTGATGGCTCAAATCGGGGTCGGGGACCCGCAGCAGGGCGTGAACTACACGCTGTCGAGCATCACGGCAGTGGTTCTCGGTGGCACCAGCCTGCGTGGCGGACGAGGCACATTCATCGGGACGGCGCTAGGCGCACTGCTACTTACCGAGGTTCTCAGCGCTGCTGCATTTCTGGGGCTGTCGCAGACCTACCAATACGTTTTTCAGGGAGCGCTCGTCATGATCGCCGCGCTGATCTATGCGGCGGTGCGCGAACGTGGCCGCGGCTGAAAGGGCGCGTTGGACACATGAAGCTCGCCGGAAATCTCGGTCATCTGACCTATTCGACGCTGGTGCATCCGGCTGACACCTGGGAGCAGCTCTGGAATAGCCTCAACCGCTATTTGCCGGCAGTGAAGCGTCGAGTTAGCCCCGACAAGCCATTCGGCGTGTGCCTGCGGCTCTCTGCGGATTCTGCGAGAACGCTGGCGAGCGAGCCCGCCGAACTGGAGAAGCTGAAGGCGTTCTTGACCGAGAACGACCTGTATGTCTTTACGGCGAACGCGTTTCCCTATGGGGCTTTCAAAGGCGAGCGGGTCAAGGAGCAGGTTTACGAGCCGGATTGGCGGACGGACGACCGTGCTTCGTACACCATGCTTGTCGCCGATATTCTGGCCGCGCTGGCCCCTCCCGATATCGAGCCGTCGATTCAGTCGCCCCCGCTTGGGTACAAGCCGCGCGTTACGGGCTCCGCAGTGGTAGAATCCTATACCCGACAGTTGCACACCCTGGTTGCTTACCTCTCAAATCTCGAAGAGAAGACCGGGCGAACGGTCACCTTGGCCTTGGAACCGGAGCCATCCTGTTATCTCGAATTGACGAGCGAATTGATCGACTATTTCGAGACCCATTTGTATTCGAATGCATCCGTAGAGGCGCTGGCGCAGCGGACCGGCTGGTCTCGAGCGAAAAGCGACGCGGCGTTGCACAGGCACCTCGGCGCTGTCTACGACATCTGTCATCAGGCCGTGGAATACGAAGACATCGCAGAGTCGCTGGCTAATCTGCGCGGAGCGGGGGTCCCGGTGCTGAAACTGCAGCCGGCCTCGGCGCTGCGAATCCCGAGGGTGACGAAGGAGATTGTGGAGGCCTTGCGCGCGTTCGACGACCCGATCTATCTGCATCAGACCATCGAACGCCATGAGGGCCGCCTTTCGCACTTCCTCGATCTGCCGATGGCGCTTGGGGCCTGGGAGAAGAACCCACGTCCGTGCGAGTGGCGGATTCATTTCCATGTGCCGGTGTTCCTCGACGAGGTGAACCTCTTCAAGACGACCCGCCAGGCCATCGAAGAAGCCTTGAAAGTTCACAAGGCTAGCCCGCTCTCGGCTCACATCGAGATCGAGACCTACACGTGGGATGTACTGCCCCCGGAGCTCAGGAGTGGCGACCTCGTGGACTATCTCGTGCGCGAACTTGAATGGGTTCGCGACCAATTGGTTTGATTGAGGCGGGCGTCCCCTTTTAGGCGTCGTCAAGGTCGCGACGGCCGCGATGTGCCGTCCAAGTGCAATCCGAGAGCCCTTCCAGTTCACCTGCTTCGCGCGTGCGCGAATTCAGACGAGCACCATCCCCCCGTCCGACATGATCACCTGCCCGGTGATGTAGTCGGAGTCGGCTGAAGCCAGAAACGCCGCAATCCCTGCGAGATCTTCCGGCTTCGAAGGCCGCCCCACGAGGATGCTCGACGAAAAGCTCTCGATGAATTCTCCTTTCTGCTTGATCACTCCTTTGTCGATCATGTCTTGCTCGAGGCCATCCCAAAGCGGCGTGATGACCACGCCAGGTGCAAAGGCGTTCACCGTGATGTTGTGCTTTGCGAGTTCGCGCGCGGCGGCCTGAGTGAGCGAAATCACAGCCGCCTTGCTGGCGCAGTAGGGAGCAAATTCGGCGTAGCCTTGCCGTCCGGCGATCGAGGCGGTGTTGATGATCTTGCCACCGTGGCCCTGCGCCACCATTTGCCGCGCGGCTTCCTGGGTAAACACGAGGACGCCCCAGGCGTTGACGTGCATGATCGACGTAAAATTGGCCTCGTCTACCTCCATGAAGGGTAGCGGCTTGTTGAAGCCGGCATTGTTGAACAGGATATCGAGCCGGCCCAACGCGCTGACCGTCTCTTCGATCGCTGCGCGCACCAGCGCGCGGTTCCCAACATCCACCGCGATGCCGATCGCTTTGCCGCCTTGACTGGTTATGGCGTGGGCTACCGACTTGGCTTTGTCGCCGTTCAGGTCGGCTATCGCGATGGCACTCCCTTCCTGTGCGAGGCGGATTGCGATTCCCTCGCCGATTCCCTGCGCACCGCCCGTAACAATAGCGACCTTGCCGTCGAGCCGTGACATCGCATCTCCTCCCATGGTCTGGCTCTCCGCGCGAGCGGGGGCCTTGTGTTTGGGCAAAAGGCTAGTCGCATCAACGATGGGCGGCATACAGTGGTAATGTTCAAAATGACGAATTTTCCCGCTATCGCCGAGTCGGCCTCATCGGGGAAATATTCAATCTGGACAAAAGGGAAGCGGCCAAGGCGGCACGGAGGGCTATAGCTAGGCAAAGGCTGGATGAACGTCCGGAGGTCCCCTCCGTAAGCGTTCACAACTGGCAAATTGGGAGGCGGATTGTCGGAGAACTCGCTGTTTTCTGGGTTGTTTGGCTGGCGGAAACGAGCTTTGGGGAACTCCGCCCGCCTTACGCTTGATGCGGCGGGTCGTAGCGCGCCCGTCGATTGGCCGATCCTGGCTCTCTTTCGGGGCGCGCCGACTTGCATTGCAGCTTTTGCATCACACCGGAAGGAGCTTTCGCTGCGGCGGCGCGGTGGAGAACATGCGCCGCAATCCTGTGTGCTTGGCATTCCAAGGTGACCGAGGGACTGGCATGTCCACAGTTGGCTCGCGTTCGAATGCTCGTGGCGGATGGAGCGCGTCTCGACTGCTCGATGATGGGAGTCTGCGGATGAGGCGGCATCCGGCAGGAAAATGACCGATATGGAGGCCAGCATGAAGGCTGTTCGATTCTACGGAAAAGAAGATGTGCGCGTCGAAGATGTCGCGGCCCCGAGCGCACTCGGCGATTCCCAAGTGCTCGTGAAGCCGCTGACCTGTGGCATCTGCGGCACGGACCTCCACGAGTTCGCCGGCGGGCCTATCGTCACCCCCAGAGTGCCGCACAAGTTTACCGGAGCCGTGCTTCCGCAAATTCTCGGTCATGAATTCTCGGCCGAGGTCATCGAGGCCGGCAAGTCGGTGACGCGCGTTCGGAAAGGCGATCGCGTGTCCATTCAGCCGCTCGTGATGCCGCTCGATGACTACTACAGCCGCCGCGGACTTAATCATCTCAGTCCCAGCATGGGATGCATCGGTCTCAGTTGGGCCTGGGGCGGGATGAGCGAATTGGCCGTCATCAACGACTATAATGCGAACGTTCTTCCCGAGAATGTGACCGACGAGCAGGGGGCGATGGTTGAGCCGACGGCCGTTGCGCTCTACGGCGTCGATCGCGCCAAGGTCACGGGCGGCAGCACCGTTCTCATTACCGGCGCCGGACCAATTGGGGCTCTTGTCGTACTGATCTGCAGCGCCTTCGGCGCATCGAAGATCTTTGTCTCCGAGCCGAACGCCAATCGCCGTAAGCACATCGAAGATATGGGCGTCGCGACGGCCATCCTGGATCCGAAGGCGGTCAACGTCGTCGACTATATCCGCGAAAACACCGAAGAAGGCGTCGGCGTCGATTCGGCGATCGAATGTTCGGGCTTTGAGGCGGCTCTCAACACCTGCGTCGAGGCCGTGAGAAACCACGGAACCGTCGTCCAGACGGGATTGCATGTGAAGAAGGCGCTGGTCGACCCGGCGCTTTGGGCGCTCAAGGACATCACGATCGAGGCGACCTGGTGCTATGAAGTGACGATGTGGCCTCGTGTCATGCGGATGGTCTCGAGCGGCAAACTGCCGGTCGAAAAGATCATCACCGGGCGCATCGAACCGGAGGCGATCGTCGAGCAGGGCTTTCGCTCCCTGCTCAATCCAAGCGGCAAGGAAATGAAGGTCATGGTCAATATGACCTGACCAAGTCGCAATCGAACCTCGACATGCGCCGATCCGCGGCAGCCCGACCTTCCCGCAGAGCAGCGCCCCTCGGCAAAGATGGAGCAAGCCATGCAAATTTCGGCTCTGGTCGTGGGCGCCACTGGTATCGCTGGACGCGGCGTATCGCAGGAGCTGGTCGATCGCGGCGCTGACGTGCTCGGGCTTTCAAGGAAGGCTGAGGGGCTGACCAAAGGTGTGACCCATGTCGCCGCCGATCTGCTTGACGCCGAAGACGTGAACAAAGCAGTGCTCGGACTGACACCAACCCACGTCTATTTCACGACATGGTCACGCCAGGCGAACGAAGAGGAAAACATCAGGGTCAACGCTGGCATGGTGCGGACCTTGCTGAACGCACTTTCACGGGCCGGCCGCGTGCAGCACGTCGCGTTGGTCACCGGCCTCAAACACTATCTCGGTCCGTTCGACGCCTATGTGAAGAGCGGAACTCTGCCGCTGACGCCAGTTCGCGAAGAGCAACCACGCCTCGACATCCCCAATTTCTACTACAGCCAGGAGGACGAGGTTTATGAGGCTGCGAAACGAGATGGCTTCACTTGGAGCATTCATCGACCGCACACCATCATTGGCAAGGCGATCGGCAACGCAATGAACATGGGGTCGACCCTCGCCGCGTATGCCTCCATCTGTAAGGAAACCGGAAGGCGCTTCAAGTTTCCGGGCAGCGCCGCGCAATGGAACGGTCTCTCCGACATGACTGATACCCGCATTCTTGCGAAGCAACTCGTCTGGGCGAGCACCAACGGCCTTGCGAAGAACGGCGCCTACAACATCACCAACGGTGATATTTTCCGATGGAGCTGGATGTGGCCGCGTATCGCCAAATGGTTCGGCGTCGCGTCCGAGGGATTTGCCGGGCAGATCGCACCGCTGGAGGCGGAAATGGCCAGCGATGCGGAGATATGGAGAGCCATGGCAAGCAAATATGGCCTCGTCGAAGCGGATCTCTGGCGAGTGGCGTCCCCCTGGCACACCGACCTCGACCTTAGTCGACCGATCGAGGTCATGACGGACATGGCCGCGAGTCGCAGACTGGGATTCTCCGCATTCCAGAGCACGGAAGACGCATTCCACGATCTGTTCACAACGCTGCGGCAGGACAAGGTCATTCCCTGATTTCTCTGTAAGCCAACCGGTGTTCGAATGAAGGCGAGTGGCTCGATCACGCTTCGCCTGATCCGCTTGCGAGTGCACCTGAAACGATTTGCAGCGAGTGTGATCGAGGTCGACGCCGATAGGCTTCCCTTCAGGACGATTGGCTGAAAGTGGCAACGCTATCGGACACGTTCAATGAACTGTGTACCGAGCGCCCGGAGCGATGCCGAACTGCTGCCGGTAGCTCTGCTCGAACGCGCCCAGGCTCGGAAAGCCGCACTGCAACGCGACGGATTCGACCGAATTGCCCGAGAAAACGCGAAGCTCCAAATGGGCCATCTGAACGCGAACGCGGTCGAGATATTGCTGCGGCGTGCACCCATGTTTCATCTGGAAATAACTGATGACGCTGCGCCCGCTCACTCCGGAGATCCTGGCCAACGTTTCAATCGTGAGAGCTTCGGCGTAATGGGCGACGAGATACTGTTCCACACGGCCGATCTGCACCTGTGAGGGAGCTGCGGGCTTCGACGCTGCTGTCTGGACTTCCTGGCTGAAGCAAGCCAGCATTCTGAGGCTGATATCGTCGAGGGAGGCGACGACAAGGTTCGGCAAGAACGGTTTCTCCGCGTTCTCTACGGCCTTTGCGAAGCCGAAAATGACCCGCCGCAACTGTACCGCACCGTCTGGATCCACCGCTGACGGCTGCACGACGTCCAGCACTTGACGATCATGCCCGAGATAGGCTGCGTATTTGCGCTGCAGCACCGTTGTCGGAATGTGAACAGCGAGATCCTCGAGTTTTCTCCGATGGCGCGCACGCCAACGGCGGCCGGCAGGGATCAGGCAACCGGTTCGACACGAGATGATCTCGGACGTTTCCCCTTCGAGACAGACTGCGCTGCCCTCACGCATATGGTAGTTCAGCCGTGTGCAGTCGGCCTCATTGAAGCCGGCGACTATCGGAGCATGATACCTACAGAAGCTCAACAGGCCGTGCTCGAATCGCGCGACGTTCGTCACAAACTCGGCAGTTGCTGCAGCATCAGTTATGTCAACACGGTTGCTGCGGCAATGTTCGATACACGCCGCCTCGATCTCGTCCGCAACGCAGGATTGGATGACGCGATAGGATGCAAGCATTGCTTGCTCCAAACGTTGCGCCTAGCCAAACGCCGATCAACCTACGGTTACAATCTGCCGTCCCGAAAACAGTTCCGCCCGATGCTTCACGTATTTCGTCTACATGACGTTACAGCCGATGTGCCATGTATCCACAACCGAAAGTGGCGTTTGGCTTCGCGCTTGGCCGTGACGGTAGGGCGCTCAATACTTCGTCCTGTCTTCGAGCGGACGGCTGTCGCGCTTGGCCTGGGCGAGGGCGCGTTGATATCATACGTCCACGCGGCTGTTTGCGACCCCAGGAGGCCGATTTCGAGTTCAACGTGCACCGCTTTCCGCGCAGCAGCTCACCGCAACGGACGGAATACCGGCAGCTCGTACCTTCTTCGGGCATCGAAGATGATTGAGGTCTCGATACGAGTAACACCAGGCCGGTTCGTGAACTGATCAAGGGCCAAGTCCTTGAGGTGCTGCGTGTCCTGCACCACGACATGCATGCGCACCGCAAAAGCCGGCGCAACGATCGCGCGCGATTTTGTATTGGCGCGGATTCCACGGCAGAAGACAAGCAAGGCTCAAAGAGCAGATCCTGCCGTTGCAGCCTTGGCTCGGCGGAGCGCTTCCTCTCTTACGGCGGGCCACTCCAGGCTGTGAAAGATGAGTCGCACCGACTTGATTTTTCCATCCTTCAGCGCAATCCACTCGACGCTGGGAAGCGCTCCGACCGGAGTATCCGTCACGAAATCATAGATGATACAGGCCTCGTCCCCATCGACAAAAATCCGATGGATGTCGTTACGCGAAATGATGACGCTGAGGCGCTTCAGCGCCGCAAGGTAGCTTTCCGCGCCACTGATTGTCGCAAGACCGGGGCTCGAAAATTCGACGTCAGGATGAAGATGCGAAGCGACGCGATCGAACCGCCCCTCGCCGACCGCTCGAATATACTCTGCCACGACCTCGCTTGATGCAGACATCTGAATCTCCTCGGTGGCTGAACGTTCACCGTAACTCTGCCCATGCAGGTACGGTTTTGCAAGTACGGACAAAAATGATACTAAGCGCATTCACTGAAACGACAGGAGGATTCAATGCCCGTCGCCAAAGATCCTTCGCTTCGATTATGTCCGTTGATTGCCTTCGATCGGATCGCCGGCGGACGCTACAAACTTCGCACGCTATGGACCCTGATCGCGGGGACGCGCCGTTACGGTGAAATCCGGCAGTCACTTGTGATTGCGTGCCAGGGAAAACCGGTGACGCCCCGCATTCTCAGCCGCGAACTCAAGGAACTCCAGCATAGAGGACTCATCCAACGGAAGGAGTACCGCGGCGTGCCTCCCAAGGTGGAATATTGCCTGACGGACCTTGGTTCGCGGCTTATTCCGGTCATCGAGGAAATCATTGCCTGGGGCCAAACTGGAGCACACGAGACGAGTGAACTCCTCTCAAAGCGAGAGGCGTCTGCGCCGGCCAAGCGGGCCAGCGCGGCCAGGCCGCAATAAAGTGATAGCTTGCTCCAGCCTGGGACGCCAGGCTGCAAGGCCCGCCCAGCCTCCCCGGAGATTAGGCGCGCTGCGGTCGACAGACGTCCGACTACGGCGTTCAAAGCGCACCACTCCGCATGACGCCCAACTCTGCACAATCGACCGAAATTGGAGCAGCCTGACCGATGCCATCCGAAGAGGCCGCGACGATCTCTCGCTCAAACTCGACGATGCCTCGGTGAGCCCGCCGATCGACGCGACCTGTTCGCGGACGAGGCCGGCGGCCGCTCCGGTCCCGCCCGTGGAAGTTCGACTGAGCTCGTTCCAGAAAGCCCAGCCCGACTGCATTCGGGCGCGCTTTGGCACGTGGGGGCGGTGCGCATATTCCGGCGGTCTGGCATCAAGCCATGCTAGTTGAGCTCAGTTTTGATGCCGGCTGCACGTTCATAACAAAGCCCGTAGGACGAAGTAGAGACAGCCGGCGATCAGCATCGCGGCGGGAAGCGTCAAGATCCATGCCAGAATGACTGCCCTCAGGGTTGCCTGCTGCAGCCCTGAGCCGTTGGCCACCATGGTGCCGGCCACGCCGCTCGAAAGTATATGCGTCGTCGAGACCGGCAGCCCGTAAAACTCGGCGCCCAAGATTGTTCCGGCCGCGACGATCTCGGCTGCAGCTCCTTGGGCGTAGGTGAGATGCTGTTTGCCAATACGCTCGCCGACTGTCACAACTATGCGCTTCCAGCCCACCATCGTGCCAAGCCCCAGGGCAATGGCAACCGAGACCTTCACCCAATTGGGGATGAAGCGGGTGCCGGCTTCGAGGCTCGCACGATAGTCTTTCAAGACTGCGGCTTCCTCCGCGCTGAAGTGGGCGCCGGCTTGGGGCAGAAGACGGATCGCATCGGACACGAGATACATGTCGTTTCGCATATTTGGCGTGGCCGCTGCTGGTATTCGGCTGATGGAACCATAGCTCTTCACCCCATTCGCGATCTCGTTGGACAGCGAAGCCAGCGCCGCGTAAACGGCGGGGCGATTGAGGTCGCGAGTCTTGAGCACGGTGCCGATCACGTTGCGCGCATCCTCGGGGCTGCCCTGCGGTGCGTCCTGGGCATGTGCGGCGAAAACCGCGCTCGCCTTGCTCGTAATGTCGATGAAGGCCGGCGTGCTCGAGTCCGGCATTGTGCGGTTCAGCGCATAGGCTGTCGGCGCCACGCCGATCAGGATCAGCATGATGAGCCCCATGCCTTTCTGACCGTCATTGCCTCCATGGGCGAATGACACGCCCGTGCAGGTGAGAATCAAGATGCCGCGGATCCACCAGGGCGTCTCGGTACCCGTTGGCTCTTCGTACAGCCTGCGAATTGGAACAATGACCTTCAACAGAAGCAGCAACAGCCCGGACAGGACGAAGCCAATGACTGGGCTAAAGAGGAGCGCCTTGCCGACGCTCACCGCCTGCGACCAGTCGACTCCGGACGTCCCTTGACCAGCCGGCGCCAACAACTGATTGGCGAGGCCGACGCCCATGATCGACCCGATCAGGCAATGCGAGGAGCTGTTCGGAATGCCCATTGACCATGTGGCCAGATTCCAGATCACCGCGGCAATAAGCAGCGCGAAGATCATCGCGTAGCCGCCGGCGCTGCCGACCTGAAGGATCAGTTCAACCGGCAGCAGTGTGATGACGCCGTACGCCACCGCACCCGTAGAGACGAGCACGCCAAGGAAGTTGAAAAACCCCGACCATATCACCGCAGTGAGCGGCGGGAGGCTGTGCGTGTAGATGACGGTTGCGACGGCATTTGCCGTGTCGTGGAAGCCATTAACGAATTCGAAGCCGAGCGCGATCATGAGGGCGATGCCGAGCAGGAGCAGAGCGCTCAGCGCCAGCGGCTCGCCGACACTATTCGTATCGGTGAAGATGCCATACGCCGCGTAACCAATCCCGCTGACGAGGAAGAGCGCGAATACCGCGATCACACTGATGTGCGGCTTGCGGTCTAGATTCGGCCTGGCGATGGCCCGCGTGTTCACTGGTGCATCGGTCAGGGCGAGATTGGACATGCACATCTCCCATCGACAGTGATGACACCCTCCTGACAAAAAGGATGCTCGGAACAAGCCCTGGAAAACATTACTTCTCAGAACTACGCTGTGGCGACCTGGCTGTGAGGCTTCGCCCACCAATGTCCCATGGTTGGAGAAGTTCCCTATTCCGGGGGTGCGTGCTCGCGCGATCTATGCCACGCCTCGGAATGGTCTGGTAAATCATGTCCACGAGAGCGACGCCGCTAAGGCGACCAATCCAACATTGTCACGACGGCCTCGACAGCGAGCAATGGCGCGGCCAGGACGTGCGACCGGTGAAGCCAAGGTCCATCTCCGAGGCCACTGCGGAACCGGGCACGAGCGCAGTCACAGGTGACTAGTCGGAGGTCGCCCACTACGAGCCCAATAGTGTGGGCTTGCCGACCACTCCTCTTGAATCGGGCGCGCCGTCATGTCCCAATGGTTCAGCCGCACAAGGGCCGGTCAATTCCACCGTTGGTCCGCATTGAACAACAGCATCCGAGACCTGGCGCGTACGATCCTGCTTGCCGCTCTGCTTGCGGCCACCCACGCGCTCGCTCAAGAAGACAAGAAGACCGATGATGACAAGCCGGCAGACCCTGACACCGGCGAAAGCACCGTTGAGGAAAAAACGTTGGGGATTCTGCCAAACCCCTTGCAAAAATATGGGATCAAGTTTGCCACCACCTACATCGGAGAGACGCTTGGCAATATCTCCGGCGGACTGAAACAAGGCGCCATTTATGAAGGACGGCTGAACCTCGCGGTGGATGTCGATCTGCAAAAACTCGTTGGCATCGACAAGCTCACGTTCCACGCGAACATGTTTCAGATTCATGGTGAGGGATTGTCGCGCAGCAATCTAGGGAATTTCTTCGTGGTCAGCGGCATCGAAGCGCTGCCATCCACGCGATTGTACGAAGCGTATTTCGAGAAGCAGTGGGGCGACAAGAAGGTTTCGCTGAAATTCGGTCAGCTTGCTGCCGACAGCGAGTTCTTCAACACCAAATATACTGACGTCTTCACCAACGCCTCCATGGGCTGGCCGGCGATCACATCACTTGATCTGCCAAGCGGAGGACCTTCGCCACCCTTAGCGGCCATGGGCACCCGGCTGCTTGTCAACATCACCGACCAACTGTCCGTTCTCAGTGGGATCTTCGACGGCAACCAGGCGGGCCCTGGGTCCGGCGATCCCCAGGAGCGCGACCGCTATGGGATCAATTTTCGCGTCAACGATCCGCCGCTGCTTCTTGGGCAAATCCAGTATGCCTGGAACAATAAGAAAGGCGATCCCAACCTCGCCGGTCAGATAAAGTTTGGGGGCTGGCGTCATTTGGGCTCCTTCGCCGATCTACGGCTCGCCTCAAACGGCGTATCGCTGGCGGCGCCCGTGAGCAGCGGTACGCCCCTGCTGTTGTCCGGCGATGTCGGCGGATGGGCGGTGTTGGAGCAGCAACTCTATCGCGTGCCGCACAGTGATGATCGGGGCATCGGCGCATTCGCACGGCTGTCAGGTGCGCCGGCCGATCGCAACCTCATCGATCTTTATGGTGATGCCGGCGTGGAATTCGTCGGACTCATCGATAGCCGGCCTGATGACAAGTTCGGCATCGCCGCCGGTTATGCGCATGTCTCGAGACGTGCGCAGGCCCTCGATGCCGATTACCGGGCCTTGATCGATCCAAACTGGCCAATACGCAGCTTTGAAGGGCTGCTGACCGCGGTTTATCAGTATCAGGTGCGCGATGGCTGGACATTCCAGCCCAACGTCCAGTACGTCATCCGTCCTGGAGGAGGGGCGACCGATCCCTCGGGACCATTGGCAGGACGAGGGCTCAAGAACGCGACCGTGTTCGGCCTGCGCACCACTGTCAAATTCTAGGAGCCCGTAAACAGCTTTTTCATCATTGGGGATTGACCGACACTCTCTCCGCCAGCCGCCCTTGTCCGATCTAGCGATATCGTCGATCAAAAAGCGGATCATTCCAAGATCAGAAGTCGTGGTCCCGGCCCGTCAGAAATATCGGGTGGGCTGACGCGTGCAGTTCGGGCGCAATGCAGACTATTGCAACAAGAACGGCGCTGTTGCCAGCGCCGTTCCAGGTGCACCACACGCGTGGAACCGCCCCACTTTGACTGGCGCTGGCGGGAGCGACCCGCTCTGGCTCTGCTGGCGTGGGAGACCTCGTCGCGGCCCGCGACGAAACTACGCCGCATTCGGATGGAGTCAATTAGAGGAATTGTGAGGTTGCCGCATCGATGGCAGCTCAACCTGATGCTGCGAACACCAACGAAGAAAAGGACGCATCGCGATCCTGCAATCGTTTCCGCGCGGGTGGGCCAGTCACGATGCCGCGGCTTTTTGGCGCGAGCAGCTGGCAACGCTGGAATATTGCATACGGCCATCTGGCGAGCGGTTCGTCTTGCTTCCGGCATAGGCGCTCACTGGATGACCTGGCCGAGAGACCAAGCGATCCGATAGAGGAGGTAGAGCCAGCCGAGTGTCGCAACAGCCGCAGCAGCGGCCCAGAATAGTGCAAGCAACCGCCCGGGCGGCGCCTTGGCCCGCCATGGCTTCATGGCATCATCGTCATTTGGAAGCTCAACCTGCCGCGGCGTCGAAAAACCTTCAATCAGCCGCTTCACGGATCGGGGCGAGTTCCGGGGTGCCGAACGCGAGCCCATTGTGGGTCACCGCGCCCGCCGGCGAGCTGGCGGAAAGCGCCGAGGCGGCGATCTTGCGCGAGACGGCTGGAAAATGCTGGGACGCGGCCTCCAGCTCGGTGCCGTATCGGCGCAATGCGCTCGTGATCGAACCGCAGACGCTATTGCTGCCGAACATGCCGAGCGCCAGCAGCGCAAACGCGGCCAGCATCTCGACCAGGGCGTCATCGGGTGACAGCCGGGCGGAGAGTCCGTGCACGATCTCGCCGAACGAGGTGGTTCCGAGTCCGACGATGGCCATCAGCACCAAAACCTCGACCGCGGCGTCGACGACCGCCCCGAGGAGTCTTTTGGTACGATCCACGGCCTGGCCGCAGACGCCGAACGGAAACAGCACGAAAGCGGCCAGCGCCACCAGCTTCAGGTTAAGCAATGCGACGAAAAGCCGTAGCGCAAGGATGAAGAATACGGTCAGCACGGCGCAGGCGGCGATCAGGAACACCAAGATCTCGACGAAATGGTCGGACAGCGAGGCGTGCTCGAGCACATTGGCGGCTGCAAGCAGGTTGCCGCCGGCATCGACGCCTGCTTTGACGAGCTGGCTTGGCCGCAACAGACTGTCCGGGGAAAATGTCGGCGGCAGTCCGAGGCTGGTATAGGAATTGGCCAGGATCAGGTTCAGAAGTTGCGGATACCAGAGCAGCACGGCGAACGCGCCGGCCGAGATCGCGCTCGCCGCCAGGCTGTTGTTCAGCCCCTTCTGGTGGTAGCGCGCCCATACGAGCCCGGCGAGGATCGTCTCGAGCGCGATGAGCAGGACCACGAGGTGGTTCAGCCCCGGCCCAAGCAGGCCCAGTCCGGAATCGACATAGCGGCTGAAGATGTCCTCAAAGCGATCGACGATAACGGCGGTCATGGCCTGCTTCCGTGCGTGCGTGACGGTCGAACAATACCGCACTTGAGGGGTATGATCGTCCTCTCGTCGAAGGAGGAAAGTGTTACCGCCTGTTTATCCTTCAACTCGCGAGAGGATCGTCGTGTAAGTGCAACCGTACGTTAAGATTTCGGGTAAAGCTCCGTAATATTCCTGAGGACTATGAACTGGATCACAAAGTTCTCCGCGCGGAGGATACATTATGACCAAAGTCGTTCTGCACCATCGCGCCGGCGCAACTCTTGCATCGATGCAGAGGGAACCCGGTCATTTCGATGAGCACCGATTCGAAGACCACATCCTCCCGCGAAGCGCTGCTCGAGACCGCGCTCGATCTTCTTGACGATGGCATTGCCCTGCTGAGGCACGATGGCACCATCGCATTTGCCAACCGGGCGCTGCACGTGCTGGCAGCGCGCGGCCGGATCTTCTCGGTCGACCGCGATGTCGTCAGATTTTACACGCCGGAACTGCGAAGCCGGATTACCGCGGCCCTGACCCGGAGCCGCCGGCCCTCCGGCGCAAGGTCGTCGACGCTGCTGGATTTTGCAATCGAGCGCAAGGACGGCTTGCCGCCGTGCACGATTTCAGTCCGGCCGCTGATCAACGCGCACAGCGCCGAGCGTGACATCGGCGTCGTCGCGATGCTGATGGTCCATGATCCAACGCAGCGGCGGGTCTCGACCGGCCGCATCCTGCAGGATCTCTATGGCCTCACCCATGCGCAGGTCCACCTGGTGCAGGCGCTGAGCATGGGCGTGAGCCCGGCCGACTATGCCCGCGACCGGCAGGTGAGCATCACCACAGTCTATACGCATCTGCGCCGGGCACGGGAGAAGACCGGCCTGCGGAGCGCGGCCGAACTGATCCGGCGCTATCTCGAACTCAGCGGCGCCTCCCAGGCACATTAGACGAAGACGCCGGCGGGCCTCTTACAGACGTTGGTCCGCCACCCACGCCGCGAGCACGGCGCGCTCCTCGGCCGTCATCTCGGTGACATTGCCCGGCGGCATCGCGCTCGACCAGGCAGCCACGCGCCCGATCAGCCGCGCATTGCGCTTTATGTGCTCGGCATTGTCGAGCAGCACAGCCTTCGGCGCCGTGACGATGCCACTCCACACCGGCTCGGCCGCGTGACACATGCTGCAGCGGGACAGCACGATCTCCTCGACCTCGGCGTAGGCTGGCGCCGCGCGCGCGGCCTTGGCGTCGCGAGGGCCCGCGGCCGACAGCAGCGCGATTGCGGTCATGCCGAACGCGGCAACGCCCCACACCCACCATGGCGAGGCGCGGCCCGCATGCCGCTCGTTGAAGAAGTGGCGGATGATCGGGCCGAGCGCGAGCACGATCGCGACGATCAGCCAGTTGTAGCGGGTCGCGAACAGCAGCGGATAATGATTGCTGATCATCAGAACGACGACCGGCAAGGTCAGATAGTTGTTGTGGACCGAGCGCTCCTTGCCGGCCTGGCCGAGTTTCGGATCGGGCGTCTGCCCTGCGAGCAGGCTTGCGACGATTTTCTTCTGATTCGGAATGATGACGGCAAAGACGTTGGCGACCATGATGGTACCGATGATTGCGCCGATCTGGTTGAAGGCGCCGCGGCCACTCAGCACATGCGTGAAGGCGTAGGTCAGGGCGACCAGGAAAACGTAGCCGCCGATCGCAAACGGCAGTTCGTGCGCGGCAAGCCCGCTGCGGCAGGCGGCCTCATAGAGCAGCCAGGCCAGCGCGAGGCTGCAGAAGCTGAACAGGCCCGCCTGCAGCGGCGTGAGATCGAGGATCGATTTGTCGACCAGGAACAGATCGGCGTCGAGGTAGTACACCACGACCATCAACGCGAAGCCGGAGAGCCAGGTGGTATAGGCCTCCCATTTGAACCACGTCAGTTCGCTCGGCAGCTGTGCCGGCGCGACCAGATATTTCATGATCCGGTAGAACCCGCCGCCATGAACCTGCCAAGCCTCGCCCTGCACGCCCTTGGGAAGTTTCTCGGGCGGCTTCAGGCTGAGATCGAGATGGATGAAGTAGAACGAGCTGCCGATCCAGGCGATCGCTGCCACCACATGCAGCCAGCGCAAAATCAGGCTCAGCCATTCGGAAAGGATCGTTCCCCACATCGCCGTTTCCATCTGTCACGCCGAGCCCAGCTGTCCCGGCGACGTCATGCGTTTGCATCGGCGGTTCGGCGGACGAAGCCGAAGGTCCCGCCACAATCTGTCGCATCGATCGATGGCCTTTTCCAGCGTTTCCATCGGGCAGTCCCTGCCCATCGCGCGTGCATCGGCGGCGAGATTGGCCCTTGCGTCGAGCCGGCGCGACTGCGAAGGATGCAGGTGATCTCAATCACGCAGAGATGCAGAGATGACCGAGTCCTCATATCCCCGCGATCTCCGCGGCTACGGCCGCAATCCGCCCGATCCGAAATGGCCCGGCGGCGCGCGCGTTGCGGTGCAGTTCGTGGTCAATTTCGAGGAGGGCGGCGAGAACAACATCTTGCATGGCGATCAGGCCTCGGAGGCGTTCCTGTCCGATGTGCTGGGTGCGCAGCCCTGGCCCGGAAAACGCCACGCCAACATCGAATCGATGTTCGAATATGGCTCGCGGGCCGGTTTCTGGCGGCTGTGGCGGATGTTTTCCGAGCGCAAGCTGAAAACGACCGTGTTCGGCGTTGCTACCGCGCTGATGCGCAATCCGGAAGTCGTCGCCGCCATGCAGGAGGCCGGCTGGGACATCGCCAGCCACAGCCTGAAATGGATCGAGCACAAGGACATGTCTGAAGCCGAGGAGCGGCGCGAGATTGCGGAAGCGATCCGTGTGCACACCGAGGCAACGGGGCACCGCCCGCGCGGCTGGTACACCGGCCGCTCCTCGAGCAACACGATCCGGCTTCTGATGGAGGCGGGCGGGTTTCTTTATCTCTGCGATTCCTATGCCGACGACCTGCCTTATTGGATCAAAGGGCCGTCAGCGCCGCAACTGATCATTCCCTATACGCTCGATGCCAACGACATGCGCTTCGTCAATGCACAGGGGTTTGGCGGCGGCGATCAGTTCTTCACCTATCTGAAGGACAGTTTTGACGTGCTTTACGCCGAAGGTGCGACGAGCCCGAAGATGATGTCAGTGGGCCTGCATTGCCGGCTGGTCGGCCGTCCCGGCCGTGCCGCTGCTCTGATGCGGTTTCTCGATTATGTGCAGATGCATGACCGTGTCTGGGTGCCGACCCGGCTCGAAATCGCCGAGCACTGGCACGAGAACCTTGCGCATCTGGCCACGGGCGCGCCGAGCATCGGTTGAGGGCAGGCCATGTCGCCCATCGCATTGGCAGAGTTGAACGCACTCGACACCGCCGGCTTCGTCGCCGCGCTCGGCAACGTGTTTGAATATTCGCCTGACATCGCCGAGCAGGCTGCAGGCCTCGGGCCGTTCGCCGGCGTGCAGCAATTGTTCGACGCGATGAGAGCGGTGGTGGAACGCGCGCCGCCTGAGCAGCGCCTCGCCTTGATCCGGGCGCATCCGGATCTCGCCAGCAAGACGCAGCGCGCCGCGGGTCTGACTGCGGACTCCAATGCCGAGCAGAACAGCGCCGGCCTAGACCGGCTGTCGGATGCGGAATATGACGCATTCCAGCGCGTCAACGACGCCTACCGCGCCAAATTCGGCTTTCCCTATATCGTATGCGTGCGTCGCCACACCAGAGATTCCATCCTCAGGGATTTTGAGCGCCGCCTGCCGAACGGCGCGGCTGCCGAGATGGAGAACGCGATCACGGAAATCTGCCGGATCGCGGCGCT
>NZ_JAFATE010000687.1 GCF_019244115.1 Bradyrhizobium sp.
GCCCTTGATGGTGTGGACGAGCCGGAAAATGTTATCGAGGATTTTTGCGTTGTTCGGCTCCTGCTCGAACCGAACCAGCTGATTGTCGACGGTGTCCAGGCTCTCGCTGGTCTCCGTCAAAAACTCCCGCAACAGATCATCCATGAACTCTGGCCTTCGCACGCAACGGCACGCGACCTCGACGCGCCTACACTGACGGGGCCAGCTTCACCGCAAACCGTTTAAGTTTGGTTGAGCAAGAGGAAATGAATGGTCTCAACAAGGAGATAAGGCGGCCACGAACCCCTGAGCCGCCCTTCAATCTCTGGTTAACCATAAAGGGCGGCGGTGGCGGCCCGTGCAATCACTGCTGGTTGAATCAGGAAGCGGACACCACGATTCCGTCGCCCTCGGCCGCAAGCTTTACCGTCCAGCCGCAGTCCTGGGCGAGCAGCCTGGTATAATAGGGTTGCACGGCATGGGCATCGATCGCGCCCGCCTCACTGGCACTGAGGATGTCGGCGATATTCTGCGGGATGCGGGCGTTGAGTCCGGTCGAGGTGACGCGAAAGCTGATCGCATCGCCTTCGCCGACCGGATCGACCGTGAGCACGCCGCCGCGCGGGATGGTCTGCTGCGCGATCACCATCATGTTGAGCAGGAGCTTGACCTTATTCTTCGGCAACAACAGGCGCGGCAGATTCCAGGTGATCGTGATCTTGCCGTCCTCAAGATGGCCACGCGCCATGGTCTGGGCATCGCCGAGGTCGATCTGGGCGCCCGCCGAGCCAGCGGCGCCGAAGGCGAGACGGCAGAACTGCAGCCGCGACGAGGCCGTCTTGGCGCTCTTGCGGATCAGGTCCAGCGCGAACTCGCGATCCTCCGGCTTTTCGGTATCGTCCAGGACCTCGAGCCCATTGACGATGGCGCCGACCGGACTGATGAGATCGTGACAGACCCGCGAGCAGAGCAGCGCGGCGAGTTCGAGTATATCGGGAGCGGGGGCTGGTGTGGACGTACCGGACATTAGATGTTCCTGGAAATCCGCGAGACTGACACCGAACGCACGTGGCCTTCATGTTGAAAGACGAATCACATGCGCTTTCGAGGCTTGATACACTGCGGCAATGTGAACTGCCAGCAGCAGGACGAAGACGATGTTGAGAACGGCCGATGCATGACAACGACAGCTCTGCGCACATGATCGATTGCGATGCTGCCGCGACAATGATTGAGCCGCTCACCGAACTGGTGCTGCGCGCGGGCGAGGCCATCCTGGCGGTCAACCGCTGCGCGATGACGATCGAAGGCAAGGCGGACGGTTCCCCGGTGACCGAGGCGGATCTCGCCGCCGACCAGATCATCGCCCGCGGCCTCCGCGAGCTCGCGCCAGACATCCCGGTGCTGTCGGAAGAGCGGACCGGGTCGGCGCGCCCGCCCTATCGCGGCAGCTTTTTTTTGATCGACCCGCTTGATGGCACCAAGGAGTTCGTCGCCGGACGGGCCGAGTTCACCGTCAATCTGGCGCTGGTTACGCAGGGAACTCCGCTGCTCGGAATCGTCGGCGCGCCGGCGATGGGCCTGATCTGGCGCGGAATCGTCGGCCGCGGTGCCGAGCGCATGCGCCTCGCGGGCGGCCGGCTTGGAGTTTTGGAACCGATCCACACCCGTCCGATGCCGCGCCATGGCGAGCCGTGGGTTGCGGCGGTCAGCCGCTCGCATGGTGACCGCGCGAGCGAGGCCTTTATCGCCAGGCGGCCGAATGCGGTCCGCGAGCAGCTCGGTTCCGCGGTCAAATTCGGCCGCCTGGCGGAAGGTTCGGTCGACCTGTATCCGCGGCTCGCGCCGACCTCCGAGTGGGATGTCGCGGCCGGCCACGCGGTGGTCACGGCGGCGGGCGGCCGTATCACCGCACCCGATGGCGGCGTCTTAAAGTATGGCCAGGGACGTGATGGCGGCTTCATCGTGCCGGGCTTCATCGCCTGGGGCGATCCATCAGCCGCAGACGCTCACTGAGCAAGGCCTCGCTCGAGTTCCGGCCAGCGCGCGTTCGCCTGCGCCAGGAACCGATCCGGATCGGCCGCAAAAGCATCGCGATTGGCCTCGCGGCTGAACAGATAGAGCCGCTGGTCGGCGACCACGAAGAACAGGGGATTGCCGGCCTGCGTCACGCCGCGCGCCACCTCGGTCGGATCGTAACCGCCGAATTGCGGGCCATAGATTTCCGGATGCTCCGCAAAGAAGGCGCGATCGCCCTCATTGTGGAAGCGCCACACCGCGCCGCCCTGCATTAGCTCGATGTCCGGCAGGCCCCGCACCGGGTGGCCCTCGACGAAATAGGCGACCGGGTCAAACCCCTCGATGGCAAGCCCCGAGAAGCGATTGACGACGACTCGTTCGGTGGTGGCCGCGGCGCTGGCGAGCGGGTGGAAAACAGCGAAAAACCCCGCCAAAAGCGTAACCAAGGCAAATGTTCGGCAAATTCCCTCTTGCCGTTGTGCCGTCATAGTTCGTACCGATAACATGCGAATCGAGGGATAAGGGGTGCATTCGGCGGAACCTAAACCGTTGCGTGTTGGCGTCAGGTTAAGGCGGCCGAGGCAGAAATCAGGGATTCTTTTCATGAATTTTGCTTCACGCCTTGCTGCGGCGCTGCTCGCTGCGCTGTTATGGTCGGCCGGACCTCTTTCCGCCCAGCAGGCGCCGCCTCCGCCCCCCGACATGCCACCGCCCCAGCAGGTGCCCGGACAGCCGCTGCCGCCGCCGCAGCGCGCCCCCGGACCGGACTATTATGGCCCCGACGAGCTGGTCGGCGCCGGCCACCGCTTTTTCGGCAATGTCTCGCGCGGGCTTGCCTCCGTGATCGAACGCGCGGTCAGCCAATGGGGCCTGCCCAACGGCTACATTCTGGGCGAGGAAGGGTCCGGCGCCCTGGTCGCGGGCCTGCGCTACGGCGAGGGCATGCTCTACACCAAAAATGCCGGCGACCTGAAAGTGTTCTGGCAGGGACCCTCGCTCGGCTTCGACTGGGGCGGCGACGGCGCGCGGACCATGACGCTGGTCTATAACCTGCCGGCGACGCGTGCGATCTACCAGCGCTTCGTCGGCATCGACGGCTCCGCCTACATCATCGGCGGTTTTGGCATGACGGCGCTCACCGCCAACAACATCGTGCTGGTGCCGATCCGTTCCGGTATCGGCCTCCGCCTGGGCGCCAATGTCGGCTATCTGAAATATACGCCGAGCGCGACCTGGAATCCGTTCTGACCGTGCCGCGCTGAGCGCGTCTGCCCCGCAACACTCCGGGGAGGATTTACGCTAACTGGCCGATAGGCTGGCTTTCAGGCTACCGCCCGTGGCATTGTCGTTTCATCAAGGATTCTTGCCGGGGAGCAGCGTGCCATGATCGAACCGATCATGTATCTGGCGATCGGATTTCTGATCGCGATGCTATGTGCGCTGATGGTGGTGCCGCTGGTGCATAACCGCGCCGTCCGCCTCACCACGCGGCGCCTGGAAGCCGCAACGCCGCTGTCGATGGCGGAGATCCAGGCCGACAAGGACCAGCTGCGCGCGGAATTTGCGATGTCGGCGCGGCGGCTGGAAATGAGCGTCGAGCAGCTCAAGAACAAGACCACGAGCCAGCTTGCCGAACTCGGCAAGAAAACCGACGCCATCAACCGCATGAAGATCGAGATCGGCGAGAAGAACGCCACGATCTTTGCGCTGGAAGCGCGCGAGAAGGCGGTGAAAGAGCAGCTGCGCGCCACCGAAGAGGAATTTTCCGCCAAGACCGAGGCGCTGCGCCAGGCCGAGAGGGCGCTGACCGAGAAGCAGGACGAACTTTCCAGGATCAGCGCCGAACTGAGCGACCGTTCGAACGTGGCGGAGAGCCGCCAGGCCGAGCTCGTGACCGTGCGCAGCCAGATCGAGGAGCTGAAGAACCGCGTCGGCGACGCCGAGAGGGAGTTTTCGGCGACCCAGGCGCGGCTCGCGCAGGAGCGCTATGAATCCGAGACCGCGACCCGCAATCTCGGCGACGCCCGCGGGCGCGTCGAAAACCTCAGCCAGCGCGTGACCGATCTCGACCGCCAGCTCATCGTCCAGGTCAAGGAAGCCGAGATGCTGTCCAGCCGCGTCAACGATCTGGAGGCGCGGCTGGCGACGCAGGGAAAACTGCTCGCCGAGCGCGACTACGAGAACCGTCAGCTCCGCCAGGCCAACGAGGCGGCCGAGCGCATGTTGCAGGACTTGCGCGGGGAGCTCGGCGGCATCAATGGCGGCCGCTCGGGCGCGATCGAAAAACTGCGCCAGGAAAAGGCCGCGGTCGAGGAGCAGCTTCGCCTGGCACGCGACGAGCGCGCCAAACTGCAGCGCGACATCAACACGATCCAGCAGCAGGCGGAAACCTCCTGGGCCCAGGAGCGCATGGAGAACGCGCTGCTGCGCGAGCGCATCAACGACATCGCCGCCGAAGTGGCGAAACTCGCGATGCAGCTCGAGGGGCCGAATTCCGCGATCGAGGCGATGCTCGCCGCAGAGCCGCTTCCGGTGCGCCCTGCCAACGACACGGCCGCGGCCGGCGCGGCGGGCGGCACGCTCGCCGAAAGGATCCGCGCGCTGCAGACCCATGCCTCGCGCGCCCGCCAGCAGCAGGGCGTGAGCTGAGGACCAACGCGCTGACGGCGCTGCAGCGATCACATTCGAGCGAGACGCTCGCAGGTCACGTGAGTTCCGGCTAAGCTGCATGCAATCGGTTTTGAACGCCGTAGCTCATTGGCGGGAGGTCGCGGTGGACCTGATTACCTTGGCCATCTTGGCCGTCTTCGTCGCCTCGATCTACTTCGCCGGCGATCTGGCGGTTCGCCGTGGTCGCAGCCGGACGGCCTGGATGTGGATTGCAGCCTTGCTGCTCGGCCCGTTCGCGCTTCCCCTGCTCTATCTGCTGCCGCGCCGCGACGCGGGGCAGCCGCCGGCCGCCGCGGCGACCGCGCGCTGAAAACAATCTCCGCTTCAGATGTCAAACAGCCACTCATCCGTCATCGCCCGGCTCGACCGGGCGATCCAGTACGCCGCGGCTTATCGGCTCAAGCAATGGCGTCTCTGGAATACTGGATGCCCGCTTGAAGCGGGCATGACAGCGGAGAGACATGCGCCAGCGTTCTCGCGGCACCAACTGCCCGAGGAATGCATTGTGCGCATCCCTCTGAAATCGAAGAGGGCGCAGGGAAGGCCGGGTATCGGCTGATACCCATGGCCCGCGTGCATCAAAAAAAGCACGCGGCGGTT
>NZ_JAFATE010000085.1 GCF_019244115.1 Bradyrhizobium sp.
TAGACCTTCTTGCGGGCCGCATAAAGCGGCCCGTCTTCGTCATAGTCCAGATCGGCCGCCTTGAAAGGTTTGTTCATGGCACGGACTCATCTCGCGTATGCAATAGAGTCTTAAGGCCGACTTCAGCAGCGCGGTTGATCCAGCTCAACTGAGCCGGAATTTTACGTCGTCATTTGCCGCCGCCAAGCGAGTGCACGTAAACCGCCATGGCTTTGATCGTGGCCGGATCGAGCCGCCCTTCCCAGGCCGGCATCACGCCGCCGCGCCCGTTGGTGATGGTCTCGATCAACGTCGCCTCGTCGGAGCCATAGAGCCAGATCTTGTCGCTCAGATTGGGCGCGCCGAGTTCCGGGTTGCCCTTGCCCTTCTCGCCATGGCAGGCCACGCAGTTGTCCGCAAAGATTTTTGCGCCGGCGGCGGCATCATAGCCGGCTCGCGTCGACAGCCCCGACAGCGAACGGACGTAGTTGGCGACGTCGACGATCTGATCCTGCTTCAGCACCCCTTCTTTGCCGAAGGCCAGCATCTGCCCTTCATGCGCCTTGGGATTGCCCGAGCGCGCGCCGTACTGGATGGTCTGCATGATCTGGTCGAGCGTGCCGCCCCACAGCCAGTCGTCATCGTTCAGGTTGGGAAAGCCTTTTGAGCCTGTCGCGCCCGAGCCGTGGCAGGGCGCGCAATTGTCGCCGAACACGGTCTTGCCGCGGGCCCGCGCGAGCGCGAGCAGCGCCGGATCCTTTTCGATGTCGGCGAGCGAGGCCGCACCGAGCGCAACCATCTTCTCGCCGCGGATCCTGTCGAGGTTGGCGAGCTCCACGGCAACGTCGGCGCGGGTGGAATAGCCGAAGACGCCCTTGGTGTTGCTCGAGATCAACGGCCAGGCCGGATACACCACCCAATAGCCGATCGCCCAGACGATGGTCAAATAGAAGGTGATCAGCCACCAGCGCGGCAGCGGCGTGTTCAGTTCCTTGATGCCGTCCCACTGGTGGCCGGTGGTCGCGGTGCCGGAGACGGTATCGATGTCGCTATGATCGGTCATGATGGATCAATCCTCCCGCAACGGCATTTTCGCCGCCTCGTCGAAAGCGGCCTTGTTGCGAGGCCAGAGCGCGTAGGCCACGATCAGGGCGAAGATCGCGACGAAGACCGGGGTCCACACCGTCGTCACGAGATATGACGCGGTGTTATGGACGATCAGGATGGCGTTCATTGGTGTCGCCTTCGCTAGCGCAGGTTGGCTTTTTCGTTATAGAGCTTGAAGTCGACCAGTGTGCCGAGCATCTGCAGATACGCGATCAGCGCATCCATCTCGGTAGGCAGCCCGGCCTTGCCGTCGAAATTGCGCACGACGGCCTTGGGATAGCGTTTTGCGAGCGCGTCGGTGCCGGAATCGTCCGGGCTCGCCTGCGCGCTGAGGTCGGCGGCGGCGTTGGCGACCTGGTCATCCGTATAGGGGACGCCGACCGCGCGCAGAGTCTTGAGATGATCGGCGATGGTTTCGGGATCGACCTCGGTCGAGGCCAGGAAGGCATAGGCCGGCATGACAGACTGCGGAACGATGGCGCGCGGATTGGTCAGATGCGTCACGTGCCAGTCGTCGGAATATTTGCCGCCGACCCGCGCGAGATCTGGCCCGGTGCGCTTCGATCCCCACTGGAACGGGTGATCATACATGCTCTCGGCCGCGAGCGAGAAGTGCCCGTAGCGCTCGACCTCGTCGCGCAGCGGCCGGATCATCTGCGAGTGGCAGAGATAGCAGCCCTCGCGGACATAGACGTTGCGGCCGGCGAGTTCGAGCGGCGTGTACGGCCTGACGCCGTCCACCACCTCGATCGTGCTCTTGAGGTAGAACAGCGGCAGGATCTCGACCAGGCCGCCGATCGCGATGACGAGGAGAATCCCGACCACCAGGATGATCGAGTTCTTTTCGAAAACGTGGTGCCTTGTCCAGAACGACATTGTCCTCTCCTCACTGCGCCGGCTGCAGGGCAACAGGCGAGGAAACTTCCACCTCGCCGGCGCGCACGGTCATCCAGAGATTGTAGGCCATGATCAGCGAGCCGATCAGGAACAGGGCGCCGCCGGCGGCGCGGATGACATAGAAGGGATGCATCGCTTCGACGGTCTCGATGAAGGAATATTCGAGGAAGCCGAGCGAGGTGTAGGCGCGCCACATCAGGCCCTGCAAAATTCCCGACACCCACATCGCCGAGATGTAGAGCACGATGCCGAGCGTCGAGACCCAGAAATGCCAGTTGACGAGTTTTAGGCTGTACAGCCTGCGGTCCCACAGCCAGGGCACCAGGCAATAGAGCGCGCCGAAGGAGACGAAGCCGACCCAGCCGAGCGCGCCGGAATGCACGTGGCCGATGGTCCAGTCGGTGTAGTGGCTGAGCGAGTTCACCACCTTGATCGACATCATCGGCCCCTCGAAGGTCGACATGCCGTAGAAGGCGACCGACACCACGAGCATGCGCAGCACCGGATCGGTGCGCAGCTTGTCCCAGGCGCCAGATAGCGTCATCAAGCCGTTGATCATGCCGCCCCAGGAGGGCATCCACAGCATCACCGAAAAGGTCATGCCGAGCGTC
Organism: Bradyrhizobium sp.; assembly: GCF_019244115.1. Classification (GTDB taxonomy): domain Bacteria; phylum Pseudomonadota; class Alphaproteobacteria; order Rhizobiales; family Xanthobacteraceae; genus Bradyrhizobium. Next base: position 2,595 of record NZ_JAFATE010000085.1, read on the forward strand.
TGCGTCCAGTCCGGCAGCGCGGTGTAGTGCAGATGATGCGGGCCGGCCCAGATGTAGAGGAAGATCAGCGACCAGAAATGGATGATCGACAGCCGGTAGGAATAGATCGGCCGCTCGGCGCGCTTGGGGATGAAGTAGTACATGATCGCCAAGAAGCCCGCGGTCAGGAAGAAGCCGACCGCGTTGTGGCCATACCACCACTGGAACATCGCATCCTGCACGCCGCCCCAGGCGATGTAGGATTTTGAGCCGAACACCGAGACCGGCAGTGCCGGATTATTGACCAGATGCAGCACCGCGATGGTGACGATGAAGGCGAGATAGAACCAGTTCGCCACGAAGATGTGCGGCTCCTTGCGCCTGATCACCGTGCCCAAGAAGACCAGGAGGTAGACGACCCAGACGATGGTCAGCCACAGATCGGCATACCATTCCGGCTCGGCATATTCCTTGCTCTGCGTGACGCCGAGCAGATAGCCGCTGCCCGCGACCAGGATGAAGAAATTGTAGCCGAGCACGACGAACCACGGCGCGAGCTCGCCGGCGAGCCGCACGCGGCAGGTCTTCTGCACCACATAGAACGACGTTGCGATCAGCACGTTGCCGCCGAAGGCGAAGATCACGGCCGAGGTGTGCAGCGGGCGCAAGCGCCCAAAGCTGAGCCAAGGCTCGAAATTGAGCTCGGGCCAGGCGAGCTGCGCGGCGATAATGAGGCCGACCAGGAAGCCGGCAATGCCCCAGAACATCGCAATGGCGGCGCCGAACTTGATCGGCCCAAGATTGTAGTTCGGCCTGCCGTTGATCTCCTGCGGCGGCAGTGTCGCCGGGCGGTCGAAGTAGCGGTTGAGAATCACGAAGACGGAGGCGACGCTGGCCGCGGCGGCCAGCGCCGCATGGAACGCGAACGGCCTGTCGACGGCCTTCGCGGAGGCGATGACGCAGAGAAATGCGGTGACGGTAAAAACCAACGCCAGGCCGCTTTCACCTATGGTCATGGACTTTGCACGTGAGGGCTGAATCAGGGGCTGGCTCATGCGAGTTCTCTCTGAAGAGCGATGCGCCCTTACAACCACACTCCCGCTCAACGGGATTTGATCGAAATCAAGATGGCGGGGAGCGATGCGTTGAAAACACGCAAGCTAGCTTTGGTCGGCGTCGAAGCCGTGAAATGGTCGGTCTGCCATACCCTTCGGAGTCGTCTGCCCGGCCTTGTGCCGGGCATCCACGTCTTGCTTTGTCGCCGACGGCGTGGATGGCCGGGACAACAAGCCCGGCCATGACGCCGGGAAACGTCGGTGCTGACGTCCACTGCCTCAAAGGTGCTCCCGCTGTTGTCGTCGCGCGAATTCTCTAATGCGACAGCAGCACGCAGCGATTGCTCTGCGTCACGAGATGCTCGGTCACGCCGCCGAGCACGAGCTCGCGAAATCGCGAATGGCCGTAGGCACCGGCCACGATCAGGCCCACCCCCAGGTCTTGCGCGATCTCGTCGAGTTCCGCCGTCACGCCGCGCCCGCGCGTCTCCGGCACGCGGGTCGTCGCGACGATGCCGTGACGCGACAGAAAGGCCGCGACGTCGTCAAGCTGCGCCGGCGCAGCACCCCGCTCGCCATCGTCTTCCGGGATTTTTGCAATCACGACATTCTTCGCCCGGCGCAGCAGCGGCAGCGCGTCCGATAGCGCCCGGCGCATCCTTCCAGGCCACCAGAACCATGTGCAGATCGAGCTGGCGGACGCCGTCGGGCACGAGCAACACGGGCCGGCCCGCCTGCATCACCAGGTCCTTCGGGCTTGCGACCGTGAACGCATCCGACAGCGCAGGGCCGTGCCCGCCGGTGACGATGATATCGGCCGAGCGCGCCTCCCGCAGGGCATGACGGCTTGGAAAATCCAGCGCGCTGCGCCATTCGACAGCCTTGCAGGCCCGGTTCCGCAGCGCCTGCCGGAACTCTGCTTCCAGTTCGGCGAGACGCGTTCTGATCGCGGCCTCGCCCTGTTCGATCAGGCGCTCCGCTATCGCACCGTCGGCGAAATAGAGCGGGGAGAATTGCGCCGCCGCGATGCCGATCACGGCTGCACCAAATTGCTCGGCCAACTGGCCAGCCAGTTCAAGGCGCGCATCGTTCGATTGGTCGAGCCCCAGGCCGACCATGACGCTGGCCAATGTCATGCAACTCCCCGCGGCAGCAGTTCATGGCCGCAGCCTAGCCCCGGGCCGGCCGCTGCCACATGAGATAGATCAAATTCCGCGCTTCCCGCGTATCTCCGCATGCGAGCGGTCGGCCGAAACCCGCGCAGGGGGCCAAATATTCCAAAACCCCGGCCCCCGTTCCGCGTTGGCGGGCATGATGGAACGGCGCTAGTCTCAGCGAAGTTGATGCAGGTCCTTTTATCGAACGCCCATGAGGTCCGGTTTGTCGAATCCCGAACGCAGGCGGATGCATCTGGTGTCCGCGCGCCTTGTCATTGCCACCCTCGCCGTCCTGATCGCGGTGCAGGACCGTGCGGCCGCGCGTGGCAGGAGCGAACGCAGGATCGAGTCCATCGAGACGCGAACCGCCGGCGATCCGGTCCTGGCCATTGTCTCGCTCCAGCGGCAACGGATCACGATCTATGACGCCGACGGCTGGATCCTGCGGGCGCCGGTGTCGAGCGGCCAGCGGGGACGCGAGACCCCTGCCGGAGTTTTCAGCGTCATCCAGAAGGAGGCCGAGCACTATTCGAACCTCTATGACGATGCGTTCATGCCCCACATGCAACGCCTGACCTGGTCCGGCATCGCACTGCATGGCGGCGTCGTGCCGGGATATCCGGCCTCCCATGGCTGCGTCAGGATGCCGTTCGATTTCGCCGAGCGGCTGTTCGATCTGACGCGGACCGGCCTGCGTGTGATCGTGGCGCCCACCGATGCGGCGCCGGCCGAGATCACGCATCCGCTGTTGTTTCAACCGAAGCCGGGCGCCGCCGCCGAGGCACTGGCGCGCAAGGCGGAGGAGGATGAGGCGACAAGAAAAGCCGATCAGGCCAAGCTTGCCGCCGGAACCGCCTACCGTGCGGCGATGCAGGCGACGGTGCCGGCGCGCACGGCGGAAAATTTGAAGGCCAGGGCCGAGGCACAATTGGCCGCCGCTGAAACCGCCCTCGCCTCCGCGAGCACGGCCGAGGCCAGGCAGTCGGCCGAAGATGCCAAGGCGGCCGCGGCAGCCAAGGTCAGCGAACTGCAGGCGCAAGCGGACGCCGCCAAGGCCGAGTTGCAGCCGAAGCAGGAGGCGCTCGCCGCGGCCCGCGAGGCCGCCGCCGCGGCAGAGACGGTCAGGGCCGCGGCCGCCGAAGCGACGCGGCTCGCCGCACGCGCACGCGAGCCGGTCTCGGTGCTGATCAGCCGCAAGACCCAGCGGCTTTATGTCCGCCAGGGTTTTGAGCCCGTGTTCGACGCTCCGATCACGATTTCGGATGCCGATCGTCCCATTGGCACCTATGTCTTCACCGCCGCGGCGCGTGAGAACGAGGCCGACACCATCCGATGGAACGTCGTGGCTCTCGCGGGCAGTCATGGCCACGATGCGCGCGAGTCAGGTGTCACCGCAAAGCACGGCCGTGACACGGAGCCACTGACACATGAGGCGATCGCACGTGAGGCTGACGGCGCAACGGCTGCGCTCGACCGCATCAGCATTCCGCAGGACGTGCTCGATCGCATTCCGGGAACCCCACCGCGCTCGTCGGTGATCGTCACCGACGAAGCGCCGAGCACCGAGACCGGCAAGGGCACGGATTTCGTGGTGGTGCTGAGCGACGAGCCGCAGGGCGGCATCAAGTTCCGGCACCGCGAGCCCGCAACCGAACACAGCTACGGCTACGCGCGCGGCTACGGCTACTCCCGCCCGCGGCCGTTCTTCTGGGGCACGCAGTACAGGGCGCCGTTCTCGACCTGGTGACCGTGTCGTTTGCGCCGTTGCTGTAGGGTGGGCAAAGGCGCGCTCTTGCGCGCCGTGCCCACCATCTTTCCGCGAGTGTGATGGTGGGCACGCTTCGCTTTGCCCACCCTACCAACCGAGCGAGATCGGAAGGTCATTCGCCGATCTGGTCGACCGGCTTGAAGTGGTCGCCCTCGACCGTGTTGACGAAGATGACCGCGGATTTGTTGTCGCCCTTCTCGGTCCACTGCACCGGCTTGGCATAGGCGATGCCCTGGAACGTCAGCTTGCGCAGCGCCGCGACGACGTCGGTGCGCGTCGGCAGACCTTGCTTCGCCTTCGCGGCATCGGCGATCGCCACCATCAGCAGGCGCGCCGAATCGTAGGAGCTGGCGGCATAATTGTTGATCGGCCCGTATTTCGCGGTGTACTTCGCGCCGAACTCGGCTGATCCGGGCACGGTGCCAATCGCCGGTGCGGCGGAGAGGATGCGCACGCCTTCCGCCTTCGTCGCCGCTCCTTCGGACGCCGCGATGAAGGCCTTGGTGTCCCAGCAGCCGTCGCCGCAGGTGAACAATTGCGAAACCCCCTGCGCACGCATCTCCTTCAGGATCAGCGCGCCCTCGCGAATGCCGGCAAAAAACACCACGTCGAAATCCCCAGGCCACGATCTTACGAAATCGGCAAAATCCTTATCGCCCACCTTGACCGATTTGCGTGCCACCACGGTGCCGCCCGCGCCAAAGCCGGCCACGAACTGGTCGGCGAGGCCCATGCCATAGGCCGTCCCGTCGTCGACCACGAGCGCGCGTGTCTTGCCCATTTTCTCGATGAGATAATGCGCCAGGCCGGGCCCCTTCCGGTCGTCGCGGTTGGTGAGGCGGAAGATGGTGGCAAAGCCGCTTTCCGTCACTTTTGGGTTGGACGCCATCGGCGTGATCACGGCAAGCGAGCAGTCCGCATAGATCTGCCCCGTCGCGATGGCGACGCCGCTGTTGACGTGTCCGACCACGCCCAGCACGGCCGGATCATCGCAAAAACCCTTGGCGACGGCCTTGCCGGCCTCGGGGTCCGCTCTGTCGTCGACGGCCACTGCCAAAACCTTGGCGCCGGCGACGCCGCCGGCCGCGTTGCGCTCATCGACAGCGAGGTCGACCGCCTGTTTCATCTCGACGCCGAAACCGGCCGAGGTCGTGGTGAGCGGCCCGCCAATGCCGATCTTGACCTCCTTGCCACTAAGTTGCGCAGCGGCGGGGGCCGTAGCGCCGAGAGCGAGAACGCACACAAGGACGGGGAGAGCGCCGCGCCAACGGGTCATGGTAACCTCCAAACAGCTTTTTGCTGGTCGGAGGCTGTCACGCACCTAGCTACCAGTCAATAATCGATAGATGGTTACGGTTTTTCCTTGCGTCGGCGCGCGGAAATGCCTGAAATGACACCGTGCTGTCGCGCGGGCGACCAGCTTGCGGGTCTGAAAATGCGGTTTGATGGTTACACATGCGCGCGCCTGGCAAAGCTCCGACCGTCGTTGCGCCCTCGCGCGCCGGCAGCCTCGATCTGGTCGGCGGCGAACTGGCATGGGACTTCACCAACACGTCCTCAGCGCGCGGCTCGCCCGCGCACCAGGAGCATTTGCGGGATTTCGACACGCTGATGCAGTGGGTCGAACACGCCCGCGTCATGCCGCCCTCCGACTGCGCGCACATCCGTGCCGCGCTGTCGCACCATCCGCGCCGGGCGCGCCGCGTCTTCGACCGCGCGATAGAGCTGCGCGAGCTGATCTGGATGATCGGGACCGCGCTCGCCGAACAGCGTCCGCTCCCGGCCAGGCTGCTCGACCTGCTCTCGGCCGCCCATGCGGAAAATCTGCGCCACGCCGAGATGCGGATGCGCCTCGGCAGCTACATCTTTGTGTTCGATCCGCGCCGCGACATTTTGGCGGCCATCCTCGGCCCGATCACACTGTCAGCCCTGACGCTATTGATGGAGAAGGACCTCCTGCGCACCAGGCGCTGCGCCGGCCAGGAATGCGGCTGGCTGTTCTTCGACACCACCAAGAACAACCGCCGCCGCTGGTGCGAGATGCGAGTCTGCGGCAACCGCGCAAAAGTGCGGGCCATCAGGGAAAGACAGCGCGGTAGGATGGGTTGAGCTCTTTCGGGAACCTCATCATGTTTTCCTCATCTCGCTGGGTGTCCGGCGGGGATCGGCCATTGGTCCCCTGGACGGGCGATTTGATCAACCGATAACCACATTTTGCGCCCTGCCCGGTTCCGGATCGCGAATTTCGTATAGAATCCGCCGGCGCAATCATGCGGCCGGATGGGGGCCGGAAAGCGGCTTGATGGCACGGAAGGTTTTGGCGTGACCGACGCAACGCATCCCTTCCCCGAGGATCTCGCTCGGGACGACAGCTCATGGCGCCGGATCGACGGATTTGGCGTCGGAACCTTCGATCTCAATCTCGAAACGCACCGGCTTGTGTGGTCGGACACGACGCGGGATCTGTTCGGTGTCGCCCGCGACCAGGTCGTGACCTATGAGCTGTTCCTGTCGCTGCTCGAGCCACGGGACCGCGCCCGCATCGAACAGGAGATCAAGACGGTCGCCAAAAGCGGCGGCCGGTTCGACGTCTCGATCAAGCTGCGCGGCCAGGCCGACAACCCGCAATGGGTCCGCGCCCGCGCTGGTGTTGTGGACGAAGGAGGCGCCACTGCCCGGCATCTCTGCGGAATCATTGTCGACATCAACGAGCAAAAGCACATCGAGGAGGCCTTGCGCCGCCGGGAAAGCCATCTGCGCTCGATCCTCGACACCGTGCCGGACGCGATGATCGTGATCGACGGCGAAGGGATCATCCAGTCCTTCAGCGCCGCGGCGGAGCGCATGTTCGGCTATTCGGAAGCCGAGGCGATCGGCAAGAACGTCAAGGTGCTGATGCCCGAGCCGGACCGCACGCGCCATGACGGCTACATCGCGCGGCACCGCCGGACCGGGGAGCGGCGCATCATCGGCATCGGCCGCATTGTCACCGGCAAGCGCCGCGACGACACCACGTTTCCGATGCATCTGTCGGTCGGCGAGATGGAATCCGGCGGCGAGCCCTACTACACCGGCTTCATTCGCGACCTGACCGAGCACCAGCAGACCCAGGCCAAGCTGCAGCAGCTGCAATCGGAGCTCATGCACGTGTCGCGCCTGACCGCGATGGGCGAAATGGCGAGCGCACTGGCGCATGAGCTCAACCAGCCGCTCGCCGCGATCGCCAATTACATGAAAGGCTCGCGCCGGCTGCTCGCAGGCAGCCAGGAGCGCAACATCCAGAAGATCGAGAGCGCGATGGACCGTGCCGCCGAACAGGCGCTGCGCGCCGGCCAGATCATCCGGCGGCTGCGCGATTTCGTCTCGCGCGGCGAATCCGAGCGCCGCGTCGAGTCGCTTGCCAAGCTGATCGAGGAAGCCGGCGCGCTGGGGCTGGCCGGCGCCCGCGAACAGAGCGTGCAACTGCGCTTCAACGTCGATCCGCTGGCCGATCTGGTGCTGGTCGACCGGGTTCAGATCCAGCAGGTGCTTGTCAACCTGTTCCGCAACGCGCTCGAGGCCATGGCGCAATCGCCGCGGCGGGAGCTCGTCGCGGCCAACCGCAAGGTGGCGGACGACATGATCGAGGTCGAGGTCTCCGACACCGGCACCGGATTCGCCGATGACGTCATGCCCAATCTGTTTCAAACCTTCTTCACGACCAAGGAGACCGGAATGGGGGTTGGCCTGTCCATCAGCCGTTCGATCATCGAGGCCCATGGCGGACGCATGTGGGCCGAAAACAACGCGGCGGGTGGGGCGACGTTTCGTTTCACGCTGCCGGCGGCGCCGGGCGAGAGCTGATCGATGTCGCGCAATGTCTATGTCATCGACGACGACGAGGCGATGCGGGATTCGCTGAACTTCCTGCTCGATTCCTCCGGTTTCGTCGTAGCGCTGTTCGAGACCGCCCAGCAGTTCCTCGACGCGCTGCCCTCGCTCGAATTTGGGTGCGTGATTTCAGACGTGCGCATGCCCGGCATCGACGGAATCGAGCTGCTCAAGCGCCTGAAGGCGCTGCGCAGCGGTTTTCCGATCGTCGTGATGACCGGCCATGGCGACGTCCCGCTGGCGGTCGAAGCCATGAAGCTCGGCGCGATGGATTTTCTGGAAAAGCCGTTCGAGGACGAGCGCCTGATCGCCATGATCGAGGCGGCGCTGCGCGTTGCCGAGCCGGCGGCGAGGGGTGACGCGGTGGCGCAGGACATCGCGGCACGGATCGCCAGCTTGAGCCCCCGGGAACGCCAGGTCATGGACGGACTGGTCGCCGGCCTGTCCAACAAGCTGATCGCCAGGGAATACGACATCTCGCCGCGCACCATCGAGGTCTACCGCGCCAACGTCATGACCAAGATGCAGGCGAACAGCCTCTCCGAACTGGTGCGGTTCGCGATACGGGCCGGCCTCGTCAAGGATTGAGGCAGATCAAGCCGCGCTTGCGACGAATGGTGCATGATGCCGGATGACCAATCTTGCTCCACGGCCTCTCATCATGGCTCCCTGCTGCAAACCTACGATCTACGTGGTCGACGACGATGCCGGCGTGCTCGGCTCGTTGCGCTTTCTGCTGGAGACCGACGGTTTTGAAGTGAAAACCTTCAGAAGCGGGATGGCGCTCCTGAACGCCGCGGCGCCTGATGGCATCGACTGCCTGGTGATCGACTACAAGATGCCCGACATCAACGGCATCGATCTGGTCGGACGGCTGCGCGAGCACCACGTCGCGGCGCCCGTGATTCTCATCACCGGCTATCCCGACGAGAACATTCTTGCGCGCGCCGCCGCGGCCGGTGTCGAGCATGTGCTGCAAAAGCCGCTGCTGGGCGACGGGCTGGTCAAGGAGATCCGGGGCGCCATTTCGGAGGGCATCCCGGGGCCGAAAGCGGCCGCTAGACCTCCGTAGTTCTACTTACGTGGACCTCCTTAAGATATCGGCCGAAATTTCCGAACAGGGTGAACGCATGTACCCCTTGGCCATCCGCCGCACAGGAGATGGCACATGCTCACCCAAACCCAGACCACACCCGTTGTAGCCAACAAGATCAGTCTGGGCCATGCGACCCCCTCGGCTTCCGACCAGTTTGCCGCGATCGCAGGGCATGCCGGGCTGGTCGCCTCGGAATTCTCCTACCGGAAGGACGAGGAAATCTATGGCGAGGACGAGCCGGCGGAATACGTCTATCAGGTGATGTCCGGCGCGGTCCGCACCTACAAGCTGCTCTCCGACGGCCGCCGGCAGATCGGCGCCTTCCATTTGCCCGGCGACGTGTTTGGCCTGGAGACCGGCGCAGCGCACCGCCTCGCGGCGGAAGCCATCACCGACACCACGGTGCGCCTGGTGAAGCGGCGCAGCCTGGAGCAGGCCGCGGCAGTCGATGTCCAGGTCGCGCGAAAACTCTGGACCATGACGGCGGGCGATCTGCGCCACGCCGAGGATCACATGCTGCTGCTCGGGCGCAAGACCGCGCTGGAGCGGGTCGCGACTTTCCTGCTCGAAATGGACCGCCGGCTGACGGTCGCCGGCATGCTCGCGCTGCCGATGTGCCGGCGCGATATCGGCGATTATCTCGGCCTGACCCTGGAGACGGTGTCTCGCGCGCTGTCGCAACTCCACAGCCAGGGCGTTCTCGGCTTCTCCGGCGCGCGCCAGATCGTGCTGCGCAACCGCCAGCGCCTTCACACCATGGATGCCTGACGGTCCTCCCCGCACTCAGAAGAACCCGCAGCGACCGCTTCGGCCGTTTTCTTTGCGACAAGTGTAGCGGCAAGTGTGGGGTGGGCAAAGGCGCGCTTGCGCCGTGCCCACCGTCTCACCACGCGCACAACTAAGATGGTGGGTACGCTTCGCTTTGCCCACCCTACACCTCGAACTCTCCGCTACTCATGAAAAATCACGCCGGCGAGCGGATCGAACTCGCCGACCCAGGGCGCGCGCGCCAGCACCTCCTTGGTGTGCGCGTATCCGGCGTTCCAGCGCGCCGCGATCCCGGCCGCGGTGAAATCGATGTCCTTGGTGTGGGTTTCGCTTTTCAACTGCGGCGCCTGCAGACGGACGATGTGCATCCGCGTCTGGCAGCCGTAGCTCATGAGCTCCCGCACCCGCGGATCGTCACGCGCGGCCTCGGGCAGCCTCGCAGCCAGCTCCTTGATGACGTGACGCAGCCGATGGATCTGGTCCTGCCGCGCGATCTGGGTCGCAATCCGGCTGGAATATTGAATGTCCTTCTGGCGGTTGAACACATCCGCCATCGTGGCGGGCTCGGGCCCATGCGAATTCCACAGATGAACCGAGAAGATCAGCGAATCCCGGCGCGGATTGTCGTCGAACACCGCCTCGGTCGGCGTGTTGGACAGCACGCCGCCGTCCCAATAGAGCTCGCCATCGATGCGCACGGCCGGAAAGGCCGGCGGCAGCGCGCCGGACGCCATCACGTGCTTGACGGACAGCGCGCAGTGGCGCGTGTCGAAATAGCGCATCTGGCTGGTCTGCACATGGGCGGCGCCGACCGAAAGCCGCGGCCGGCCGCGGCTCGCCAGATCGAAATCGACCAGCTCTTCAAGCGTCGCCTGCAGCGGCGCGGTCGAATAATAGCCGGCACGATCGGCGCCGAGCGGAAAGGACTCGCCGACATGGGCGATCGGATTGGGCGCAAAAAAGCCGCCGATGCCGTGGGCGACTGCCGACCAGGCGGACAGCCGCTCGGTGAAGGCCTCCAGCGCCTCGTGGAAGTGAAACAGCGGGTTCTGTTCCACCCGCTTCCAGAATTCCCGCAAGCGGCCGAGCCGCGCCTCGCGGGTGTTGCCGGCGATCAGGCTCGCATTGATGGCGCCGATCGAGGTGCCGATGATCCAGTCGGGTTCGATGGAGGCCTCATGAAGCGCCTGATACACGCCGGCCTGATAGGAGCCGAGCGCACCGCCGCCCTGCAGCACCAGCACGACCTGACCGGGAAGCGTGCTGACGGCGATATCAGATGAAGAAGTCCTGTCCTGCATGCCCTCCATGTCCTGCTCCCGGCCGCCTTCCTATGACGATGTATTCGCTATGATGGCCCAATCCAGCTCTATTTTGCGATCGTGGACTGTTTCGCTTGCAAAGACGGCCTTAGCTCACCACCGGCGCCTTGGCTGCGAACAGAAAACAATAAGGCTCGAGGCTCCAGACCACCCTGCCCTGGGCCGAGGTGATTCTTGCGTGCTCGATGGTTCCGAGAAAGCCGCGGGCGGCGTTGTCGAAATCGGCGGTGTCTCGGCAACGCCTCCAGCATCGCCTCGTGCTGTGCGACAACCCGGGCGGAGGCCGACTTTGGGGTCTCCGGCAGCACATCCTTTGGCGGCTTGTGCGCGCCTCCGCCATCTTCGTTGCCCTCCCACCGATCTCAGAGGACATCTAAACGTGGTCAGCACGCGCCGACTAGGTGCCGGAGGGCCTTGCAAACAGCGACGCCATCCGAGACCCCCGAAGGCCCGGACGGCTTCGCCTCGGCAACGACGATCGAAGCGAATAGCGCCGCTGCGGCTGTCACTTCTTCACCTTGCTTGCATCCATCTTGATCGACGTGTCCAGCATTTTGGTCGTGAACGCTGTCTGCACATCGAACGGCTTCTCCATGCCCAGATAGGTCTGGACCAACTCATAATCCTTCTTCATCCGCTCGCCGTCGATCCAGCCCAGCGCCTTAGTGGTGGTGAATTCATCCTTCATCAGGAATTTGATGCGCTCCCACTGGCGTTTCTGGTTCTCCTCGTCGAGCCCGGAGACCTGTTCGAGCAGCGCCTTGAGGCAGGGCGTCACGTCGGCGACGCAGGCCGCGTAGGCCTTCTGGGTGATCCTGACGAAATCCTCGACCAGTTTTGGGTTCTTCTGCAGAAACGCTCCGTTGACGATCAGCGAGTTGCCGTAAGGGTTCAGCCCCATGTCCTTCCAGTTGAGATAGCCGAGATCGCCGCCGAACTCGATCAGCTTCAGGTCGTGCTCGTTGTAGAAATCGCTGATGATGTCAACGGTATGGCTCTTCAGCGCCGCGATCTTCGCCGTCGGACCGACATTGACGAAGCTGACCGCGTCGGGCGCGATCCCCGCGGCCTTCGCAAAGGCCGGCCACATCACCCGCGAGGCATCGCCCGGCGGGTTGCCGATCTTGTGGCCGGGGAAATCCTTCACGCCGTTCACGCCATAGCTCTTCAGCCAATAGAACGTCTGCCCGGTATTGGCGTAAATGCTCATCAATGCAACCAGGTCGGCCCCCTTGCTGCGCGCGACCAGCGCGGTCGCGAGGTCCGCGATGCCGAATGGCGAGCCGCCGGAGCCGACCTTGAGCGAGGAGACACCGGACCCCTTGCCGACCTCGATGGTGAGATCGATCCCGGCCTTTTCGTACCAGCCCTGCGCCTTGGCATAATAGAAAGGCGAATGGTCCGCCGTCGGGGTCCAGTTCAACATCAGGTTGATCGGCTCGGCGCCAGTCGGGCCCGCGGGCAGCAGAAGGGCCAGCGCGAGAGCGGCTATCATCAGATATTTCATGGCCATGCCTTCCCTACAACCTTGTCGATCCTCGCCGACGACGCTACCAATGCAACAAAGCGCCAAGTCAATTGTCAACTATTCGGTTGGGGATGCCAGCAAAACGAGCAAATGGAAACGGGCCACGGCGCCGTGATCCCGCCGCGACGCGAACCAAGCTGCTCGCGGCGGCGCGGCGCGAATTCGCCGGCAGCGGCCTCGCGGGCGCCCGGGTCGACGAGATCGCGGACCGTGCCGGCGTCAACAAGCAGCTTGTATATCATTATTTCGGCGACAAGGACGCACTCTACCTCGCCGTGCTCGAATGGGTCTACGAGGAATTGCGTATCCAGGAACGAGAGCTCAACCTCACGGGCCTGCCGCCCGAACAGGCGATCCGCAGGCTTATCGAGGCCTCCTTCGACCATCTCGCCGCGCACCCCGATTTCATCGTGCTGCTGAACGACGAGAACCGCGGCGGGGCCAGGCATGTCCGGGGGTCGCGGCGGCTGCCGGCCATGCATTCCCCGCTCGTCAGCATGGTTTCCAAGATCCTGCGCGAGGGCGTACGCACGGGGGCTTTCCGCAGGGGTATCAATCCGGTGCAGCTCTACATTTCGATCGCGGGCCTCAGCTATTTCTTCTTCTCCAACACACCGACCCTGTCGGCGATCTTCGGCACGGATCTCAGCAGCCCGGCGCAGCGGCGGGCACGGCGACGGCATGTGGTCGATCTCGTCATGCATTCGCTGCGGCCCTGACGATCTTATCAACCATATGGTTGAATGCATGCGCTCGCCGCGATAGATTGGCCGACAGGCGACGAAAGAGGCCATGAGGAGCATCGGGTGCCCGGTGACGGAAAGCGATCGGCGCGGGCTTTTGCCATCGTTCTTGGCGTGCACCTTGCCGTCATCGGGCTGTGGCAGCTTCTGGTGGATGCGCTGCACGTGCCGAAATTCATCCTGCCTACGCCGCTGGCGGCGATCGAAACGCTGCTCCATCCAAACTATGCCTGGTCGTCCAACGTCGCCGTCACCGCCGCCGAAATCCTTGGCGGGTTTGCGCTGGGCGCGCTGGTCGGTGTCGCGCTTGCGGTCATCTTCACCTGGTCGCGGCTGGTGAGTTTGCTGCTGCTGCCGCTGTTCGTCACACTCAACATGATCCCGAAGGTCGCGCTCGGGCCGCTGATCATCGTCTGGTTCAGCTATGGCCTCGTTCCGAACATCCTGATTGCGTTTTCGATCTGCTTCTTTCCGATCCTGCTGACCACGGCGCGCGGCCTCTCCGAGGTCGAGCCCGACCTGCTCGACCTCGTCCGGTCGCTGCGCGGTTCGCGCTGGACCCTTTTTCGCAAGATCCAGTTGCCGGGGGCGCTGCCTTACGTGTTTTCCGGCATGAAGGTCGGAGCGATCCTCGCCGTCGCCGGCGCCATCGTCGGCGAGTTCATCGCCTCCGAACGCGGCCTCGGCTATCTCATGATCCAGGTCCAGTCCTCGCTCGATACGCCGGCCATGGTCATGGCAGTCGTGCTGCTCACATTGCTGGGCGTCGCCCTTTATGGCGTCGTGCTCGGCTTGGAGCGCATGTTCGTGGTCCGGGACATCAGACTGAACTAGAAGGTCCTTTGAAGACATATGCTGCTCTCGCGCGACACCCTGCCAAACACGATTGCCGACGTCACCGCGCTCGACGACTTGCTCTGCCGGCCGAGCCAGGCCTTGATCGACGACCTCGGCAAGACCAGCGGCGACATCATGATCCTCGGCGTCGCCGGCAAGATGGGGCCCACCCTGGCCGGCCTCGCCAAGGCTGCCGCGCCCGGCCGCCGCATCATCGGGGTCGCGCGTTTTTCGGACCCGAGCACACAAGACTGGCTCGCCAATCGCGGCATCGAGACCATCCATTGCGATCTGCTGGACCAGGCCGCGGTCAGGGCCTTGCCGAAGACTCCGAACATCGTCTTCATGGCCGGGCGCAAATTCGGCGCAGAAGGCGATTTGTCCCTCACCTGGGCCATGAACGCCCATGTTCCCGCGATCGTTGCGCAAGCCTTTCGCGCCTCGCGAATCGTGGCATTCTCGACCGGCTGCGTCTATCCGTTCGTGCCGGTGGACGGCAAAGGAGCTGATGAGGCGACGGCGCCCGATCCGCCCGGCGAATATGCGCAGTCGTGCGTAGGGCGCGAGCGGATGTTCGAATATTTTTCCCGAAAATTCGCCACACCGGGCCGCCTGTTCCGCCTGAACTACGCGATCGACATGCGCTACGGCGTGCTGCACGACATCGCGACGAATGTGTCTTCCGGCACGCCGATCGACGTAAGCCTCGGCCATGTCAATTTCATCTGGCAGGGCGACGCCGCATCACAGGCCTTGCGGTGCCTTGCGCATTGCGACATGCCGACGTCGCCCCTCAATGTCAGCGGTCACGAGATCCTCGCCGTGCGGGACCTTGCTGCGGCCTTTGGCAAACTGCTCGGCCGCGATCCGATAATTGTCGGCAGGGAACAGCCGACCGCCTGGCTGACGGACACGCGGCAGGCGACAAAACTGTTTGGGCCGCCGGTCGTCGACATCGAGCGAATGATCGCTTGGACTGCGGATTGGGTCGCACGCGCGATGCCGAGCCTCGGCAAGCCGACCAAATATGAGGTACGCGATGGACGCTACTGACGATTTGGCGATCGTGCAGCTCGGCCCGGAGGAGGCCGCTGGCGGTCTTGCACTATCCAGCGAAGCCCATTGGAATCAGAACGAGGCCGATTGGAGCTTTTTTCTGAGCAGTGGAACAGTCTTCGGAATTCGCGCCCCAGATCATCGTCTGATCGCGACGGCGGCGCTGATGCCCTACGGCGCAAGCGACGCCTGGATCAGCATGGTGCTGGTCGCCGCGAGCTGGCGCCGGCGCGGCCTTGCGACGCGGCTGGTCGATGAATGTCTGAAGAAAGCGAGAAGCCTCGGCGTGACCTGCTGGCTCGATGCGACGCCGGCAGGTGCCGCGGTCTACGGGCCGCTCGGATTTGCGCCCACGATCCAGTTGCGACGGATGCGCCTCGACCTGCCGCCGGCCATGACGGGCGCGCCATTGCCGCGGGGCAAGCTCGGCGACTTCATCACCTGCGACATCAGTGCCATGGGCTTCGATCGCCGGACATTGCTGGAAGAGCTCGCGGGCCGTCCCGGCTCGCGGCTGGTCTCGAACGGCGACGCATTAGCGCTTGTCCGCAGCGGACGCACCGCGCGCCACATCGGTCCGGTCTTTGCGGAGAGCTCCGCGCATGCGCTGAAGATGGTCCGCGATATCGCCGCTAGCGAAGCCGGCCCCCTCTTGATCGATGCCGTCACCACGCAGCATGGGTTTCTCGAAGGCTTGGCAGAGTGCGGCTGGCGTGAAGAGCGGCCGTTCCAGCGCATGTGGTTCGGACGCACCACAAGCCATGCCGATGAGCCCCCGTTCGCGGTCGCCGGTCCTGAATACGGATAAGAGCCGTGGCAGCGCATCACAGCCAAATGAAATCGGGCGTGCGGCGATTGATCGCTGACGGCACCGTGCTCCCGGCGCATCCGCTGGCCTTGCATGCCGACCGCACCCTCGATCGCACCCACCAGCGCGCCTTGACGCGCTATTATATCGACGCGGGCTCCGGTGGGATCGCAGTCGGCGTGCACACCACGCAGTTTGCGATCCGTGACGTCGGCCTCTACCGGCCTGTCCTGGAACTGGCGGCCGAAACCGCGTTGCATTGGACTTCGCGGCCGCTGGCGCTGGTCGCGGGCCTCGCCGGACCGACGCAGCAGGCCGTCGCGGAAGCCGAGATGGCCCGCGGCATCGGCTATCACGCCGGCCTGCTCAGTCTCGCCGCCATGACGGCCGCGAGCGAGGACGAGATCATCGCGCATTGCGAAACTGTCGCGCGGGCGATTCCGCTGGTCGGCTTCTATCTGCAGCCCGCGGTCGGAGGCGTCGTCCTCAGCGCAGATTTCTGGCGTCGCTTTGCCGGCATCGACAATGTCATCGCGATCAAGATCGCGCCCTTCAACCGCTATCGCACGCTCGACGTGCTGCGTGGCGTGTGCGCGGCGGGGGCGCTCGACCGGATCGCGCTCTATACCGGCAACGACGACCACATCCTGCTCGATCTCACCTTGCCCTTTGATCTCAGAGACAAGGGCGTGACGGTCAGGACCCATTTTCGCGGCGGCCTGCTCGGCCACTGGTCGGTCTGGACGGCGAGCGCCATCAGACAGTTTGAGCGCTGCAAGGCCGCGCGCAACCAGGCGAGCATCCCGGCCGATCTGCTCGCGCTCGACGCCCGCGTCACCGATTGCAACAGTGCGTTCTTCGACGTCGCCAACAATTTCCACGGCTGCATTGCCGGCTGCCACGAGGTGCTGCGGCGGCAGGGCCTGATGCAAGGTATCTGGTGTCTCGATCCGGGAGAGGGCTTAAGTCCCGGCCAGTTGCAGGAGATCGATCGCGTCACCAGCGAGCACGCCGATCTCTCCGACGACGATTTCGTCGCCGCCAATCTCGACAGGTGGCTGGCGTGATGGGTGACGAACCCTTCATCAGCCTGCGCAACGTCCGCAAGACGTATCCGACTGACACCGGAGAGTTCCTCGCGGTGTCAGATGTCACCATGGATGTGCGCGAAGGCGAGATGGTCTCCCTGGTCGGCCCCTCCGGGTGCGGCAAGACCACAATCCTGAAAATCCTCGCCGGGCTGCATGCCGTTGATGGCGGCAGCATCAGCATCGGCAATGCGCGCACGCAGTTCGACCCCGGCCGCGACGTCGGCATGGTGTTTCAGCAGCCGCTGCTGTTGAAATGGCGGACCGTGATCGACAATGTGCTGCTGCCCGCGGAAATCGTCGGCCTTCCGATCAAGGCCGCGCGGACGCGGGCTTGCGACCTGCTCAATCTCGTCGGACTCTCGGGCCAGGAAGACAAATACCCGCAGCAGCTCTCCGGCGGCATGCAGCAGCGCGCCGCGATCGCGCGCGCCCTGATCCACGATCCCAAGCTGATCCTGATGGACGAGCCGTTTGGTGCGCTGGATGCGTTGACACGCGAACAGATGAACCTGGAAATGCTGCGAATCTGGCACGAGAGCGGCAAGACCATCATCCTGGTCACCCACTCGATCCAGGAGGCGGTGTTTCTCGGCTCGCACTGCGCGGTGCTCAGCGCTGGCCCGGCACGCATGGCGGAGTGTTTCCCGATCCTGCTGCCCTATCCGCGCGCGCTGCCGATCAAGACCACCGATGAATTCGGCGTTTATGCGCGGCGGATCTATGCGAGCCTTGGCCTGACCGGAGCCTCCTGAACATCGGTCACGGGCCCGCAACGGGCCGCCGCGTCCGGGCCGCCCTTCCATGACGCCGTCCCATTTGCGCAAAAGCTGATCGCAATGCGCCGGACCGCGTCATCTGGGGCACGGGTTGGCCGCCGAATGTCAAGTTCATGCCAAATGATGGGGATCTGGTCGACCGGATCGCGCTTTACACGCCCGATCCGGCGAAGCAGAACAAGCTCTTGGTGAGAATCCGGAACGGCTGTTCAAGTTCGACGCCAAGGGTTGAAAAAGGGCAAGTGCCGCCGCACCGTTAAAGCAAGGGAGACACGATGACAGCCACGACTTTGGCCACCGAAACCCGCCGGGATGTGCGCCGTGCATGGTGGCGGGAGCTGTGGGTCCAGGTGATGATCGCGATGGCCTTGGGCATCGCGCTCGGCGCCATCAGGCCTGATCTCGGCGCCCAGATGCAGCCCTTGGGCGATGCCTTCATCAAGGCGATCCGGATGCTGATCGCGCCGATCATCTTCTGCACCGTGGTGAGCGGCATCGCTCACATGGCCGACATGGCCAAGGTCGGCCGCGTCGCTATCAAGGCGCTGGTCTATTTCGAGGTGGTCACGACGTTCGCGCTGATCATCGGCCTTGCCGCGGTCAATCTCTGGCAGCCGGGAGCGGGGATGAACATCGATCCCGCCTCGATCAATGCCAGTGTCGTCGAGCCCTATGTGAAGCAGACCGCCGCGGTCGGCTTCGTCCCCTTTCTGATGAACATCATCCCGCAGACCTTTGTCGGCGCGTTCGCCGAGGGCAACATCCTGCAGGTCCTCTTCATCTCTGTCATGTGCGGTTTTGCCCTGATCTGGCTCGGCGAGCGCGCAAGGCCTGTCACCGACGTGATCGATGTCGGCGGCAAGATGATTTTCGGCATGGTGAGAATGGTGATGTGGGCCGCGCCACTTGGCGCATTCGGGGCCATCGCATTCACGATCGGCAAGTTCGGCCTGGGATCGTTGGCCTCGCTTGGAAAACTGCTCGGCGGCTTCTACGTGACCTGCATCCTCTTCATCGTCATTGTCCTGGGGCCGATTTCGCGGCTTTGCGGCTTCAGCCTGTGGAAGCTGATCCGCTATATCCGCGACGAGCTTTTGGTCTGCATCGCCACCACCTCTTCGGAGACGGTGCTGCCGCGCATGCTGTCAAAACTCGAGACGCTGGGCTGCGAACAGAGCATCGTCGGGCTGGTGATCCCCACCGGCTATTCCTTCAATCTCGACGGCACCTGCCTTTATCTCGCGACGGCTGCGGTGTTCCTCGCGCAGGCGACCAATACCCAGCTCGATCTCGCCCAGCAGATCGGATTGCTGCTGATCCTGCTCGTGACCTCGAAAGGCGCCGCAGGCATCGCCGGTGCTGCCTTCGTGGTGCTCGCGGCAACGCTGGCCGCGACCGGCACGATCCCGGTTGCGAGCGTCGCGCTGGTTTTGGGCATTCACCGGCTGATGTCGCAGGGGCTGACCCCGACCAATCTGGTCGGCAATGCGGTTGCGACCATCGTGATTGCGCGCTGGGAGAATGCGCTGGACGCCGACCGCATGGCCAGGGTTCTGGACGGCGAGCTGCCGGCTGAAAGCTGATGCGTCCTGTTTGATGGAGTTTTTTTGCACGATGTTTTCCCGCCCCACGCGTCCACCCCCGCTTGCTCTGACGATAACCCTGCCCGCTTGCAGTCCGTGGTCCGCCTTCGAAGGGGGACTCCGATTCCAAGGCGAACGGCCTCGTTCGCGCTGCTGCGGATCGCGCCGGGGAGAGGCGCAGATCAACGTCGAGCGAGCATCGGCCTTCCGTCTGTCACGGGGCCGGTATTGAAGGCCTCCGCATAGGCCATATGCAGCAGCAAGTCTGTGGAGAAAGGCGGCGCCGTATTACACCGGGGCTGGCTCCGGAGATTGCTTCTCGAATGTACGTCGACAGGAATGCGCCGCGTCCACCCGCTCAACCCGCGACTGACGGGCTGCCCTGGGAACGTCGGCGCTGGGCGATCGCGGCCATCTTCACCGCCCTCGCAATGGCCTCGCTCGACACCGCGATCGCCAATATCGCCCTGCCCGCCATCTCTATCGATCTCCGTGTCACACCGGCCGAGGCGGTGTGGGTGGTGAATGTCTACCAGATCGCGCTGGTGGCGACCCTGCTGCCGCTCGGGGCGCTCGGCGAGATCGTCGGGCACGAACGTATCTATCTCGGCGGCCTCCTGCTGTTCACGCTGGCCTCGCTCGGCTGTGCGCTGGCGTGGTCGCTGCCAAGCCTGCTGGTGGCCCGGACGCTGCAGGGTCTCGGCGCCAGCGGCATCATGAGCGTGAACACCGCGCTGGTTCGCTTCGTTTATCCGAGCCACATGCACGGACGCGGGTTCGGGCACAACGCGCTGGTGGTCGCCGCCGCCTTCACGCTCGGGCCGAGCATCGCCTCGGGCATTCTCGCGCTCGGACCCTGGCCGTGGCTGTTCGCCGTGAACCTTCCCTTTGGTGTCATTGCGATGCTGATCGGCCTGAAAACCCTGCCAATCCTGCCGCAGGCAAAACACGCCTTCGATTTTCCCGGCGCGCTGCTGGCCGCTGCCGCTCTCGGCCTGTTCATCATCGCCATTGGCGGGGCGGCACACCAGATGCAGCCGATGCTGGTGTGGACCTACCTGATCGCCGCCATCGTGCTGGGCTGGATTTTGACCCGCCGGCATGCCGAACATCCGGCGCCGATGCTGCCGATCGACCTGTTCCGCCGAGCGCTGTTCGCGCTGTCGGCGGCTACCGCGGTCTGCTCGTTCGCCGTGCAGGGCCTCGGCTTTGTCGCGCTGCCGTTCTACTTCGAGGACATTTTGCAGCGCTCGCAGGTCGAGACCGGCTTTCTGATGACACCCTGGCCGCTGGTGGTCGCGATCATGGCGCCGATCGGCGGCCGTCTGTCCGATCGTTTTCCCGCGGGCTTGCTCGGCGGCCTAGGCCTTGGGATGCTGGGGATCGGAATGGCGCTGCTCGCGACCCTCCCGGCGGGCCCCAGCGTCGCCAATATCGTCTGGCGCATGGTGATCTGCGGGATCGGCTTCGGTTTCTTTCAGACCCCGAACATGAAGGCGCTGATGCTCAGTGCACCGCCGCATCGCAGCGGGAGCGCCAGCGGCATTGTAGCGACTGCCCGGCTGATCGGGCAGACCACCGGAGCCGCGCTGGCCGCGCTTTGCTTCAGTCTCGCCGGGCGCGATGGCGCAACCCTGGCGCTTGCGCTCGGTGCCGGCTTTGCCGCGCTGGGAGCAATCATGAGCCTGTTGCGATTGACCGTCCCATTGCGAGGCAATCGCTGATTGTCCAGAAGACGACTAACACCGGATCCGCCGATATCTTCCTGGCGCCTATGCATGCCAGATATCCTCGGCCCGCATGCGCAGAATATCTTGATTTGAACCCCTCCGTTTTGCCACTCAATTTCCCGACGAGCCCAATCGGTGGATCGGGCCAACAAGGGGACTGCGATGGCAAACCTCACGATCAATGGAAAATCATTCAACGTCGACGTCGAGCCGGACACGCCGCTGCTCTGGGTGATCCGGGAGAATGTCGGTCTCACCGGCACCAAATATGGCTGCGGCATCGCACAATGCGGCGCCTGCACGGTGCATGTCGACGGCGTCGCCGTGCGCTCCTGCGGCATGACGGTCAGTGACGCCGCGGGCAAGCAGATCACTACCATCGAGGGCCTCTCAGCAGGCGGTGCGCTGCACAGGGTGCAGCAGGCCTGGATCGCGAACGAGGTCCCGCAATGCGGCTATTGCCAGAGCGGAATGATCATGGCGGTGGCGGCGCTTCTGAAGGACAAGCCGAAGCCGACCGACCAGGACATCGACGAGGCCATCACCAACATCTGCCGCTGCGGCACCTTCCAGCAGGTGCGCGAGGCCATTCACGCTGCCGCGAGCGCGTAAGGAGGCCACGATGAACCAACACGTCTCGCCAAAACTCAGCCGCCGCGCATTCGTGATCGGGTCTGCGGCCGTCGGCACCGGCCTTGCGATCGGGCTCGACATGCCCTTCGGTGGACCCGCCGTCGTCCGCGCCGCCGATGGCTCGCCGGAAGTCAACGCCTGGGTCGTGATCCAGCCCGACGATACGGTGGTGATCCGCATCGCCCGCTCCGAAATGGGCCAGGGCACGATGACCGGCCTCGCGCAGCTCGTCGCTGAAGAGCTGGGGTGCGACTGGTCGAAAGTGACGACCGAGTTTCCGACCCCGGGGGAAAATCTCGCCCGCAAGCGTGTGTGGGGCGACTTCTTCACCGCCGGCAGCCAGGGCATCCGCTCGTCGAACGAGATCGTCCGCAAGGGCGGCGCGGCGGCGCGCATGATGCTGATCGAAGCGGCGGCCGGCGAGTGGAAGGTGCCGGCCTCCGAGTGCAGCGCTTCACTCGGCGTTATCACGCACAATCCGACGGGGCGCACCGTCACGTTC
>NZ_JAFATE010000802.1 GCF_019244115.1 Bradyrhizobium sp.
GCCGAACACCTGCACGTCCTGGATCTTTGGGTGACGATAGAGGAACTCCTCGATCTCGCGCGGATAGAGATTCTCGCCGCCGCGGATCACCATGTCCTTGATGCGGCCGACGATGTTGCAAAAACCCTCGGCGTCGATGGTGGCGAGGTCGCCGGTGTGCATCCAGCCGTTGCGATCGAGCACGTCGGCGGTCTTTTCCACCTCGTCCCAATAGCCCAGCATGACGCTGTAGCCGCGGGTGCAGAGCTCGCCGCGTTCGCCGCGCTTGACGATCCTGCCGTCGAGATCGACCACCTTGACCTCGACATGAGGATGAATGCGCCCGACCGTCGACACGCGCCGTTCCATGGGATCGTCGACCGCGCTCTGGAAGCTCACCGGGCTCGTCTCGGTCATGCCGTAGGCGATCGTCACCTCGCGCATGTTCATCTCGGAATTGACGCGCTTCATCACCTCGATCGGGCAGGGCGCGCCGGCCATGATGCCGGTGCGCAGCGATGACAGATCGAAGCGCGAAAACTCGGCATGATCGAGTTCGGCGATGAACATGGTCGGCACGCCGTACAGTGTCGTGCATCTCTCCTCGGCGATGGTCTTGAGCGTGGTGAGCGGATCAAAACCTTCGCCGGGATAGACCATGGCGGCGCCGAGCGTCACCGCGGCGAGATTGCCCATCACCATGCCAAAGCAATGATAGAGCGGCACCGGAATGCAGATGCGGTCCTGCTCGGTGAGCCGCATGGCGCGGCCGGTGAAATAGCCGTTGTTGAGGATGTTGTGGTGCGTCAGCGTGACGCCCTTGGGCGAGCCCGTGGTGCCGCTGGTGAATTGAATATTGACGGCATCGTCGAACTGCAGTTCGCGGCCGAGCGCTGTGAGCTGCTCGCGGTGGCGCGCGCCGCCCATCTGCGCAACCTCGTCGAACGCGATGGTACCGGGACATTTTGGGCCACCGATCTGGATCACGGCGCGGAGCTGCGGCAGCCGCGCCGCTTCGAGATGGCCAGGATGTGAGGTCGCAAGCTCCGGCAGCAGCGTATTCAGCATCTCCATGTAGCCCGAGGTCTTGAACGCCGTTGCGCTGACGACGGCGGCGCAACCGACTTTCTGAAGCGCGAATTCGAGCTCGGTCAGGCGGTAGGCGGGATTGATCGTGACCAGGATCAGTCCGGCTTTCGCCGCGGCAAACTGCGTCAGCGTCCATTCCGGCCGGTTCAACGACCAGATGCCGATCCGCTCGCCGCGCTGCAGGCCGAGCGCGAGAAAGCCCGCGGCCAGCGCGTCGACCTTTTCCGAAAATTCCGTCCAGGTCCAGCGCACGCCGTGACTCGGCGAGACCAGCGCCTCGCGCTCGCCCCAGCGCTCCACGGCGAGATCGAGGCTGCGTCCGATGGTGTCGCCAAGCAGCGGCGCGCTGGACGTGCCGCACACATAACTATCCGCTCGCTCAGTCAACGTTCGTTCCTCCCTGTTGCCGAACAGCATGCGATCGGCGTCGGCGATGCCTGCTCAGTCGTATCGATAATAAATCGTCGGAACGTTTCGAACAGGCCCGACTTACGGTGAAGGCGCTGATGTTTCACCGTCGTCATGGCCGGGCTTGTCCCGGCCATCCACGTCTTTGCCACGTCGAAAAGTAAGACGTGTATGCCCGGCACAAGGCCGGGCATGACGAAAGTGTGGATGCTGTATCGCATTACAGGAACAGCCGGCGTGCCGTCGCAGCTCACGCCGCCTTGCGGCCGCCGGCGGCGTCGAGGCCGGCATAGACGCCGCGCTCGAAGCCCGCGAAGGCTTCCAGGCAGGTTGCGTCGACGAACGGCAACAGCTGCATCAGGATGACACCGGTAACGTCGCGTGCGGGGTCGATCCAGAAATAGGTGTTGGCGAGGCCCGCCCAGGCGAAGCTCCCGGCGCTGCGGCCCTCCGGCGTCATCGTGGTGTTGATCATGAAGCTCAGGCCCCATTTCTTCACCATGTCCGGATAGGGGTCGACGTCGTTGGTGTAGATCGCCGCCGCGGTGGTCATCTTGTTCATCACCAATTCGCCGATGTGGTTCTGGCTCATCAGCTCGATCGTCTCGGGTTTCAGCACCTGGTTGCCGTTGCCTTTGCCCTTGTTGAGGATCATCTGGCAGAACTTGATGTAGTCGCCGGCCGTGCCATAAAGCCCGCCGCCGCCCATGTGGAATTCCGGATCCTGGGCCAGCTCGAACGGGATGGACGAAAGCTGGCCATCCTCACCGCGTGCATGCATGCCGACCAGCCGCTTGCGCTGGTCATCGCCAATCTTGAAAGCGGTGTCGTTCATGCCGAGCGGCGCCAACATGTGGTCGCGCAGATAGGCGTCGAGCCGCTTGCCGCTGACGGCCTCCACGGCCTTGCCGACGAAATCGATGTTGATGCCGTATTCCCAGCGGGTGCCGGGATCGGACGTCAGCGGCGTCTTCAGCGCGTCATTCCTGCAGGAGGTGATGCCCGGTAGCCCGGTTT
>NZ_JAFATE010000814.1 GCF_019244115.1 Bradyrhizobium sp.
CGGACGCGGGCGAGCGAACTCACCAATTGCCGCACCTTCGCGGGTCTCGACGAACTGGTTGCGGAAGGCGTCGATGCGGTCACGGTGGCGGCGCCCACCCACCTGCACCACGAGATCGCGCTCGCCTGCCTCGCGCGCAACATCCACGTCATGGTCGAGAAGCCGATCGCGTCCTCCGTCGAGGAGGGGCGCGAGATCGTCGGCGCAGCGCAGCGCGCCGGAGTGACATTGATGGTCGGCCATGTCGAGCGTTTCAATCCGGCGGTCGCCACGATCAAGAAGGCGATCGCCGGCGAGGACATCCTGTCCATCGCCATCACCCGCGTCGGGCCGTTTCCGCCGCGCATGTCGAATGTCGGTGTGGTCATCGATCTCGCCGTCCACGACATCGACCTGATCCGCTGGTTCACCGAATCCGACATCGTCGAGGTGCAGCCGCAGCTCTCCAGCGCGGTCGCCGAGCGCGAAGATATCGCGCTTTTGCAGTTCCGCACCGCCTCTGGCGTGCTGGCGCACATCAACACCAACTGGCTGACGCCGTTCAAGGCGCGCAACGTCACGGTTGCCACCCGCGGCAAATACATCATGGGCGATCTGTTGACCCGCCAGGTCACCGAGTGCTTTGGCTTCAAGCCGGACGGCAGCTATTCGATGCGCCATCTGCCGGTCGGTCACGACGAGCCGCTGCGCGCCGAACTGATCGCATTCACCCAGGCGGTGCGCACCGGCGCGGCTCCGGCCGTGACCGGCGATGAAGGGGTCGCCAGTCTCGAAATCGCCACGCGGTGCCTGGAGACACAGCCCAAGCCCGCCGCTACGTCCTCGCTGCAGAAGGGGCCGCGGCGCGTTGTCGGGTGATCTCCCCGACCGTCATGACCGTAAGGCAACAGCGATTTCCAACTCATCTCGTCAAGGCCCCATGAATCAGCATCTCTCTCCGCCGCCCGTGCCCTTCATCGACATCGCAGCCCAGCGCGCCCGTCTCGGCACGGCAATCGAGGCGGCGGTGTCGCGCGTGCTCGCCCACTGCCAGTTCATCAACGGCCCGGAAGTCGCCGAGCTTGAGGCGAAGCTCGCCGCGTTCTGCGGTGCCCGGCACGTGATCGCCTGCGCCAGCGGCACGGATGCGCTGCTGATGGTGCTGATGGCCAAGGGGGTTGGTCCCGGCGATGCGGTCCTATGTCCGTCCTTCACGTTCTGCGCGACCGGCGAGGTGGTGGCGATGCTCGGCGCGACGCCGGTCTTCGTCGACGTTGACGAGGCGACCTTCAACATGGATGTCGTCTCGCTGAAGCGCGGCATCGCGACCGCAAAACGGCTTAGCCTCAAGCCGGTCGCTGTGATACCGGTCGACCTGTTCGGCCAGAGCGCCGACCATGACGCCATAGCCGCCATCGCGCGCGAGGAGGGGTTGTTCGTGCTCGACGACGCCTGCCAGGCGTTTGGCGCGAGCTACAAGGGCCGCCGTCTCGGCACCTTCGGGCTTGCGACCGCGACCAGCTTTTTTCCGGCCAAGCCGCTCGGCTGCTTTGGCGATGGCGGCGCGATCTTCACCGACGACGCGGCATTTGCCGAGATCCTGCGCAGCATCCGGGTCCACGGCCAGGGGACCGACAAATACGACAATGTCCGCCTCGGCCTGACCGGCCGGCTCGACACCATGCAGGCCGCGATCCTGATCGAAAAGCTGAAGATCTTCGAGGGCGAGATTTTGGCGCGCCATGCGGCGGCGGAGCGCTACACGCAGGCGCTGGCCGACGTCGTCACCGTGCCGCGCCTGGCCGAGGGCTGCGACTCCATCTGGGCGCAATATACCATCCGCCTTCCCGGGCACATCGATCGCGGCCAGTTCGCCGCGGCGCTGAAGGCCAAGGGCGTCCCGACCGCGATCTATTATCCGAAGTCGATGCACCAGCAGACGGCGTACCGGAATTTCCCGGTCACCGACAACGGCCTGCCGGTGAGCGAAAAGCTGTCGCGCGACGTGATCAGCCTGCCGATGCATGCCTATCTCGACGAGCCGACACAGGCGCGCGTGATCGAGGCCGTCCGCGCCGCTGTTTCGACTTAAACCGGCTCTAGCCGCGGGTGGCGGTTCACCTCTCCGCGCTTGCGGGGAGAGGTCGAAATTCACGCGGCGCGCGTGAATTTCGCTTGAGGGGGACTCTCCGCGAGCTCAGCCCCTGGAGACTCCCCCTCACCCCAACCTCTCCCTGCAAGCGGGGGAGGGGGCGCAGTTGCCTTCGGGGAAGCACCACGTTCTCTGCTTCAAACTCGTCTCCTGATGCTTTAGAAGCGGCGCATGCTTTCGCGCATCTTCACGGTCGGCGGTTACACCCTGCTTTCACGGCTCACAGGGTTCGCGCGCGACATCATGCTCGCGGCCATCCTCGGCGCCGGTCCCACCGCGGACGCCTTCTACGTCGCATTCCGCCTGCCCAACCATTTCCGCACGATTTTTGCCGAAGGCGCGTTCAACGCCGCCTTCCTGCCTGCCTATGCGCATGTCCATGGCGAAAAGGGTGAGGCGTCTGCAAAGCTGTTCGCCGATCGCATCTTCACGCTGCTCTTGACCTCGCAGATCGTGCTGCTGGTGCTCGCCTGGCTGTTCATGCCGCAGGCCATGCGCATTCTGGCGCCCGGCTTCAGCGACGAGCCCGAGCAGCGGCGCCTCGCCATCGAGCTGACCCGGATCACCTTTCCCTATCTGCTGCTGATCACGCTGGTTACGCTCTATGGCGGCATGCTCAATGTAATGCAGCGCTTCGCCACCGCCGCCGCTGCCTCGATCTTCCTCAACGTCGCGATGATGGCGACGCTGGCTTTCGCCGCCTTCTTTCCGACCGCGGGACATGCCGCGGCCTGGGGCGTGCTGATCTCGGGCTTCCTGCAATATTTTCTGCTCGCCGGCGATCTCGCCACCCATGGCGGCCTGCCGCGCTTCGCCCCGCTCAGGCTCGATGAGGATATTCGTGCTTTCTTCCGTGCGCTGGGGCCTGCGACCTTGGGGTCGATGGGCACGCAAGTCGCGGTGTTCGCCGATACCATCATTGCGACCTTCCTGCCGGCGGGCTCGCTGGCGACGCTCGTCTATGCCGACCGCCTCAACCAGCTGCCGATCGGCGTGATCGGCATTGCCGTCGGCACCGTGCTGCTGCCGGAAATGTCGCGGCGGCTTGCCGCCGGCGATCATCAAGGCGCCATGGAGCAGCAGCGCCGCGCCTTCGAGTTCACACTGCTGTTTTCAGTGCCGTTCGTCGCGGCGTTCTTCGCCGTGCCCGAACTCATCACCCGTGCGGTGTTCATGCGCGGCGCATTCACCGCCGCCAACGCGGCCGCGTCCGGCGCGACGCTCGCGGCCTATGCGATCGGCCTCATTCCCTTCGTGCTGATCCGCAGCGCGGTAGCGACCTTCTATGCCCGCAAGGATACTGCGACCCCGGTGAAAGCCTCGCTCACCGGGCTGACCGTGAATGTGCTGCTCAAGATTCTCCTGATGGGCTCGCTCGCCCAGGTGGGCCTCGCGCTCGCCACCGCGCTCGGGGCCTGGATCAATCTCCTGCTGGTGCTCGGCTTTGCGGTGCGTGCCGGCTATCTCCAACTGAACCGTGCGCTCACGCTATCGCTGGTGAAGTTTGCGCTGACCGGCGTGATTCTCGCGGCCGCGCTGTGGCTGGCGGCGCCGCTTGCCGCATCGCAGCTCGGCGGCCTCGGTGCGCATCGCGACGAAGCCGTGCTCCTGGTCCTGATCGCGGTCGGGGCCTTGATCTATGCCGCGGCCATCCTCGGACTGTTCGGCCCGCGCTGGCTGAGGGCCCTCGTGAGGGGCTAAACCCTTTGCACGGGCCCGTAATCCGCTGCAATATGGGTCAAATAGGATCAAGGGAATACTCAAGGAAGTGCCATGGCTGCTCCAATCAAGTTCGGCGTCGGACAGAGCGTGCTCCGCAAGGAGGACGACGCCCTCATTCGCGGCAAGGGCCGCTACACCGATGATCTCGCGCCGCAGGCCTCGCTGCACGCGCTCGTCGTCCGCTCGCCGCATGCCCATGCGACCTTCACCCTCGATGCGACGAAGGCGCGCGCGCTGCCCGGTGTCGCGCTGATTCTGACCGCCGACGACATCTCAGATCTCGGCGGCCTGCCGTGCCTGTTCAATTTCGAGGTCGATCCCTTCACCGGTCCGCCCTATCCGATCCTGGCCAAGGGCGAGGTGCGCCATGTCGGCGATGCCATAGCCTTCGTGGTCGCCGAGACCGCCGACAAGGCACGCGATGCGATCGAGGCGATCGAGATCAGCTGGATGCCGCTTCCCGCCGTGACCGGCGTGGTCAACGCCGTGAAGCAGGATGCGCCACAGGTCTGGCCGAGCCATCCCGGCAACATTTTGTTCGACGTCGCAATCGGCGACAAGAAGGCGACCGACGAGGTCTTTGCCAAGGCGCATGCGGTCGCCGAGATCTCGATCGTCAATCCGCGCGTGGTCGCGAGCTTCATGGAGACGCGCGCGGCGATCTGCGAATACGACGCCAAGCGCGATCATCTGACGCTCACGGTCGGCAGCCAGGGCAGCCATCGCCTGCGCGACATCCTGTGCCAGAACGTCCTGAACATTCCGGTCGAGAAGATGCGGGTGATCTGCCCCGACGTCGGCGGCGGCTTTGGCACAAA
>NZ_JAFATE010000092.1 GCF_019244115.1 Bradyrhizobium sp.
TAAAATACCAGCCCGCGACTTGATCGACCAGACGCCAGCGCCTCGCTGCAGATAAGCCTTTCCCATTTTGACACGTTGGGCTTCAGGCCGCCAACATTGTTTGCTTTGCGACACATGCCGGAATCGCGGTCATTCTTTGGCGGGAACCGTGCGCAGGTAAGCCACGATCGCCGTGAGATCCTCGTCGTTCATGCGCGCGTACCAGTCAAAGCCCATGGGAGGCTTGAGCTTGCTGCCGTCCGGACGGACGCCCTGGGTGATGGCGCGCTTGATCTCGGCATCGCTCCATCCGCCGATGCCCTTGTCCTTGCTCGAGGTGATGTTGCGCGAATGCGAGACGCCCCAGGGCCCGGGGAATTCACGTCCACCCTTGCCGAGCGACCCCTTGAAGTCGACGCCGCTCCCGGGCGGACCGAAAGGCGTGTGGCATTCCATGCAATGCCCGATGGTCGCGAGATAGAAGCCCTTCTTCACCTTGTCGGAAAGGTCGGCCTCGCTGAACGGCTTCTCGCCGCCGGGGAACATGATGTGCGGCAGCGCGATCTTGTAGATCGGGTCCGGGACCTTGTTGCTGACCGGCTTGACGGTGCGCAGATAGGCGACGATCGAGTCCATGTCGCGCTCAGTGACGATGCCGTAGAAATTCGTCGGCATCACCTCGGCGAGCTGCACGTCGTTCGGCCGCTTGCCGGTGCGCAGCGCCGTCTTGATCTGCGCGTCCGTCCACGCACCGATGCCGGTGGCCTTGTCCTGCGTGATGTTGGGCGCCGTCACCTTGAACGGCGGCTCGTCGAACTCGAGACCGCCCGACAGGTCGCGCTCGAACACCGGCGCGCCGCGCTCGCCCCTCGGCGTGTGGCAGTTCTGGCAAGTCATGATCGTGTTGACGAGATACTTGCCGCGCTCGGCGCTGCCCTGCGCCTGTGCGCAGATCGTGCCCGCGGCCGTCAGTGCGACGGCCGCCAATAACCGGATCATCATGAAGCCCTCCCAGAGCCCGCCTTCCCGACGATTATTGTTCTGACTCGGCGTGCGGGTGACAAGCGCCAAAAGCAAAAGGGCGGCCAAAAGCCGCCCTTTTATTTCATCTTGTGAACGTCGGTTCGCCGATCAGGCGGCGGCCGGTTCGGCTGCTTTCTCCTGCACCGGCCCGGAGTCCTGCCCGCGCGCATCAACGTCGCGATCGACCAGCTCGATCACGCCGACCGGCGCGCTATCGCCATAGCGATAGCCGGCCTTGAGCACGCGGGTGTAGCCGCCGTTGCGCGAGGCGTAGCGCGGCCCGAGCACCTCGAACAGCTTCTTCACCATCGGCGGATCGCGCAGCTCGGCGAGCGCCTGGCGCCGCGCGTGCAGATCGCCGCGCTTGGCCAGCGTGATCAGCTTCTCGACCACCGGGCGCAGATCCTTCGCCTTCGGCAGCGTGGTGATGACCTGCTCGTGCTTGATCAGCGCCGAGGCCAGGTGCTGGAACAGCGCCTTGCGCTGGTCCGACCGGCGATTGAACTTGCGGTGAGCGTTACCGTGACGCATCGCGTGCTTCCTGTTCCCTCAAACGAAACCCGGCCGCGTGCGGCCGGGACACGTCTCAATAATGGTCCTCGAAGCGCTTGGCGAGCTCTTCGATGTTCTCCGGCGGCCAGCCCGGCACTTCCATGCCGAGGTGCAGGCCCATCTGCGCCAGCACTTCCTTGATCTCGTTCAGCGACTTGCGACCGAAATTCGGCGTGCGCAGCATCTCGGCCTCGGTCTTCTGCACGAGGTCGCCGATGTAGACGATGTTGTCGTTCTTCAGGCAGTTGGCCGAACGCACTGACAGCTCGAGCTCGTCCACCTTCTTGAGGAAGGCCGGGTTGAACGGGATCTCGGCGATGACCTCGGAGACGACCTCCTTGCGCGGCTCCTCGAAATTCACGAACACGTTGAGCTGGTCCTGCAGGATGCGCGCCGCATAGGCGAGCGCGTCCTCCGGCGTCAGCGCGCCGTTGGTCTCGATCTGCATCGTCAGCTTGTCGTATTCGAGGATCTGCCCCTCGCGGGTGTTCTCGACCCGGTAGGAGACTTTGCGCACCGGCGAGTAGATGCTGTCGACCGGGATCAGGCCGATCGGCGCGTCCTCGGGCCGGTTACGCTCGGCCGGCACGTAGCCCTTGCCGGTATTGACCGTGAACTCCATGCGGATCTCGGCGCCTTCGTCGAGATGACAGATCACGTGATCGGGG
>NZ_JAFATE010000109.1 GCF_019244115.1 Bradyrhizobium sp.
TGCGGATTTTCGCCGTAAGTGATGACGCGCCGGTCCTCGATCCGGCCGACCAGCGCCTGCACCACCGGATGGTCGATGCACATGACCGAGAATCCGTAGAACGGGACGTTTTCCACGAAGGCGCGGAACGCCTCCTGGATTGCCTCGAAAGTCTTGAAATGATCGAGATGCTCGGGGTCGATGTTGGTGACGATCACGACATCGGCAGGCAGTTTCAGGAACGTGCCGTCGCTCTCGTCGGCTTCAACGACCATCCAGTCGCCCGCGCCGAGCCGCGCATTGGAGCCGTAGGCATTGATGATGCCGCCATTGATCACCGTGGGATCGAGGCCGCCGGCATCGAGCAGGGTCGCGACCATCGTGGTCGTGGTGGTCTTGCCGTGGGTGCCCGAGATCGCGACACAGCTTTTCAGCCGCATCAGTTCGGCGAGCATTTCCGCGCGTCGCACCACCGGGATGCGCTGCGCGCGCGCCGCGATCAGTTCCGGATTGTCGCGCTTGATCGCGGTGGAGACAACGACGACCTCAGCGCCCTCGATGTTCTCCGCCTTGTGACCGACGAACACCTTCACGCCTTTCTCCCGGAGGCGAACGACATTGCCGCCCTCGGCCGCGTCCGAGCCTTGCACAGTGTGGCCGAGATTTTTGAGCACCTCGGCAATTCCGCTCATGCCGATGCCGCCGATCCCGATGAAATGGATGGATCCGATATCGCGCGGCAGTCTCATGCTGGTCCCTCGAGGCGTCTCGCTCGCGAGGCTCAAATCAGCCGCGCGGGGTACTGGATGCCCCGCTTCCGCGGGGCATGACAAGCGATTTTTCCGGTCATTCCGGGGCGTTCGCATCGCGAGCGAACCCGGAATCCCGAGACTCCGGGTCCAGTCCTTCGGACCGTCCCGGAATGACGGACTAGAGAGCCGCCACTTTCATGACCAGATCAGCCAGCCGCTCGGCCGCATCGAGCCGTCCCACCGCGCGGGCCTGTGCGGCCATTGCTGCCAGCCGTTCCGGCGCTGCAGCCAGCGCAGCAATTTCGCCCGCCAGCCGCTCTGAGGTAAATTCGCTCTGCGCGACGCGCAGGCCACCGCCCGCCTCGGCCAGCACGCCGGCATTGGCGAACTGGTCCTGGTCGATCGAGCCAGGCAGCGGCACCAGGATCGACGGGCGGCCGATCGCGGCGAGTTCCGCCACCGTGCCGGCGCCGGAGCGCGACACGATCAGGTGATTGGCAGCAAGCCGGGCCGGCAGGTCGGCGAAGAACGGCGCGAGTTCGGCCTGGATGCCGAGCCGATCATAGAGCGCGCGCACGCGCGAGGCGTCCTCGTCGCGGACCTGCTGGGTGAGGATCAGCCGGCCGCGCAGGGCCGAAGCGAGCCGTTCGATCGCGCCGGGCACGATGTCGCTCATCACCCGCGCGCCCTGGCTGCCGCCGACCACGAGCAGGCGGAACGGCTGGTCCGGCTGCGGTGCCGAGTATGCCGCGGCCGCAGCCGCGAGAACCGCGGGCCGCATCGGCGTGCCGACGGTGGTTGTCTTGGAGGCCAGTGCGGGGTCACGGTCGAGCACGCCGGGCAGCGCGGTCGCAATCGCGCTGGCATGGCGGGAGAGGAAGCGGTTGGCGCGCCCAAAGACGGCATTGGCATCGTGAATGACGCTCGGCGTGCCGGTCAGCCGCGCCGCGACCAGCGGCGGCAAAGTCGGATAGCCGCCGAAACCGACCACCGCAACGGGCTTTCGCCGGCGGATCAGGTTGAACGCAATCGCCGTGCCGCGGAGCAGCGCGACGCCGGTCCGCGCCAGCGACAACGGGCTCCGGCTGCGCACCGTCTCGCTCGGCACCACGTCGATCATCTCGCGCGTGAACAGGCCACTGAAGCGGAGCGCGCGGGCATCGGTCGCGAGCCGCACGCGAAAGCCGCGCTTGATCAGCTCGACACCAAGCGCTTCGGCGGGGAATAGATGGCCGCCGGTGCCGCCGGCGGCGAGAAGAATGAGGGGTGAAGTCTCCATGGGGCGCAGTCATACAAGGAACTCACCGTCATTGCGAGCGAAGCGAAGCAATCCAGCGCCATGGAAAAGATTCTGGATTGCTTCGGCGCTAGAGCGCCTCGCAATGACGGTGAGAGTTCGGGCCGTTGCTACGCAAACCCACGCACGGCGCCTTCGATCGATTCCACCTCGGTGCTGGGTCTGAGCCG
>NZ_JAFATE010000129.1 GCF_019244115.1 Bradyrhizobium sp.
GATGCCGACCTCGCCAAGCACCGGCGCAAGCCTGATGGGATCGAGTCCGGCGGCGTGCACGGCGGCGAGCGCCGCAAGCGCATTCTGCACACGGTGCGGCGCGCCCGGCGCCAGGCTGAAATCGATGATCTTGCCGCAAAGCTCGACGCCGACATCCCAGCTTTCGCCGCGCGCGGCATGCCTGAGTTCCCTCACCTCGACGCCGTCGCCGAAGCGAACCACCTTGCCGCTCCATTCAGGCGCCGCAAGCTCCGCGGGCAGGACCAGAATGCCGTCTTCCGGCAGACCCTGCACGATCGAGATTTTCTCGCGGCGGATCGCCTCGATGCTGCCGAGCTTTTCCAGGTGCACCGGCTGCACGTTCACGACCAGCGCGACCGTCGGCCGGGTGAGCTCGCTGAGCCGCGCGATCTCGCCGGCTTGGTTCATGCCCATTTCGACGACCCAGACCGCGGCGTTCGGATCGGCGTTGCACAGCGTCAGCGGCACGCCCCAGAAATTGTTGAAACTGGACGGGCTCGCATAGGCCTCGGGATAGGCCGCGATGAACTCCTTGGTCGAGGTTTTTCCGGCGCTCCCGGTCAGCCCGACCACCGGACCGGAGAAGCGCGCGCGCGCCGCGCGTGCGAGCGCCCACACGCCATCGATCAGCGTGTCGTTCACGATCAGTTGAGGAATGGTCACGCCATCGATCTGATGGGGGACGACCGCAGCGACCGCCCCGGCGGCCTCTGCGTTTTTCGCAAACTCCCAGCCGTCGCGTGCGCTGGCAAAGGCCGAGATGAAGCCGCCGCTCGGGGTTCCGCTCAGTGCGACGAACAGGCTGCCCGGTTTGACGAGGCGGCTGTCCTGGGTGACGAAATCGATCGGGGTGTCCGGAAATGCGCCCGGCAGGTTCAACGCGCGGGCGACCTCCGCAAGGGTCCAGAGCGGCGCTGATCTCATGCGACCCTCGAAGCAAGAACGGACGCGACCGCATCGTGATCGCTGAACGGCAGCAAGCGGTCGCCCACGATCTGCCCGGTCTCGTGGCCCTTGCCGGCGACGAGCAGCGCGTCTCCAGGCTGAAGCCCTTCGATCGCGGCGCGGATCGCGGCTGCGCGATCGCCGATCTCGATCGCACCCGGTGCCGCATCCAGGATCGCGGCGCGGATCTTTACCGGCTCCTCGCTGCGCGGATTGTCGTCGGTGACGATGACGCGATCGGCATTTTCGGTTGCAATCTCGCCCATCAGCGGACGCTTGCCGACGTCACGGTCGCCACCACAGCCGAACACGACGACGAGGTTCCGTTTGGCGTAGGGCCGCAGCGCCTGCAGCGCTTTGGCGAGCGCATCCGGCTTGTGCGAATAATCGATGAAGATCGGCGCGCCGTTGCGCTCGCCGACTCGCTCGAGCCGGCCTTTGGCGCCTTCGAGCTTTTCGAGGCTCGCGAACACGGCGTCCGAATCGCTCCCGGTGGCGATCGCGAGGCCCGCGGCGACCAGCGCGTTCTCGATTTGAAAGCTGCCCACCAGCGGCAATCGGACGGAGGTTGTGCTGCCGCGGTGCTGTAAGCTCAGCGTCTGGGCAAATCCGTCGACGACGGCGTCGACCAGGCGAATGCCCTCGCCCGCGCCGTCGCCGTTCCTGCCGACGGGAAGGATCCGCAAACCGCGCGTTCGCGCCGCGCCGATCACCTCGGCCGAGCAGTCGTGATCGGCAGAGATTACCGCCGGAGCGTCCGGCGGCAAAAGCTCGCGAAACAGCCTGAGCTTGGCCGCGAGGTAATGTTGCAGATCGGGATGATAATCGAGATGGTCGCGCGACAGGTTGGTAAAACCGCCGGCGGAGATGCGCACACCGTCGAGCCGATATTGATCGAGCCCGTGCGAGGAAGCCTCGAAGGCGAGATGGGTGACGCCCTCGCGCGCGATCTCGTCGAGCTGACGATGGAGCGCGATCGGGTCGGGCGTCGTCAGCGAGCCATAAACCGTGTGCTTCGGCGACACCAGGCCGATGGTGCCGATGCTCGCCGAGCCGTGGCCGAGCTGCTGCCAGATCTGGCGGGTGAAGGCGGCGACCGAGGTCTTACCGCTGGTGCCGGTCACCGCCGCGATCGTCGCCGGCTGCTGCGGGAAGAAGCGGGCCGCGACCAGGGCCAGCGCGCGGCGTGGATTTGGTGTGAGGATGAACGGCACGGAACATCCGCCCTGCGGCGGATGGTCGCCCGCAACCGCGACCGCGCCGGCCGTGATCGCCTGCGCGATGAAGCGCGCGCCGTCGGTCTTGACCCCGGACAGCGCGAAGAACAGCGAGCCGGGTTGAACGAGACGGCTGTCGACGGCCAATCCCGTCGCCTCGACCTTATCGCTCGCCGAATCGATCAGTGCGTCGTCGCCGAAGAGCTCGCGGAGTTTCATCAGGTTCCCGTCCGGCCGCGGCGCAAATCAGCGCCCCGGTGACGGCTTACTGCGTTGCGCGCGAGGCCGCAAGAATCAGGCGGTCGGGCGGCGGCAGGTCGAACCGCGGTTCGATGCCCAGCAGCGGACCGATCCGCGCGATCACATTGCCGGCCGTCGGCACCGCGTTCCAGCCGGAGGTGATGAAGCCATAGGTCTCCTTCAGAGGCTGCGGCTCGTCCAGCATGATCAGGAGCTGATATTGCGGCTTGTCGGCGGGAATGACGGCGGTAAAGGCGGTCAGCACGCGCCTTTTTGCATAATGGCCGTTGATGACCTTCTCGGCGGTACCGGTCTTGCCGCCGATATAATAGCCCTTGACGTCGGCCCTCTTCGCGGTGCCGATCTCGGCATTCAGCCGCATCAGGAAGCGCATCTTCTCAGAGGTTTCCGGCTTGATGACGCGCCTCGCCAGCGCCATCGCCTCGTCCTCGCTGCGCTTCAGGAAGGTCGGCGGAATCAGGTAGCCGCCATTGACCAGGGCGTTGACGCCCATCACCGCCTGCAGCGGTGCGACCGCGATGCCATGGCCGAAGGAGATGGTGATGGTGTTGAGGTCGGACCAGTGTCTCGGTACGATCGGCGACGCGCTCTCCGGCAGCTCGGTGCGCAGCCGGTCGAGCTGGCCCATCTTACGCAGAAACGCCTTGTGCGCCTCCACCCCCTGCGACAGCGCGATGCGCGCGGCGCCGACGTTCGAGGAGAAGGTGAACACCTCTTTCATGTTGAGGAAGCGGCCCTTCGGTTCGTCGTCATGGATCGCGAACTTGCCGTAATGCAGCGGTCCGCGTGCGTCCCACGTCGAGTTGAGGTCGTATTTGCCAGAATCCAGCGCCATCGCCAGGGTAAAGGCCTTGAAGGTCGACCCCATCTCGTAGACGCCGGTGGTCAGGCGGTTGATGCGGTCGGGATCGTGCGCTTCCTTAGGGTTGTTGGGATCGAAATCCGGCACCGAGACCATCGCCACGATCTCGCCGGTCCTGACATTGGTCACGAGGCCGGAGGCAGCCTTGGCGTGGAACTTGTCCTTCGCCTTCAACAGCTCGTCGCGCAGCGCGTGTTCGACCCTGAGATCGACCGACAATTCGATCGGCCGCTGCAGCCGATCGGTGGCAAAGCCGGCGCGGTGGAGATCGGCGAGACCATTGTTGTCGAGCCATTTCTCCATGCCGGCGATGCCCTGGTTGTCGATATTGACCAGACCGATCAGGTGCGCGACCTCGTTGCCGGTGGGATAGACGCGCTTGTTCTCGCGCAAAAAGCCGATGCCGGGAATGCCGAGACGGTGAATGTCCTGCTGCTGCTGCGCATTGATCTCGCGCTTCAGCCAGACAAAACCCTTTTTCGACGTCAGGCGGTCACGCACCTCGCCGATGTCGAGATCCGGCAAGGTCGCAGTCAAAAGCTCGATCGCCTCGTCCTTGTCGATGATCCGGCGCGGCTCGCCGAATAGGCTCGGCGCCTTGACGTCGGTGGCGAGGACTTCGCCGTTGCGGTCGATGATGTCCGGCCGGGCGGTCGCGATGGCGTCCTGCGCCGCGGCGCGGCGGGCGCTGCTATGGCCATCGGCGCCGATCGCGAACATCACGAGGCGTCCGCCGATCACGGAATAGATGGCGGCAAAGGCCAGGATCGCAAAACCGACACGGGCGCGCGCCTTGGCGGCGCGGTCGACGTTGCGGCCATAGAGCAGGCTGCGGATCAGCCGCTGATGCCAGGATTCGGCGCGCTTGGCGGTACGCGCCGCACTCATTCCTTGTCCTCCTGCGAAGACACTGAGCCGGTCGTGCTCGGCGCCTCGGCCGCCGCATCGATGGTGTTGAGCATGGCTCCAATCGGGTCGCGCTCGCCCGGGCGGACAAAGCTCGGCGGCCGTTCCGGCAGGTTTTTCAGCTGGTCATATTGATTGGCGTTGAGCGGCTTGAGCGGCAGATGGCGCTCGGAAAGGCCCTGCAGCCGGAGCGGCGCATCGAGCTTGGCCCATTCGGAGCGCAGCACGGCAATCGCATCGCGCTGCTCGCGGATTTCCGCACGCAGCTTCAGGACGCGCTCGACGCGCGCGGTCGACTCCATCTTGATCCGATAGACGTAGGCCGCGGCAAAGACCAGCGCGCCGATGACCAGGAGATGGAGGAACCGCATGGCTCAGCCTCCCCTCGCAAGATCGGAGAGCCTTGGCCATGACGGCAGCGCGCCGTTGGGATGCGCCGGCGCACCGGTGCGGGCCGCACCGCGCAGCTTGGCCGAGCGCGCACGCGGATTACCCGCGATTTCGTCCTCGCCTGGCACGATCGGACGCCGGGTCAACAGATCGAAGCTTGGCGCAACCTGGGCGACCTCCGGCAAATGGCGCGATCCGCCGCCACTCTTGCCGCGCTCGGCCAGAAAATTCTTGACGATGCGATCTTCCAGCGAATGGAACGACACCACGGCAAGCCGGCCACCGGGTTTCAGCACGCGTTCGGCCGCCGACAGCGCGAGCTGCAGTTCGTCCAGTTCCTCGTTGACGAAGATGCGCAAGCCCTGGAACGTTCGCGTCGCCGGATGAATGTCGCCCGGCTTCGACCGCACCACGCGGCCGACGAGATCGGCGAGCGCGCGCGTGGTCGTGATCGGCGCCTCTCTTCGCGCGGCGACGATGGCGCGGGCTACGGCCCGAGAATGGCGCTCTTCGCCGAACAAATAGATGATGTCAGCCAGCAGGCTTTCCGGCCCCCGCGCGACAACGTCCGCTGCCGTGGGGCCGTCCTGCCCCATCCGCATGTCGAGAGGACCATCGAGGCGAAAGGAGAAGCCGCGGCCCGCCTGGTCGAGCTGCATCGAGGACACGCCGACATCCATGACGACGCCGTCGATTGTGGAGACGCCTTGGGCGGCGCAGACCTCGCCAAGCTCGGAGAACCGGCTCTCCACCAGCGTCAACCGCCCGCCCGACTGGTCCACGAGATCGAAACCGCCGGCGACCGCGGTGCGGTCGCGGTCGATGCCGATGACCTGCGTCCCCTCGATTTCCAGAATCATCCGGCTATAGCCGCCGGCACCGAACGTCGCGTCGACATAGGTGCCACCGGGGCGCGGCGCGAGCAAGGACACCGCCTCGCGTCCGAGCACGGGAACATGGCGTTGGCCGAGCGGGCTCACGCGCGCCCTCCGGCGCGGCGCGACAGACCAAAGCTGGACGTGCACAAGCCCATTGCGCCCCAAACCCATCCACCAGCCGGGAACGTGCGACGAAACGCGCCGCGCGCGGCCCCCGATCCCGCTGGTCTGCGGCTGTAAGCCCGGATTTCCGAATGGAAGCTGCGGGCCGACAGGCGGATTTCGCGCGAGAATAAGGGCCACGTGTCCCTAGTCCGACGTTCGCCGCACCTCTCCAGCCGCCAATCGAGCGGACGGCGGATCGACAAGGACTGAAGGAAGCGGCGCGCAGCCGTCCCCCGGCCTCCGGTACGGCCCTTCATCCCTCAGTAACGGCGTTTAGCGTTAAGAAAGCGTTGACGATCGGCCGCGGTTTTGGAACGTTTTTGAGCGCTTCGCCATGGGATTCCGTGTGGGATGCATATGTGATGCGTGTCGCACACAGTCGGTCAAAATGCGGTACCACCGTAACGTCCGTCATTGCGGATCGCGCCGTCAAGGAATAGTCACCCTTCGTACAAGAGTCATCTCAGTGCCGTTGTCCCGCCCGGTTTGAGTCTTTTATGCCGCTTGGTTCGTCCACATCCGATGGATCTGATTCGAAGCGGCAGCGTGCTTTGCCGCTGCCGCGGGCGGGCACGAACATGAAGACTTTCACCCCGGATTCCTCGACCGTCTCCGACGTGATCCCGTCGCCGAATTTCGGCGACCGCAATAAGGGCCGTGCGCCCGACATGATCCTGCTGCACTATACCGGCATGCCGGACGTCGAAGGCGCGATCAAGCAATTGTGTACGGCCGGCACCGACGTGTCGGCCCACTACATCGTGCTCGAGGACGGCCGTATCGTGCAGTCGGTGCCCGAGGCGAAGCGCGCCTGGCACGCCGGCGTGTCCTCCTGGGGCGGCGAAGACGACATCAATTCCTGCTCGATCGGCATCGAGATCGTCAATCGCGGCCATGATTGGGGCTATCCCGATTTTCCCTCGCGCCAGATCGCGGCGGTCATCGCGCTGTGCCGCGGCATCATGCTCCGCCGCGAGGTGCCCTCGCATCGGGTGCTTGCGCATTCCGACGTGGCCCCCTCGCGCAAGAAGGACCCCGGCGAAAAATTTCCCTGGCATTCCCTCGCCAATTCCGGCGTCGGCCATTGGGTGCAGCCGGCGGCGATCGTGCGCAGCGAGAGCTTAAAGATCGGCAACATCGGCGATGACGTGCAGAACCTGCAGCAGGCGCTCGCCAAATACGGCTATGGCGTGCCGGTGACCGGAAAATATGACGGGCCGACCATGGACACGGTCGCCGCGTTCCAGCGCCACTTCCGCCCAGCCAAGGTCGACGGCATCGCCGACCGGTCGACGCTGACCACGCTGCACGCCCTGCTCGCAAGCCTGCCGCCCGACGCGCGTGCGGTCGCCACGAAGTAGCAGGCCTAGCCCCGTCATTGCGAGGCGCACAGCGCCGAAGCAATCCAGAGCCTCACGCGCGGCTCTGGATTGCTTCGCTTACGCTCGCAATGACGGAGCATTCTCATTTCCCAGCTCCCGCAGGCGTCGTGCGTAGAACCGGCGCAGCGGTTCTAGCTGGGTGGCCTCGGTCGCAGCGAGATATGCCTCGCGTGCCGCCTCAACGCGGCCGAGCCGCCGCAAGAGATCGGCGCGAACCGCCGGCAGCAATTCGTAGCCGTCGAGATGACCGCGCGCCGCGAGCGCGTCGATCAGATCGAGCGCGCGCGCCGGCCCGTCCACCATCGACACCGCGGCGGCGTGATTGAGTTCGATCACCGGGGAGGGTGAGATGCGCAGCAGCACCTCGTAGAGGCCGGCGATCTGCGGCCAGTCGGTTTCCTGATAGCTCGGAGCGCGGGCATGCAAGGCCGCGATCGCGGCCTGCACCGCGTAGGGCTGCGGCCGGCCAGGCAATCGCAACGCCTGTTCCACCAGCGTCAAACCTTCGGCAATCTGGTGCCAATCCCAGAGCGAGCGATCCTGCTCTTCCAGCAGCACGACGTCGCCGCCTTCGGTCTGCCGCCCCGCGCGCCGCGCATCGTGCAACAGCATCAGCGCCAGAAGCCCCTTGGCCTCACTCCGCTCCCGCATCAATCCGTCGAGCAGGCGGCCGAGGCGAATCGCTTCGCGCGCCAGGTCCGGCCTCATCAAGGCGTCGCCTGACGTCGCGGCATAGCCTTCCGTGAACACGAGATAGATGACCGCGAGCACGCCGTTCAGGCGCGGCTCCAGCGCCTCGCGCGCCGGCACCTCATAGGGGATGCCGGCAAGCCGGATCTTCTGCTTGGCGCGCACCAGGCGCTGCGCCATCGCCTCCTCGCCGACCAGAAAGGCGCGCGCGACCTGCGCGGTCGACAGGCCACAGACCGTACGCAGTGTCAACGCGACCTGCACCTCCGGCGCAAAGGACGGATGGCAGCAGGTGAAGATCAGCCGCAGCATGTCGTCGTCAAGGACCGTAGTGTCGAATGCGTCGTCGGCCGATGCAGCATCCAGTTCGAGCTGGTGCACGATATCCTGCTGCTTGCCGCGGAACGCAATGTTTCGGCGGACCCGATCGATCGCCTTGTTGCGGCCGACATTGACGAGCCAGGCGCGCGGATTGGATGGCGGTGCTTCGTCAGGCCAGCGCTCGAGCGCCACCGCAAAGGCATCCTGCAACGCGTCCTCGGCGAGGTCGAAATCGCCGACCAGGCGGATCAGCGTCGCGAGCGCGCGCGCCGATTCATCGCGGAAGATTTCTTCGATTTCGCGAGGGGTCATGTGAGCAGTCCGAACACCGCGCAGCGCGCTCTCGTCATTCCGCGGCGCTCGCTCTTTGCGAGCGAACCCGGAATTCTCGAGATTCCGGGTTCGTGCTTCGCACGCCCACGAATGACGGTTAGTTGTACACCCAGACCGGCCGCACCTCGATCGAACCGATCCTGGCGCTCGGAATTCGCGCGGCAATCGCAATCGCGCTATCGAGGTCCTTGGCCTCGATCATGTAGTAGCCGCCGAGTTGCTCGCGCGTTTCCGCGAAGGGCCCGTCGGTGGTCAGCGTCTTGCCGTCGCGCACGCGCACGGTCGTCGCCGTCGTGGTCGGCTGCAGGCGGTCGCCGGCCTTGAAATTGCCGCTCTGGATGATGGACTGGGTGAAGGTCTGATATTCGGAGAGCATCTTCTGGCTCGTCGCTGCATCGTTCTTGGCGTACTCGACTTCGTTCTGATAGATCATCAGCAAATACTGCATTGTTGCACTCCTTGTTGTCATCGGCTGGATCGCCGACATCCAGTCGATCGGACGACACCCGGAACGACATCTTCAGGATAAATTATTTCGCGCCTGCGCGTGGCAAGTTCCGAGACTTGACGCGACCGACTTGAGCGCCCATAGGCAAGGGGTCAGTCGGCCGGACGGCCGCTTCCGCAAACGCCGAAAGGCCGCGGGGGAGGAAAGTCCGGGCTCCATCGACATGCGGTGCCGGATAACGTCCGGCGGGGGCGACCCCAGGGAAAGTGCCACAGAAAGCGAACCGCTCCGAACTCCGAAAGGAGGCCGGCAGCAAGGGTGAAAAGGTGCGGCAAGAGCGCACCGCGGGTCCGGCAACGGAACCGGCATGGTAAACCCCACCGGGAGCAAGACCGAATAGGGACGGCATCAGCGGGCCGTTCGCGACAGCGATAACGCCGCAGGGCCGATGTCAGGCCAGCCGTCCGGGTAGGTTGCATGAGGTGGCGCGCGAGCGCCATCCCAGAGGAATGGCCGTCACGTATCGTCTCGCGCGAGCGGGCGATGCCCTACAGAACCCGGCTTACAGGCCGGCTGATATCTCTGAATGAGGGGTTCGGCGCGACCAACGCCGGACCCCTCGCCATTTCAGGACGACGTGATTACGGGGCGCGCCAGCGGAGCCGCGCGACGCGGCCCGATGGCGCGAACCCGGAATCTTGCGCAGCTACTCCGAGATTCCGGGTTCGCTCGCCGGCGCGAGCGCCCCGGAATGACGGCGCGAGATCACGCCACGACCTCCTCGAGGAGTTCCATCAGCGGCTCCGGCGCGGTGACAGCCGGCGCATGACTGGCCTCGATTTCGAAGAAACGCCAGCCGCCTTCGCTGCGTGCGCGCCGCGCGAACTGTCCGAACGGATCGGCGGGCGCGATCCGCGTGCAGTAGACGTAGCTGCGCGGCAGCTTCAGTTCACCGCCAAACAGCTTCAGCTTGGTCTCGAAACATTTGACCGGCATGTTGACGCGGCGCGCGTTGAGCCAGACCTGATCCTCCGCCGACGTGTCCGGCGGGGTCGGATTCGGCGGCACCCGCCAGCCGTCGCCGGCCTTGGCGAGGCCACGCATGCGCTGGCGTTCGGACTCGGGCAGCAGGTCGAACAGGCTCTGCCCATCTTTCGGCACGAAAGCATCGAGATAAAT
The DNA here is from genome assembly GCF_019244115.1 of Bradyrhizobium sp. GTDB lineage: Bacteria > Pseudomonadota > Alphaproteobacteria > Rhizobiales > Xanthobacteraceae > Bradyrhizobium. The sequence continues at coordinate 9,999 of NZ_JAFATE010000129.1, forward strand.
CAGCTGCCGAATGCGGTCGCGCGCGCGATCGGCGACGCCGGTCGCGACCATGCCGCCGTAAGAATGCCCGATCAGCACGATGTCGCTCAGGTCTTCATAGGTGATGACGTTGCGAACGTCCTGGATATGGGTGTCGAGATCGATCGACGGATTGGCAAGATGGGCGCGTTCGCCGAGGCCCGTGTAGGTCGGCACGATGAGACGATGCCCGGCCGCACGCATCAGCCGGCGCATTTTCTTCCATGACCAGCCCCCGCTCCAGGCCCCGTGACAGACGAGGAACGTGGTTTCGGGCGAAACGTTGCTCATGGCCGTTTCCACTATTGTTGATGGTTTTCGCCCGGAGTGTACCTGCCGCTTGCATGGTGTAAACGTGCCAAATAGATCACCGTCATTGCGGGGCGAGCGCCTCCGAATTTTCCAGATTCGGTCCGATACATCGCAATCGCTCCGGAAACGTCGTCGGATAACGATCATGCCGCCTGGCGCCTACGCGCTTCTGTTGCTTGGCGCGCTCGCGGGCGGCTTCGTCTCGGGCCTCGCGGGATTTGGCACGGCGCTGATGGCGCTGGGGATCTGGCTTTACGTGCTGCCGCCGTCGCTCGCCGTGCCGCTGGTCCTGATCTGCTCGGTGGTCGCGCAGAGTTCAACCCTGCCCGCGCTGTGGAAGAGCTTTGACCTGACACTGGTGTGGCCGTTCGTCATCGGAGGCCTGTTCGGCGTCCCCATCGGCACGATGCTGGTCGCCCACGCCGACCCAACCGTTTTCAAGCTGACGGTCGGCATCTTCCTCCTCGTGTTTCCGACCGCGCTCTATTTGAACCGCACTCCACTCGCGTTTCGATTTGGCGGAAAGGCCGCCGATGCGGCGATCGGGTTTGCCGGCGGGATTTTGGGCGGGCTGGCCGGCCTGTCGGGGCCGTTACCGATCCTCTGGGCCGGCATCCGCGGCTGGGGCAAGGATGAGCGGCGCGGCATTTTCCAGATTTTCAACTGGACGGTGCTCGCCACGGCGCTTTGTCTGCAGACGGCGGCCGGCCTGGTCGCGCAGCAGGTCGTCTGGCTGGCGCTGCTCGCCTTTCCCGGCACGATCATCGGCGCCTGGCTCGGGGCGCGGCTCTACCAGGCGCTGAGCGACCGGAATTTCACCGACGTCGTGCTGGCGCTCCTGCTGCTCTCGGGCATCGGCCTCGTCTGGAACAGCATCGGCTGGCGATAGACGGGCGGTCGATCACCACACTCACGCGTCATGCCACGCTTGTCGCGGGCATCCACGTCTTACTTTCCGTCTGGAATGAAAAGACGTGGATGGCCGGGACATCTGCGCGAACGCTCGCGCAAGACGCGCTTCGCGCTTTTGCCCGGCCATGACGACGAGTGTACCTACTCCGCCGCGGTGGCGCGTGCGAACTCGGTCGCCTGCCGCTCGAACAGCGAGCGATAGATGCCGCCGCTGCGCGCCATCAGCATGGCGTGGCTGCCCTGCTCGACGATGTCGCCGCGGTCGAACACCAGGATGCGGTCGAGGCTCTGCACGGTCGACAGGCGGTGCGCGATCACGATCGCGGTGCGCCCCTTCATCAGCCGCTCCATCGCCTCTTGGATCGCGGCCTCCGATTCCGAATCAAGGCTCGAGGTCGCCTCGTCCAGGATCAGGAACGGCGCGTCGGCCAGGAACGCCCGCGCCAGCGCCACGCGCTGCCGCTCGCCGCCGGACAGTTTGATGCCGCGCTCGCCGACCAGCGTGCCGTAGCCCTTCGGCAGACGCATGATGAAGTCATGCGCATTGGCGAGCCGCGCCGCCTGTTCGATCGCGGCCTGGCTCGCGCCGGGGCGGCCATAGGCGATGTTCTCCGCCAGCGTGCGGTGAAACAGGATCGGCTCCTGCTGCACGATGGCGATCTGGCTGCGCAGCGACTGCTGCGTCGCCTTCGCGATGTCCTGCCCGTCGACCAGGATCTTGCCGCCGGAGACATCGTAGAGCCGCTGCACCAGCTTGACGAAGGTCGTCTTGCCGGAGCCGGACCGGCCGACCAGTCCGACACGCTCGCCGGCGCGGATGTCGACCGACAGGCCGTCATAGAGCGGATCGCGATGACCGCCATAGAGGAAAGTCACGCGATCGAACACGATGCGGCCGCCGGTGATCCCGATCGGCCGGGCGTCGGGTGCATCGGCAATCCCGATCGGCTCGTCGTGAATGGCAACCAGTTCCTCCATATCGTTCACCGACCGCTGCAGGTTGTTGATGTGCATGCCGACATCACGCAAGTAGGCGTGAATGATGTAGTAGCTGGTCAAGACATAGGTGACGTCGCCCGGCGAGGCGCGGCCCGCGATCCACAGCAGCACCGACCCGCCGATCACCGAACCGCGCAGGCACAGCAGCACCAGAAGCTGCACCGCGTTGGTGATGTTGTAGCGCATCCAGCTCCGCCTCACCCGCGCGCGCCAGCGCGAGATGACGCGGGCGAGCCGCACATCCTCGCGCGCTTCCGCGCCGAACGATTTTATCACCCCGTTGCAGGTCAGCGCGTCGGCCAGCGTGCCACCGACTTTGGTGTCCCAGGCGTTGGAGACGCGCGCAGCCGGCGCGATGTAGCGGATCGAGAGAGCGACCGTCATCGACACATAGACCAGCGCCCCCAGCGCGATCACGAGACCGAGCGAGGCCCAATGCAACCCGAGCAGCACCATCGAGCCGAGCAGCACCATCAGTGACGGTAGCAGCGCCAGCAGGATGGTGTCGTTGTAGAGATCGAGCGCCCACATGCCGCGGGTGATCTTGCGCACCGTCGAGCCGGCAAACGAGTTGGCGTGCCAGTCGGTCGAGAAGCGCTGCACCCGCATGAAGGCGTCGCGCGCGACGTCGGACATGATCTTCAGCGTGAACGGCACGATCGCCTGCAGCCCGATCATGCGCATCGCGATCGAGGTCAGGCCGAGCGCGACGATGGCGCCGAACGCCATCAGGGCGGCTTGGCGCGCATCGGCGTCCGCAGGCCCGAGGGTCAGCGCGTCGACGAGATGGCCGGAGAAGATCGGCATAAACAGGTCGGCGACGGTGGCGCCCAAGAGGCCGCCGGCAACGGTGAGCGTGGCCAGCGGCTGGTTGAACCAGTGACGGAACACGAACGGCATCACCACGCGAATCGCGGCCGGCCGCTTCTTGGCATCGAAGGTCATGGCATCATCCGGCCGCGCTTGGCGCGCCGGCCGGCTCCATTCTGGACGCCTCGCGTGCAATGGATGCACGGCGGACGTCGTTGAAAAATCAGTGGTTTAAGGGGAGCTCTGGGGACCGGGACCAACGACCCGATCGAAGCTGGCGAAGACGGCTGCTATTTGCCGGATGCGGCGCCAAGCGAAAATGTCGGACGCGGGCGCGCGATCTGCGAAAATGCGATAGTCATGCAAATCTCCCCGGTTCGATGCGACAATGCGTAGCATATAACCCGGATCGAGAGACATTGCAACCCATACAGGCCGCGGTTCCCAACGCTAGTGCCCGCCGCTTCCGCCGGTCATCGCGGTCGGCTTGTTCAACAAGAGGACCAGGAGGCTCAGGCCGACATAGAACAGCGTCAGCATGAAGAAGGCGTCGCCATAACCCATCACGACCGCCTGGCGGTGCACGATTTGCGAGAGCTGCTTCATCGCCATCAGCGCCGCGTCGCCCATGCCCTGCAGGCGCTGAGTGAAACTGTTCAGCGTTTCGACCGCCGTGGCATTGCCCCAGTTGACCCGCTCCTGCAAGCGCGAGATGTGCAGGTCGGTGCGGTCGTTCAGCACTTCGTTGATCAGCGCGAGGCCGAGCGCGCCGCCGAGATTGCGCATCAGGTTGAACAGGCCGGAGGCGTTCTTCACCCGGTCCGGCGCCAGCGTACCGAGCGCGATGTTGTTGGTCGGCACCATCGCGCACATCATGCCGATGCCGCGCAGGATCTGCGGCACCAGCAGCTCGTAGAAATCGAAGTCGCGGGTGATCCAGGTCATCTGATAGGAGCCGAGCGCAAACACGACGAGGCCGAACATGATGATGTAGCGCGGGTCGAAGCGCTGCAGCATGCGTCCGACGACCGGAGCCATCAGGAACATGGTGATGCCGGATACGAACATGGTCTCGCCGATCATCATGGCGCTGTAGCCGCGCACCTCGGCGAGATAGCGCGGGTAGACGTAGGTCAGTCCGTACAAGCCGATTCCTATGCAGAACTGCAGCATGCAGCCGATCGCGAAGTTGCGGTTGGTGAAGGCGCGCAGGTCGACGATCGGCACCCTCGCGGTCAGCACCCGCCAGAAGAAGGCGATCGCGGAGATGGCGCCGACGGAGGCGAACAGCGCAACCGAGGTGTCCTGCAGCCATTCATATTGCGGGCCCTCCTCCAGCACGTATTCGAGCGAGCCGAGGAAGCCCGCCATGAAGATCAGCCCCCACCAGTCGAAATGATCGAGCAGTTCGAAATGCGGCTCGTCGAAATCGACCAGCGCCAGCACGCCGACGGTGATGATGATGCCCGGAATGATATTGATGAAGAACAGCCAGTGCCACGACATCGCATCGGTGATGAAACCGCCGACGGTCGGGCCGATCGTCGGGGCCAAGGTTGCAACGAGCCCGATCACCGGCGTCACGATGTGGAATTTCGAGCGCGGAAACACGGTGTAGGCCGAAGCGAACACCGTCGGGATCATGCCGGCGCCCAAAAATCCCTGGATCGCGCGCCATAGGATCATTTCCTCGATGGTCGAGGCAAAGCCGCACAGAAAGCTCGCAACGGTGAATCCCGCGGCCGAGATCGCAAACAGCAGCCGCGTGCCGAGCGCGCGCGACAGGAAGCCGGACAGCGGTATAGCGATGACCTCGGCGATCAGATATGCGGTCTGAACCCAGGACACCTCGCTGGAGCTCGCCGACAGGCCCGCTTGAATGTCGCTGAGCGAAGCCGAGACGACCTGGATGTCCAGGATCGCCATGAACATCCCGAACACCATGATGAGGAACGCGATCAGCCGGCGCGGCGCGATGCGCTCGGTGGGCGCGCTGGGCCCAATCATCGCGCCCGGTGATGCTGTCGTGGCGTTCGCCATATCCTGACCGGATCGAATTAGCGCCGGTTTCGAAGCCGGCGCGCGACAACCTATTGGGGGTGAATCATGGTCGGGGAATCGAGGTCGGTCCCGCTGTCGGCATCCTCGGCCCCGTTGGTGGTATCGATAGTCGCATAGACCGACATGCCGGCGCGCAGCAGGTTTTCGCGCGCAACGTCCGCCGGCACCCGAATCCGGACCGCGAGCCGCTGCACGATCTTGGTGAAGTTGCCGGTGGCGTTGTCGGGCGGCAGCAGCGTGAACACCGAGCCTGCGGCCGGCGAGATGCTCTCGACGATGCCCTTGAACTTGCGATGGCCATAGGCGTCCACCGAGATCATCACCGGCTGTCCCGGACGGATGCGCCTGAGCTGGGTTTCCTTGAAATTGGCGTCGATGAAGACCTCGTCGAGCGGCACCACATTGCCGAGCCGCTGGCCGACCGCGATGAAATCGCCCGTGTTGACGAGACGGTTGGAGAAGAGGCCGTCGACCGGCGCGCGGACCAGCGTGAATTCGAGATCGCGCTCGGCCTTGGCGAGCTGGGTCTTGAGCTCGGCGAGCTGCGCCTCAGCCTCCGCCTGCTGGGCCCTGGTCACTTCCACCATGTCGCGCGCATTGTCATAGGCTGCCTTCGCGGCCTTCACGCCGGCTGCGCCCTGGTCGCGTGCGGCTTCGGACTGCTCGAAGGTCGCATGGGAGGCAAAGCCCTTGCCGCTCAGCATCTGCTGGCGGTCATAGTCGAGGTCGGCACGCTTCAGCCCGGCCTCGGCAGAGGCGAGGTTGGCGGCGGCTTGTCCGGCCGCGCTGGCCTGCGCGTCGACTTGGCGGCCGATCCGCGCGATCGTGGCCTCCTGCGTCGCAATCTTGGTGCGCGCGGCGTCCACGGCGATCCGATAGTCGCCATCGTCGATCTTGAAGAGGATATCGCCGGCATGCACCAGCGCGTTGTCCCGCGGCAAGATCGCGGTGATGTGACCCGTCACGCGCGCGCCCATCATGGTGTTGTTGGCGCGGACATAGGCGTCGTCGGTGGAGACGAAGAAACGTCCGACAAGCCAGTAATTGATGCCGTAAGCTCCGGCTGCGAGCGCCAGCAAAAGCCCGATCCCGATCAGGACGAAGCGGCGCCTGCCGGGCTTGGCCGGGGCTGCCGCTGCTGGGGGGACCGGCACCGGCTGGGGCTTGTCGACGGCGGGAGCGGGCTCGGCGGGGCGGCGCTTGGTCTCGTCGGCGACATGGGCGCGGAGCGTTTCCCCTAACCCGCGCGACGGCTCGCTGGCGGTATCGCTCTCGGCCTCGCCCGGCTCCTGGCGCAGCGCGCGCGCGGCTTGATCTCTAACTGTGGCCATAACGCCTTCCCCAATACAAATCCGGTGGCAGCAACAGGCCAGATCAGGCCTTTGCGGCTTCGCACTATGATATTTATCATTGACCGAACGGTTCGGTCAAGGTAGGTTCAATGTGGAAATTTGACCAGGGGAGTCCTTCCGATAAGTTTCCCGGGCTGAAAATGATTGCTGAGAGGCTAAACTAATGGTTGCGGCTGAGCCGGGCACATTGCGCGCCGTTGGCAGTGGCTTGGGCGATGAGGACAGCACCAAGCGCCGCCAGATCGTGGATGGCGCGCGAAGGGTTTTCCTGGATCTTGGCTTTGACGGGGCCAGCATGGGCGAGATCGCCCGCGCGGCAGGCGTCTCCAAGGGGACGCTCTATGTCTATTTTCCCGACAAAAGCGGGCTGTTCGAAGCCATCGTCGAGACCGAAATCGCCGAATACAGCAAGGAATTGTACAATTTCCATCCGGAGCGCCCGGTCGTCGAGACCCTGACAGAGTTTGGCCGCGCCTATGTCCAGATCCTCTGCCGGCCCGGCGGCGGATCAGCGTCGCGCACGGTGATGGCCATTGCCGAACGGATGCCGGAGGTCGGCCGGCGCTTTTACAATAACGTGATCGCACACACGATCGGCAAGCTCGCCGCCTATCTTGAAGCGCGCGCCGCGATCGGCGACCTCGCAATCGAGGATTGCCGTCTGGCCGCATTGCAATTCATGCAATTGTGCCAGGGACCGACCTTCATGCCGTTCCTGTTTCAGGCGGCGCCCGCGCCTTCGGCCGAGCGCAC
>NZ_JAFATE010000293.1 GCF_019244115.1 Bradyrhizobium sp.
TGCCGTGACCTACTTCGCGGTGGCCTGGATCTGCATCGAGGCGGCCCGCATTCCCGAACTGCGTGACCTCATCAAGCAGGGCTACCAGACCACCATGCGCATCACCTGCATGGTCACCTTCATCCTGATCGGCTCGACCTGCTTCTCGGTGGTGTTTCTGGGCGTCTCCGGCGGCGTCTGGCTCGAGCACCTCCTGACCTCGCTGCCCGGCGGCGTCTGGGGTTTTCTGATCTTCATCAACGTCTTCATCTTCTTCGTGGCGTTCTTCCTCGACTTCTTCGAGATCGCCTTCATCATCCTGCCGATGATCGCGCCGATCGCGCAGAAGATTCTCGGGCCCGCGGTCGGCGACGGACCGGCGCTGATCTGGTTCGGCGTCATGCTCTGCGTCAACATGCAGACCTCGTTCATGCATCCGCCGTTCGGTTTTGCGCTGTTCTATTTGCGCGGCGTAGCGCCGAAGGAGGTCAAGAGCTCCGACATCTATTGGGGCGCCCTGCCCTGGGTCGGACTGCAGGCGATCATGGTGCTGCTCGTCATCGCCCTCCCGTCCACCGTCACCATCCTGCTCGACAAGCCCGTCGAGGTCGACCTCAACAAGGTCAAGATCGAGGTGCCGCAGATCGAGCTGCCGCCGCTCGATTTCGGGCCGCCGAAGCAGTAATCCGAGCGACCTTGCCTCTAGCTGCGTCATTCCCCGCGTAGGCGGGGCATCCAGTAATCGGCGGCACTTGAACTAAACGGAGAATGTACAGAATACTGGATCGTCCGCTTTCGCGGACGATGACGCCTAAACAAAAACCCCGGAGGCCCGGGGTTTTTCGCATTGTCACGGCCCGAATTGCGGGGCCGGCGTTTGGTTGAAGTCGCGCTCGTCGCTGACGCAGGTAAAGTTCGCAGCTAGGGTCGTGCTGCCGCTGCCATTGTATTTCGCGACCTTAGGATAGACGCAGAGCGGCCGCGTCATCTCGACGGCCGGCGGCGTGTCGGCCACGAATTTTGTCGCCACGATCGTGTCCGGCGCGGTGCCCTTCTCCACCCAGGTCACGAGCGGCGTGATCGCGTCGAACACGTTGGGCCCGGGACCGCCCGAGCAGTGGAACATGCCGGGCACCATGAACAGGCGGGCATAGCTCTGGGTCTTGCGCCGCGTGCCGTCCTTGTCAAAGCGCGCCGGCTGGAACCCGCCGCCTTCGTTTTCAACGAGTGCGTTGAAATAGTTGATGCTGCTCTGCGATGGGATCAGCGGATCGGCCCAGCCGTGATACAGGATGAGCTTGCCGCCGTGCTCGCGAAACTCGCCGAGATCGGTCGAGTTCGCATTCAGTACCCTGGCGAGCTGGTCATCGACAGTGTCGACGTCGTTGTGGAAGTCGAAATTCTGGAAATTGTGGGCTCCGCTCGGGAAACCAAAACTCTGCCCGAACACCCAGTAGAACAGTCCGTCGAACGCCGGCTCCGGAAGATTCTCCTGCAGCGCAAGCCCGAGCGCGCGCACATCGTCAGTCTCGTTGCCGCGCTCGGAGCCGGGATTGATGACCTCGCCGGTCACCGGATCGATGGTGCCAGCATAGTATTTACGGATCGTCGTGACCTGGTCGGCGGACAGGCAGGCCGGTGGGACGTTGCCGCCGGTGCATTGCAGCACTTTTGGATCAAAGCGGCAGTCGCGCGGATCGGTCAAGAACTGGTCGGTCGCAGCCCCGCCGTCCTGGCCGACGCATTGCTTGAGCACCGCCTTGTTGATCAGCGTCATCTGGCCCGGCTGAATCAGGCGCCCCGGGCTCGCATGAGTGTCCTGCCACAGCGAAATCGCTCCCATGTGTAGGTGCGTGCGGTTGAACGCCGGCGCGCCCGCGAGGATGCCGTCATAGTCGTTCGGGAAGCGCTGCGCTTCCATCAACGCGTTCTGGCCGCCGGTCGAGCAGCCAGCGAAATAGGCTTTTGCGGCGCCGTGCTGATAAAACGCGTCGGCGATCTCCTTGCCGCGCACCGTCATCAGGTGGATCGCGCGGTAGCCAAAATCCTTGATCCGCTCGGGATGACCGAACAGGCCGGGGCTGGGGTTGGGCGGATCGCCGAACGCGATGGCCAGCGGGTTGCCCATGTTGCCGTTCGAGCCGCAATACAGCGGGCTGCACCCGGACACGCCGGTGCCGAGATCGCTGTTGGTCGTGGCAAAACCGCCCTGGATGCCGCTCGCGAGCTCATTGTAGGTGATGACGCCCTGAAACCCGCCGCCGCCGGTGCCGAGAAAGCGTCCGTTCCATGTCGTCTCCGGCAGCCACAGCTCGATCCTGATCGCCGAGTCGGAGGTCGGTGTCAGCGTCGCCGTGACGCGGCAGAACGCGGGAAGTCCGCCGATGGTCTGCGGCGGGTTGGCGTTGGGCACCACGAACACGCCGGATGTGTTGTCGGTGGCCGATGTGATGGTGGTGTGCTCGAGCTGAAGCGATTGCAGGTTGGTGCACGGCGACGCCAGCGCGGGCGTACCGGAAATCGCGACCAAGGCAAAAAGCCCTGTCGCGCCGACAAGATAGGGTCGATGCATGGTCTGTCCTCCCTATTGTTGGTTATAAAGGCCGGCTTCAGAAGAGCCGACTGACAACGCAATGTGGCGCAGAAATATGAAATTCCAGTAGGAGGCCGCGTGTTTTGCACGGCTTGGCGTGGTGCGGTGCCGCGAACGGATGAACGGAGGTCGCGGACAAAACGGTCGCATCCGGCGATCGCTTTCGTGCAGGAAGTGCCCCGGAGCCTTCTCCGGGGTTGCCGCAGCCTCTCGTCATTGCGAGCGAAGCGAAAGCAATCCAGGGCCGAGCCCGGGACACTGGATTGCTTAAGAGCTTACGCTCCTCGCAGCGACGGATGCGTCAGCTCAGCGCGTGGCGTGTCATGAAGAGGTCGAAGCCCATCTCGCAAACCTGGAACCACTGATACCCGGTGTTCGCAAACGCCATCAGGGACTCGTAGGCCTTCTTGAAGTTGGCGTTGGTCGCCGACACTTCGGCGTGCAATTCCATCGCAGCCTTGAACGAGGCTTGCATGATCTCCGGCGAGAAGGCGTGCAGCTTGGTGCCGCCGGCAAGCAGCTTCTTCAACGCCATCGGGTTGGCCTGGTCGTACCTCGCCATCATCCAATTGTTGGCAAGGTGGCCGGCTTGTTCGAGCGTGCTCTGATAGTATTTCGGAAGCGCATTCCACTTGTCCAGATTGACGAACGCAAGCAGCATCGGGCCGCCCTCCCACCAACCGGGGTAGTAGTAGTGAGGCGCGACCTTGTAGAAGCCGAGCTTCTCGTCGTCGTAGGGACCGACCCATTCGGCACCGTCGATCGTGCCTTTCTCAAGCGCCGGATAGATATCGCCGCCGGCGAGCTGCTGCGGCACGGCGCCAAGCTTCTGCAGCACCTTTCCAGCAAATCCGCCGATACGGAATTTCAGGCCCTTCAGATCATCGACGGTGTTGATTTCCTTGCGGAACCAGCCGCCCATCTGAGCGCCAGTGTTGCCGGCGAGCAGCGAGATGATGTTATAGCTTTTGTAGAAATCGTTCAGGACCTCTTTGCCACCGCCGATGACATACCAACCCTGGTTGAGGCGCATGTTCGGACCGAACGGCACCGACGCACCGAAGGTGAAGGTCGGGTCCTTGCCGAAATAGTAGTAGGACGCGGTGTGGCCCATCTCGACTGTGCCGTTCTGGACCGCATCGACAACTTGCAAGCCAGGGACGATCTCTCCAGCGGCAAAAGTCTGGATCTGGAATTTACCGTCGGTGGCTTCACCGACCGCCTTGGCCATCAGCTCGGCGCCGCCATAAAGGGTGTCGAGCGATTTCGGCCAGCTCGCTGTCATTCGCCATTTGATTTCGGGCATCGATTGCGCAATCGCGGGCGCCGCCAATGTCGCCGCACCTACAGCCCCCAGACCGGTGACCTTGATGAAATCTCGTCTCTTCATGTTCTCTCCCTGTTGGACGTGTCATTGTTCGCCTTCGTGCCGAGGCTTGTCACAAGGATGGAACATCCAATCTGCGATTTCCATCCCTCCGAATACGCAAAAAGCCCGGCCAGCGGCCGGGCTTTCTACGACTTAAGACTAAGACATCCGTTGTCATTCCGGGGCGAACCCGAAATCTCGAGATTCCGGGTTCGCGTCTTCGACGCCCCGGAATGACGCCGGATCGTCAGCCGCGGGTGCGCGAACGGATCATGAAGCTGTCAAATGTGTATTCGGCGACCTGCCACCAGAGATATTCGTCCGAACGATAGGCCTGCATCGCATCGATCGACTTCTTGAAATCGGGGTTCTTGGCCGAGATCTCCGCCCACAATTCGTTGGTCGCCTTGAGACAAGCTTCCAGCACTTCATTGGTGAACGGGCGCAGCTGCGTGCCGCCCGCGACAAGGCGCTTCAGGGCGGCCGGGTTCTGCATATCGTAGCGCGCGGCCATCCAGCTGTTGGCGTTCGCCATCGCGTTGGTGACGATGGCCTGGTAGTTCTTCGGCAGCGAATTCCACTTTTCGAGATTGCAGAAGGCATGCACGGTCGGGCCGCCTTCCCAGAAGCCGGGGTAGTAATAGTATTTCGCAACCTTCTGAAAACCGAGCTTCTCGTCGTCATAGGGCCCGACCCATTCGGCGCCGTCGATGGTGCCCTTCTCGAGCGCCGGGTAGATGTCGCCGCCGGCGAGCTGCTGCGGCACCACGCCGACCTTCTGCAGCACCTGTCCCGCGATGCCGCCGATGCGGAATTTCAGGCCGGAGAGATCGGCGACGGTCTTGATCTCCTTGCGGAACCAGCCGCCCATCTGCGTGCCGGTGTTGCCGCAGGGAAAACCGATGACGCCGAACTTCTTGAAGAACTCGTTGCCGAGCTCCTGCCCGCCGCCTTGGTACCACCACGAGTTCTGCTGACGCGCGTTGAGGCCGAACGGCACCGAGGCATAGATCGCAAATGTCGGATCCTTGCCGACATAGTAGTAGGAGACGGTGTGGCTCATCTCCACGGTGCCGTTGGAGGTGGCATCGAGCGCCTGCAGGCCCGGGATGATTTCACCGGCGGCAAAGACCTGGATCTGAAACTTGTTGTCGGTCATTTCGGCGACGTATTTCGCGACCTGATCGGCGCCGCCATAAATCGTGTCCAGCGATTTCGGGAAACTGGAGGTCAGGCGCCACTTGATCTCGGGCGAGGACTGGGCGATCGCCGGCGCGGCCACCGCGCTCGCTGCGGCACCGACCGCCGACACTTTCAGAAAATCACGACGCTTCATTGCAAGGCATCTCCTGCTTGAGGGGACGTTTCCCACGTGTTTGATCGCTCGCACCCACCCAATCACGTCCTACGTCGAACGGGAGCGTTCCTCGCGGGCGTTTAACACGGAACAGCGCTTTGCGAAAACGCGAGCAAGCCATGACGCACCGTACCAAAGTCGCATATCTCGGCAGACTCGCGATTCGGCCTATGCGGCGGCGATGACGCCCTTGAGCTGATCGCGAATCGCTGAGCCAATGGCCCGGTAGGCCGCTGCATGCGTCCCCCTGGGGTCGCTGATCACGACCGGATGGCCCGAATCGGAGGTTTCGCGAATCGCCATGTGCAGCGGGATCTCGCCGAGGAACGGCACGCCGAGCCGCTCGGCCTCGTGGCGCGCACCGCCATGGCCAAAGATGTCCGAACGCGAGCCGCAATGCGGGCACTGGAAATAGCTCATGTTCTCGATGATGCCGAGCACCGGCACATTGACCTTGCGAAACATCGCAAGCCCCCGCCGCGCATCGATCAAAGAGAGGTCCTGCGGCGTCGAGATGATGACGGCGCCCTTCAGCGGCACATTCTGTGCGAGCGTCAATTGCGCATCGCCGGTACCGGGGGGCATGTCGACGACGAGCACGTCCAGCGTGCCCCATGCCACGTCCCTGAGCATCTGGTTGATCGCCGACATCACCATCGGCCCCCGCCAGATCATCGCAGTGTCTTCCTCGACCAGAAAGCCGATCGACATGATCGAGAGGCCGAAGCGCTGCAGCGGAATCATCTTCCGCTCCTCGGTCAATTCCGGCTTCTCGTGCAGCCCGGTCAGCCGCGGAATGGATGGTCCGTAGATGTCGGCATCGAGCAGGCCGACCCGGAGGCCGAGGTCGGAGAGGCCGAGCGCCAGATTGACCGCGGTGGTCGACTTGCCGACTCCGCCCTTGCCGGAGGCGACTGCGATAACCGCAGCGACACCGGGAATCTCGGCCTGTCGCGACATCGGCGAGGCCGGCGATTGCGGCGGCCGATGGGCGCTGACCGGCTGGACGCCATGCGTGTGACCAGGTGCGTGCCGCTGTGGCGCCGGCGCCGCGGCACCGGGCCGGCGCTCGGCCGTGAGCGCGACCAGGGCAGTGGAGACGCCGGCAATCGCGCGCACCGCGGCCTCGGCCTCGGCGCGGACGCCTTCCCAGGCGCGTGCCTCGTTGGCGTCGACATTGATCGAGAAAAACACCTTGCCGTCACTGGCCGCGATCGCCGACAGCACATTGGCCTCGGTCAGGGCCATGCCGCGCGGCGACCTGATCTTCTTCAGGGTGTCGAGAACCTGTTGCTGCGTCACGCTCAAGGCGCATCTCCTGCCGAAATCGTCAGGGCACAGATAGGACGGCCCAGCAGAAAAGAACAGCCTTCCGACCTCGGCTGCCAGCCACGATGCAGCTGGGCTCCCGCTCCCCGCTTGCGGGGAGAGGGTTGGAGTGAGGGGGAGTCTCCAAGACCGCTACTCGGGGAGAGTCCCCTTCATCCGGATCGCATCTTAAGATGCGATCCGACCTCTCCCCGCAAGCGGGGAGAGGTGAACTGCGACACGCACCGATCGCTTCGCGCAAAGGGCCGTCACGCTCTGCTCTACGCGTGCTGCTTGGCCCCGATATCGTCCTTGCGTTCTTCGGGCGCGGCCGCGCTGCCTTCCTTGGCGGCCTCGTAGTTCAGCTCGATCAGGACGCCGTTGGGGTCATCGACGAAGATCTGCCACAGCTCGCCGCCCGGCACCTGCCGCGCCTCGAAGCGCATGTCCTTGGCTTTCAGCCGCTGCTTCATGTCATCAAAACCGCGGCTGGCAAAGGCGACGTGATGCACGACGCCGGAATCCGGCTTCTGCGGCTCGCTGGTCCCGGAGATGTCGACCAGATGCACCACCGCCTTGCCCTCGCTGTACATCCAGGCGCCGGGGAAGGCGAAGTTCGGACGCGGGCCCTTTTCCAGGCCCAAAACATCCTCATAGAAATGGACCGTATCGGCCAGATTGCGGGTCCGAATGTTGAAATGGTCGAGCACGCCTACACTCATGCCCATGCGATACACTCCCTTTTTTGTGAATTTGCTTGGGGCTCAAGGAGCCTAGCACAAAACCGGGACCCGTCGCCAAACGAAGCCGTTGCCCTCCCCTGCGCAGCCGTTATGGTGCCCGCCTGTCGTTTGCGCGGAACCTGCGTTTCCCCTGCGGATCAGGGTCGCCAAACCTTTCCCAGATGGGCTGGGCGAACGCCCCGGCAAAACCCCAAGACAAAAGGTTCGATCCATGGCCAAAGTCGCTTTTCTCGGTCTCGGCGTGATGGGTTTCCCGATGGCGGGACACCTTAGGAAAAAAGGCGGCCACGAGGTCACGGTCTACAACCGCACCGCGGCCAAGGCGCAGCAATGGGTCGAGAAGTTCGGTGGCAAGAGCGCGCCGACGCCCAAGGCCGCCGCCGAGGGCCAGGATTTTGTGATGTGCTGCGTCGGCAATGACCATGATCTGCGCGCGGTCACGATCGGTCCGGACGGCGCCTTCGCTGGCGTGAAAAAAGGCGCGACCTTCGTCGATCACACCACTGCGTCAGCCGAAGTGGCGCGCGAGCTCGATGCCGCGGCCACCAAGGGCGGCTTCAAATTCGTCGATGCGCCCGTCTCGGGCGGACAGGCCGGCGCGGAAAATGGCGTGCTGACGGTGATGTGCGGCGGCGCCGAGGATGCCTATGCGAGCGCCGAGCCCGTGATCGCGGCCTATGCCCGGATGTGCAAGCGGCTCGGACCCGCCGGCAGCGGCCAGCTCACCAAGATGGTCAACCAGATCTGCATCGCAGGGCTGGTGCAGGGTCTCTCCGAGGGCATCCATTTTGCGAAGAAGTCGGGCCTCGACGTAGCCGCCGTGATCGAGACCATCTCGAAGGGTGCCGCGCAGTCTTGGCAGATGGAAAACCGCTACAAGACCATGAACGACGGCAAGTATGATTTCGGCTTCGCCGTCGAATGGATGCGCAAGGATCTGTCGATCTGCCTCAGCGAGGCCCGTCGCAACGGCGCCAACCTGCCGGTCTCCGCGCTGGTCGATCAGTTCTACTCCGAGGTGGAAAAGATGGGCGGCAAGCGCTGGGACACATCGAGCCTGCTGGCGCGACTGGAGCGGTAATCGGACCGTCGTTGCGAGCGAAGCGAAGCAATCCAGGGCCACGGGCGAAGAACTGGATTGCTTCGGCGCTTTGCGCCTCGCAATGACGTCCTCGGCCGGTTCTGGAGCTGCCGCACAGGTTAGTTTTAACCCCGCATTAACGGGATTCTTTAGCTCTTTAAGGCAGCTCTTAAGGATTTGGCTCCACAGATAGGCGATCCAAAAGGCTCGCGCGGTCCGCGGGCAGGATTTGTGTTGTTTGATGAGCAAACCCGCCGAAAAACCTGAGGTTTTTCAGCCTCCGGCAGAACCGCCCGCCCCGGTTCCGGTCAATGCCCGGCGGGCGGCCCAGCAGCGTGTGCGCGAGGCGCGGGACAAGTTAACGTCGACCAGTGGAACCCGCCCGGCTTTCGACCGAGAGCTGTTACGTCAATACGCGCAGACCCGGATCTCCGCGTCGCTCGTCGTCATCCTGCTGGTGGTTGCAACGGGCTTGCTGTTCGGCCTGTGGATGCAGCCGATCACTGCGGCGGCCTGGACCTGCGGCATGCTCTGCGTTCACGCCGCGATCACGCGCCACTGCGTCCGCTTTCTCGCCGAACAGCCCTCGATCCCATCGACCCGCAAATGGCGCACACGCTTCGTGCTGCTCGATCTGCTCTACGGCCTGTGCTGGGTCACCGTGCTGATCCATCCGGCGCTCGATGCGGCCTCGGGGGCTATGATCATGTTTTTGATGCTGCTGGTGATCGCGGTCTCCAGCATGCTCTCGGCGAATCTGCCGGTCGCGGCCCTTGCCGCGACCGCGCCGGTGACGGTGGCGATCGCGCTCAATTTCGTGCTGAGCGGCGCGTTCGACAATTACGTGCTGGCCGCGCTCGCGCTCGCCGCGGAGGGCTATTTCGCCCTGCTCGCCCACCGCCTGCACTCGACCACGCTGGCGACGCTGGAGGCGCGCGCCGAAAAGGACGCGCTGATCGGCGAACTGGAGCAGGCCAAGGCGATCTCGGACGAAGCACGGCACCGCGCCGAAGCCGCCAACGTCGCCAAGTCGCGATTCCTGGCGCAGATGAGCCACGAGCTCAGAACGCCGCTGAATGCGATCCTCGGGTTTTCCGAGGTGATGAAGAGCGAAATCTTTGGGCCGCACACCGTGCCGGTCTACAAGGAATATTCCGCCGACATCCACAATTCCGGCGTTCACCTCCTCAACCTCATCAACGAGATCCTCGACCTGTCGCGGATCGAGGCCGGCCGCTACGAGCTCAACGAGGAAGCGGTCTCGCTGGTGCATGTGGTGGCCGACTGCCACCATCTGCTAAAACTGCGCGCGTCGAGCCGCGGCATCACCATTTACGAGGTGTTCGAGCAAGGCATGCCTCGGCTGTGGGCCGACGAGCGCGCAATCCGGCAGGTCGTGCTCAATCTGCTGTCGAATTCCATCAAGTTCACCCCGCAGGGCGGCGAGATCTGGCTGAAGGCCGGCTGGACCGCCTCCGGCGGACAATATCTGAGCGTCAAGGACACCGGCTCGGGGATACCCGAGAACGAGATCCCGATCGTGCTGGCCTCCTTCGGCCAGGGCTCCAACTCGATCAAATCGGCCGAACAGGGCGCGGGGCTCGGCCTTCCAATCGCCAAGAATCTGATCGACATGCATGGCGGCACGTTTACGTTGAAATCGAAGCTGCGCATCGGCACCGAGGTGATCGTCACCTTCCCGCCGGAGCGCGTGATGTCGGCGCTGGGCCCGATGTCCGACGAGGCGGACGCGCCGCCCCTGCAGCCGGAAACGGCAGCCGCCGACGACAGGCGCAGGCTGCGCCGCAAGCCGATCATGAGCGCGGGCACCGGATGAGGCCCGCGCATGCCGTTGCTCCCTTGCGCAAGCTTCGAGGCGTCAGTCAATATTGTCGAATGAGCCAGGACACACCGTGTATCGCCGTCTGTATGATCGATCCCCAAACAGGGCTTTGCCTAGGCTGCGGACGCACCCTGCCCGAAATTGCGCGCTGGGGAGGGATGGAGAGCGCCGAGCGGCGCGCGCTGATGGCAGAGTTGCCGGCGCGCATGGCCGGCGCTGGCCTTGCGCCGATGACGAGGCGGCCGTGATCGGCACGGGAGCCATGTGCGGAGGATCGCGATGAACCGCGCCCTTCTCGTCCTGCTTTTGATGGCCGTCACCGTCGGAACGGTCGTCGCCTACAAGGACCCCGAAACGGCGGCGCGTGCCAGCGACAGCGTCTCCGCGATGTTCCGCAAGCACACGCCGTCAGCGCGCGCCGTACAGATCGGACGGGGGCAAGGCGGCGAGTTCACCTTGCAGGCGAAGATCAATGGCGTAGCCGTCCCGATGGTGATCGACACCGGCGCCACCTCGGTCGTGCTCACCTACGAGACCGCGAAAGCGGCCGGACTGCCGCTCGAGCTGCTCGATTACAATGTCGATCTGGAGACGGCCGGCGGGCACACCAGGGCGGCGCGGCTGACGCTCGATCGGCTCGCGATCGGCAATCTGGTCGAGCGTTCGATCCCGGCGCTGGTGGTGCCGCACGGCCAGATGAAGACCAATCTGCTCGGCATGACCTTCCTCGACCGGTTGGAAAGCTGGGAGGTGCGCGCCGACCACCTGATGCTGCGCGGCTATCCCTGAGCAGGATCTTCAAGCATCAGCTGCATGAAGACCATGCAGCTGCCGCTGGCATCGGCCTCGGTCGCGTCGCGTATGTCCACGTCGCTGGAGGCTGCGCTACGCCGCCATCGCGCCGGCGCGCTCTTCGACCAGGGCGATCGCGTCGACCAGCACGTCGATTCCTGCCCCTGCCCTGACGCCATGCACGGCGAGGTGACGGCGGAACGCACGGGCGCCGGGCACGCCGTGGAAGGCGCCGACGAAATGCCGCGTGATCGCATGCAACCGCGTGCCCGAGGCGAGTTCGCGCGCGACATAGGGCATCATGGCCGCGAACACGTCCTTCATGCTGCGCGGCCCGCCTGGCGCGCCAAAGATCTCCGCATCGACCTCGAGCAGCCGCCAGGGCTCCTGATAGGCCGCACGCCCGAGCATGACGCCGTCGACATGAGCGAGATGCTGCTTGGC